>CABUWK010000013.1 GCA_902495325.1 uncultured Acidiphilium sp.
CAAGCGAGTATTTACCGGAAGATGCGGAAAAGGCACGGCTAAGGCTTAACCAATCCGAATTTTTCCCGGCTACAGAGGAGAAAACGGACTCGGAAAGCAGTTGTCTCCTCTTCGAAAAAGAAAAAGCGGTTATCCGAAAGAATGAAATAGTTGCAGGTTTGATTATGATATGTCTTTTCTGATTGCAAAAGATATGCCTTCAGATTCTTCATCAGCCGAGCAAGAGGCAGGATCAGGATGACAAGACATATTTGCCATAAATACCATTCGTGCCCATAAAATCCCCCCCCTATAAGCCGATAAACAAACCATTTCAACCAAAATACCAAAACAAAAAGCACGGAGCTGATACCGTGCTTTTTGTATCCCTTGGCTTTTCTTAAAAAGCCTACCCTTAATTTGGCGAATTTTTATAGTCCCTCTTAACTTGGCATAATTTTACGACATCCCTTAATTTCGGCGACTTTTTTCAATGCAAGACCTTCGTCCACCTGCAATTTGCAATTTCTGTTTTAATCGGGGAAAAGGTCTGTGTCTATTATTATTTTTAACGTCGGATAAGCGTTATCGGAAATATTCCATATCGAGACGAAAATCAAGTACATTTTCCTGAAACGAAGCCGTTTTTAATTCACCAACCGTCTTCCCCGTATACCGGGAAGTATTCCACTTAGTTTTCATCCCCGTTAATGCCTCTTTAAAACCGGAATCTTTATTATAACCGAATTTCTATTTAATCGTAATAATTAAATGAACAAAACGTTGATTCCAAATCGATGAGGAACCTGCGGCTTCAATGAGCACATTATAAATTCCGCGATCACAAATTGTTTTCACTTCCTTAATCCACTTTTCCCCATCTCCGTATAAAATACTTCCATAAAAAAAGTTACCACCACTACCCCCCATTCGGTGAAAGCCAAACATCCTTCCATTCTGGATGGTCAGGTAAATTATATTTATCCACCCAAATTCGCATTTCTTCCCCCGTATAATCAAAGGTAGCAGACATCTCTTCGATATCCGGAGTGAAGACCCATTCGTTTCCGAAATTGTTGACAAGTTGTATTGTCACATTATATTTTTGGTGCTCGTCTGTTTTGTTGTCTGTCGTTCCGCACCCGCATAGCATGCTTGCAAACACAAGCACGAAGCACAGAGCGATTGCCGTAAGTGCCTTCTTAATTTTCATTTTTCCTCCTGGATTTATTTTCTTGGAAAACAAGTTTCCTTATCGCCGTGTCCGTTGAAATTCTGCGTCCGGAAACCCTTGCAAGAAAGATTTTCGCTTTAATTATAACATTGAAACGTGACAAAATATAATTTTGTCGGCAACTGCCGTTGCCACGCGCTTTGTCTTCGCCAAACCGCCGTTCCCGTTGAAATATTGCGCTCGGAAACCCTTGCAAGCAAGTTTCCTCGCTTATATTATACCATAAACTTTTGAAAAAGTCTGTCACTTTTTTGGTTGCGTTTGGTTGCGTTTTGTAGCAAAACCGATTTTTTGCTATTTTTCCTTAAAAATGCAAAAACACAAAATTATCACACAATTAAGTCTCGTGTGTGCATATTTTTGACGATAAGGCAGAATAATAACGCGATAATCGACTTATAGGAGCATTTTCACAGAAGAAGAAATGTGAAAATACCCTTGATTTTGCCGATTTTTACCAAAAGCATTGCAACGCCGGAAGATTTTCCCCGTATCGACGGTCAAAACCGATTTTATATAGTCATATATTATATCATTTTGTCATTCTAACCCGACTTGCCTTTCTTGTCATTCTGACCCGACCTGCCTGACGGGCTCTGGAAGAATCCAAGAAAGGTGAGGGGAAGAGAAATAAAAGAATGCCATTCTCAGATCCTTCGCAAGCCGGGCAAGAGGTCGGCTCAGGATGACGAGAATGGCTTTTTGACGATCCTCTATCTTTTCTTTTGATTTTGATACGTAAAACCATATCATTTTGTCATCCTGACCCTACAGAAAAAGCACACCCGGGAAGGATCTCAAAATGATATGGTTTTGCAATTACGGGAATATGCCTTGAGACCCCCGGCGGGGGCGCCCCCTTTTGTCTGACTTCGTCAGCCACTTCTTTGCAGGACGCGCCCCTGTTTGCCTGCAAAGCCGACATCTTCCCCGCTATCGGGGAAGTTTACCCCGTCTCAACGGGGGAATCCACCTTCGCAGGTAGGGCTACGGGGCAAGGCTCAGGATGAAAAGACATACTACCCCTTCCTCAGATTCTTCCCGGGTCCGTCAGGCTGGCTGGGTCAGAATGACGAGGAAGGTTTTACCCATATGCCGATATACGGGGCAAGGCTCGGGATGACAAAAAACAGAACCTTCATCAGCCGGGCAAGGAGCAGGATCAGAATGACAAGGCATATAAAAAGTAAGCCGCGCAAGGGGCAACGCTCAGGATGACAAGATATACCACCTTTCCTCAGATTCTTCCCGGGTCTGTCAAGCGGGCTGGGTCAGAATGACGAGGAAGATTTTACCCATATACCGATATATGGCAAGGCTCGGGATGACAAAAAACAGATCCTTCATCAGCCGGGCAAGGTAGTCGGCTCAGGGTGACAGAACATATTTCTATCCTTTTCAATACGTTTACAAACAAAGCAAGGGGCAAAGCCGAAAATAATAAAAAAACCCCGCAGGAAAGCGAAAACGCTTTGCCTGCGGGGCAAAAATCCCTATCGGAATTCACTTCGACGATACAACCCGAAAACCCTGCCGTAATTTACGACAAAGCTTGCGGGTTTTTAAAATCGATTTAAAATTATTTGTTCATTGCCTTTTCGACGGCAACCGCAACCGCGACCGTCGCGCCGACCATGGGGTTGTTGCCCATACCGATGAGACCCATCATTTCCACGTGTGCGGGAACGGACGAAGATCCGGCAAACTGCGCATCGGAGTGCATTCTGCCCATCGTGTCGGTCATGCCGTAGCTGGAAGGACCTGCCGCCATGTTATCCGGGTGAAGGGTTCTGCCCGTACCGCCGCCGGAAGCAACGGAGAAATATTTCTTGCCGTTTTCCACGCACCATTTCTTATAGGTGCCCGCAACGGGATGCTGGAATCTCGTGGGATTGGTGGAGTTACCGGTGATGGAAACGGAAACGTTTTCCAGTTTCATGATGGCAACGCCTTCCGGAACGTTATCCGCACCGTAGCATTTTACTTTTGCTCTCGGGCCGTCGGAATACGCCTTTTCGTAAACGACCGTAACCTTTTCGGTATAAGGATCGAACGTAGTTTCCACATAGGTGAAGCCGTTGATTCTCGAAATAATCATAGCGGCGTCTTTGCCGAGACCGTTCAGAATAACTCTCAACGGTTTCTGTCTCACGGTGTTCGCGTTCAGAGCGATCTTGATCGCGCCTTCCGCCGCCGCAAACGATTCATGCCCCGCAAGGAAGCAGAAACAATCGGTATCGTCGGAAAGAAGCATCGCGCCGAGGTTGCCGTGTCCGAGACCGACTTTTCTGTTTTCGGCAACGGAACCGGGAATGCAGAAAGACTGCAGCCCCACGCCGATCTTAGCCGCCGCGTCCGCTGCTTTCTTCGCGCCGCTCTTAATGGCGATCGCCGCGCCTACCGTGTACGCCCAGACGGCGTTTTCGAAGCAGATAGGCTGCGTGCTTCTTACGATATCATCGCAATCGATCCCGTGGGAAAGGCAGATCTCTTTACATTCTTCTACCGAAGAAATGCCGTATTCTTTCAAAGTTTTGTTGATTTTTTCGATTCTTCTTTCATATCCTTCGAATAATGACATAACGCACCTCCTTATTCCTTACGCGGATCAATATACTTGTAAGCGTTTTCGAATCTGCCGTAGTGCCCCATGGCTTTCTGATACGCTTCGTCGGGAGACATGCCTTTCTTGATGAAGTCGGTCATTTTGCCGAGGGAAACGAATTCGTAACCGATGACCTGCATATCTTCGTCGAGAGCCATTCTCGTAACATAGCCTTCCGCCATTTCAAGGTATCTCGTGCCCTTCGATTTCGTGCCGTACATCGTGCCGACCTGCGAACGAAGCCCTTTGCCGAGGTCTTCGAGACCTGCGCCGACAACAAGCCCGTCATCCGAATAAGCGGACTGCGTTCTGCCGTAAACGATCTGAAGGAAAAGTTCTCTCATCGCGGTGTTGATCGCGTCGCACACAAGGTCGGTGTTCAAAGCTTCGAGAATGGTTTTGCCGGGAAGGATTTCCGAAGCCATAGCCGCGGAATGCGTCATACCGGAACAACCGATCGTTTCGATAAGAGCTTCTTCGATCACGCCGTTTTTCACGTTAAGGCTGAGTTTGCAGGCACCCTGCTGAGGAGCACACCAGCCCACGCCGTGCGTGAAACCGCTGATATCCGTAATCTGTTTTGCTTCGATCCACTTGCCCTCTTCGGGAATGGGAGCGGGTCCGTGCTTAGGACCTTTCGCAATACAAACCATATTTTCTACTTCGTTTGAATATTGCATGATATATCCTCCGTTAATAAATAACTTACTTTTTCAGTATACCACAAAGAAAAAAGTTTTTCAATCGTTCGCCTGTAATTTTTCCGAAAAATCTTTTAAAGTTTTTTTATGTCCCGTTTTTCTCTCCGCCAGACCGGAGCCCGCGGACTTATCCGCCAGGTTTTTCCGGACCTCTGCCCGGGTATTTCCGGAAATCCCCGTCAATCATTCCGGATGATTTCAAATTCCACCCCGATATACACGACGCCCGCGTAAACGGTTTCCGGAAGATAAAAAACTTCGGACTGCGTATCGAAAGAAAGCCCGTTGCATCGCCATTCTTTCACGCGGTAACCTTCGTCCGGAACGGCAATAAATTTTAAACCGACGTTTGTCCCTTTCCCGTCTCTGAGCGAAAACGTCGGACCCTCGTACTTTGTATCGTTTTCCGGGGCGGAATCGCCCCACACCGCATACAGAGCACCGTTTCCGCCCGTAACCGTCAGATGATATTCGTGTCCGTATTCCACACACGCGGGCAAAGCGAAAAACAGCGCAAAGCAGATCGGGATCACGATATTGAAAATCACGCTCTTTCTTTTCATATTGTCACGCCTCCTCTCTGCGCCTGAACGGGAACAAACGGGTTCTTCACCGTCTTCAGCACGAACGGTAAAGCCCCGAAGGCTTTGACCGCTCGTTTATAACGGCGTTTGTCGGTTGTTTTTAATTCCACATACAAAACGCCATATCCCCGCGTTTCCCCGTTTCCTTTATCGACCCAGCATTCATAGCGGATATTTTCCGCATATTCCGCCCCGAGGTCTTCGGGAGAAAATTCACGATTCAGAAACTCGTTTTTATAATCCGCATCGATATAGACGAACAGAGACCGGAAAGAATACTTCGGTCGGTTACGATATCTTACGATTTCCCACGCACCGAACGCGCCGCCGATGATAACGACCATCACGATCGCCGTAATTATCAAATCTTTTAATTCCTTTTTCATCCTCTATCTGCCCCTTTCGTTCCAGATCAGAATTCTTTGGGAACTTCCGTATCCGATCGTGACGCCGGCAACGGTTTCCGTCCGGTAAACCGCTGCAGCCAACACCGCTCTGTTTACAAAAGCGACGCTGTTTCCGTAAACGCCGAAACAGTAAATCTCCACATCCTCAAAACGATATCGAGACCTGTACGCCTGTTCGATTGCGGATTTCTTTTCATCGTCTAAACCCGTGTCTTCCCGGGTTTTCTTTTTTTGCACAATCGCTTTGACGTCCGATCTTGTAATCAACCCCTTATTATACGCTGCCTGCAAGCTGTAAAACGGAGCTTCTTCGATCACTTCCCCCGTATTGCCGACACGCAACCATATCGCAAACGCGCTCAGCAACATAACGCACGAAAGTACGATCGCCGTAACCGATACCGCCTTCAATGTTTTTTTCATGTCCCGTATTTCTCCTTTCATTTATTTTAGCATACACGGTTGCCCTGTCAATATTTACTAAAAAATTTTCTCTCCTTTTTTGCTCACGCGTTTTACCGTCAGACGTTTCCTTTTTCAAACGGTTTGTTTCCGCATAAAATTTTCGATGCTTTTGCCCCGAAAGATCCGGAAACATACACGGCGTTCCCGCTTTCAAACCGTAAAAAGGAAGATTTTTTAGCGTAAAAACGGAATCCGCCGTTTTTCGATTGCTTTTCTTTGCGTTTCATGGTAAAATAACAGTATTCATCGGAAAGCGCGCCGACAGCCGGGAGAGATCTGAACCCCGTCAAGCCTTAAAGCTGTCTCTTTCGGATCGTGGCTTTCGCTTTTAAAAGGAATTGTATTGATGAAAAGTGTATTTGACGTATTGACCGAACGTGGTTTTATCAAACAAACCATTTACGAAGACGACCTTCGTAAGCTCCTCGGAACCGAAAGCGTGCCTTTTTACGTAGGCTTTGATCCGACGGCGGACAGTCTGCATATCGGGCATTATATTCCCATTATGGCGATGGCATGGATGCAGAAATTCGGGCACAAACCGATCGCCCTGTTCGGCGGCGGCACCGGCATGATCGGCGACCCTTCCGGCAGAAGCGACATGCGGCAGATGATGACGAGGGAAACCATCGATCATAATATAGATTGCTTCAAAAAACAGATGCAGCGTTTCATTTCCTTCGAAGGGGAAAACGGCGCGATCATCGCCAACAATGCGGACTGGCTGCTCGATCTGAATTACGTAAACTTTCTCCGCGATATCGGCGTTTATTTCTCCGTAAACGAAATGCTTACGGCAAAATGTTTCAAACAGCGCATGGAAAAAGGGCTCACCTTCTTCGAGTTCAATTACATGCTGATGCAGGGATACGATTTCCTCGTGTTAAACCGCAAATACGGATGTATGCTCGAACTCGGCGGCGACGATCAGTGGTCGAATATGCTTGCCGGCGTGGATCTGATCCGCAGAAAAGAAAAGAAAAACGCCTTCTGCATGACCTGCACCCTGCTTTTAAACAGCGAAGGCAAAAAAATGGGCAAAACCCAGAAAGGCGCGCTGTGGCTTGACGAAAACAAGTGTTCCGTTTACGATTTCTATCAGTATTTCCGCAATGTGGAAGACGTAAAGGTTGCCGAGTGCATGAAACTTCTCACCTTTATGGATCTCGAAGAGATCGCGGAGCTTACCACCCATAACGACGAACGCATGAACGCCGCGAAAGAACGCCTTGCTTTCGAGGTGACGAAACTCGTGCACGGCGAAGAAAAAGCCCTTCTCGCGCAGAAACAGGCGAGAGCCGCTTTCGGCGGCAACGAAGAAGACATGCCCGTTTTCGAAGCGCACGGCATGACGAATCTTCTCGACATCATGATAGCGGCGAATATCTGCAAATCAAAAAGCGAAGCGAGACGGCTCGTGGACGCGGGCGGCGTTTCCGTCGGAAACGACAAAGCGACGGCAGACACCGTGAATTTATCCGCAGACGTTTTATCCGCGGGATCGTTCGTTCTGCACAAAGGCAAAAAAACGCACGTGAAGATCGTTCTTTAATGCAAAATCAACCGTAACGGACAGAAAACAGGCGTTTTGCCCGATTTCCCGTTCTTTGCGATTCCCGTCTTCGACGAAAGGAGGACAATCCTTGCCGAATTATACGCAGGAAGCCATTAAAAAGGCTTTCATCAGACTGCTGAACCAGAAACCCCTGAACAAGATCACGGTTAAAATGATCATCGGGGAATGCGGGATCAGCCGAAATACGTTTTACTATCATTTCAAAGACGTTCCGGAACTGCTCGAAGTGGTGATCAAAGAACTGCTCGACACGCTGATCCGCGAAAATCAGACCCTCGACTCCATCGGGGGAACGATCGCCATGGCGTACCGTTACAGTCAGGTCAATAAAAAAGCGATCTATCATATTTACAATTCCGTCGACCGGGAATACTACGAGGATTTCATCCTGAAAATGTGCAACCACACGGCGGATACTTTCGTTGCCGAAATGACCAAACAGTACCCCCTGCCGGATAAGGAAAAACAGGGGTTCATACACTTTCTGCAATGCCAGCTGTTCGGGCTTTGCATTCTGTGGTCGAAAAGCGACATGACGGACGATATCGTGGAAGGTTATCACGAGATCATCGATCTTTTCTGCGGAATTTTAAAAGACATGTCCGAACAATGCGCCGCGCGCGGAGAAAAATAAGCGGGAATGCATCCGGATTAGGACAATTTTCCGCGTTTGTCCTAAATTTGGGCATAACGCGGGCTTTGTCAGTTTACATTTCCGGAAAAAAATGATATAATAAACAGCGTATGATGGGGAATTTCGATAATTCCCCATTTCTTTTTGACGGGAAATTTTTATTTTTCTCCCGCGCCCTCGGGCGGAAAAAATGCAAAATACAGAAATAATCGACTTACAGGCAGGTTAATCGGATAAATTATGACGATAGATTTTACGCCGCAGATGAAAAAAGAATATACCATTCTGTCCCCCGGGATCTTCCCCACCCATATGGAGCTGATCTCGGAAATTTTCCGGCAGTTCGGCTATAACTTCAAAGTTCTCGACTACGAAGGGAAAAAAGTGATCGACACGGGTCTGAAATATCTTCACAACGATATGTGTTACCCCGCCGTATGCACGGTCGGGCAGCAGCTTTACGCCCTGACCTGCGGCGATTACGATCCGCACAAGTGCGCCCTCATTCAGTTTCAGACGGGCGGCGGTTGCCGCGCGTCCAACTATATCTGCCTTCTCCGCAAAGCCCTTAAAAACATGGGGATGGAATACGTACCCGTAATTTCCCTCAGTTTCGGCGGATTCGAAAAATACAGCGGTTTCAAAATCACCCCGCTGATGATCCTTTGCGCCATGCGCTCCATCGTATACGGAGACATGCTCCTTCTCCTGAAAAACCAGACGCTCCCCTACGAGGTACATAAAGGCGACACCGAAAAGCTCGTGAAAAAATGGGTAACGGAGCTCACGTCGCAGTTCCGCCGCAAAAAAGGGCTTACGGGAAGATCGATGAGAAAGAATCTCGCGGCGATCGCCAAAGATTTCCACGAGATCGAGCGGGAAGACAAAAAGCTGAAAAAAGTGGGGATCGTGGGAGAAATTTACGTAAAGTATTCCTCGTTCGGCAATAACGGGCTTGAAAAATTCCTGCTGTCGCAGGGATGCGAATACATGGTTCCCGGCGTGCTCGGTTTCTTCCAGTATTGCTTCGCAAACAACGAAACGGACTATCTGTACTACGGCGGAAAACGCTCGAACGTATTCCTCGGGAAAAAGGTCGAAAAGCTGGGAGATAAGTGGGATAACGACCTTATAGAGGCACTTAAGCCCTATCCGGAATTTGTTGCGCCCGTCTCTTTCGAAAGGGTGAAACAGCTTGCGGACACCGTGATCGACCGCGGCGTAAAGATGGGCGAAGGATGGCTTCTTCCGGGCGAAGTCTGCGAGCTGATCGAAAAGGGATACACCAATATCGTGTGCGCACAGCCTTTCGGATGCCTTCCCAACCATATCGTGGCGAAGGGCACGATCCGAAAGCTCCGCGAGCTGTATCCGGACGCAAATATTTTCCCCGTCGATTACGACGCGGGCGCATCCAAAGTAAACCAGGAAAACAGGATCAAGCTGATGCTCGCGATCGCCGACGAGGAAGAGGAAGAGCGGCAGAAAAAAGAACAAAAAACGGAAGAGGAGGATTCGGAACGTGAAATCGCTGGGGCTTGACGTCGGCTCGACCACTTTGAAATGCGTGGTTTTAGACGAAAACAAGAATATACTTTATTCCGTTTATAAAAGGCATTTATCCCGTATCCCGGAAAAAATTTCGGAGATCGCCGCCGACTTGATAGAAAAATTCGGAAACGAAGCGTTCTCCGTCGCATTGTCCGGTTCGGCGGGAATGGGGATCGCGGAAAAATCCGATCTGCCGTTCGTACAGGAAGTTTACGCCGAACAGATCGCCGTCAAAAACCTGCAGAAGGGAACGGACGTCGTGATCGAACTCGGCGGCGAGGACGCGAAGATCCTCTTTCTGACCGGCGGTTTCGAAATGAGGATGAACGGCACGTGCGCAGGCGGAACGGGCGCTTTCATCGACCAGATGGCGTCCCTTCTGAAGGTGACTCCGACCGAACTGAACGAACTTGCCGAACGGGCGCAGAAGGTTTACTGCATCGCTTCCCGTTGCGGCGTATTCGCCAAGTCCGACGTGCAACCCCTTCTGAATCAGGGGGCGAGACGAGAAGACATCGCCGCAGGCATTTTCCACGCCGTCGTTTCGCAGACGGTAGCGGGGCTCGCTCAGGGGCGCGAGATCAAAGGCAACGTTCTCTATCTCGGCGGTCCGCTCACCTTCTTCCCCTATCTCAGAAAAGCCTTTGACGAAGTTCTGAGATCAAACGGCGTTCTTCCCGCAAACTCCCTTTATTACGTTGCCCTCGGCGCGTGCTTTGCGAGCGTGGGAAAACCCCTCAACGCCGACGAGATCACGGAAGTTTTCAACCGCAAGTCGAAAGAGATCGCTTTCCGCAACGTCGATCCCCTCTTCCGTTCGGAAGAAGAATACGAAGAATTCCGCCTTCGCCACGAAAAGGCGCAGGAAGGGATCTCCGAACTTTCCGAGCCGAAAAAAGAAATGGCGCTCGGGATCGACGCCGGTTCCACTACGGTAAAACTGCTTTTATCCGACGCGGACGGCAACATTTTCCGCCCCTTTTATTCCTCCAACAACGGCAATCCCGTTCCCCTCGTAAAAAAATATCTCGAGGAGATCTATCGGGACTATCCCGACGTGAAAATCGTCGCGTCCGCGGTAACGGGATACGGCGAAAATATGATACGAAACGCTTTCGGCGTCGATTTCGGCATCGTGGAAACGGTGGCGCATTACACCGCCGCCAAAAAATTCCGCCCGAACGTGGACTTCATTCTCGACATCGGCGGGCAGGACATCAAGTGCTTTAAAATCCGTAACGACGCGATCGACAGTCTGTACCTGAACGAGGCTTGCTCCTCCGGATGCGGTTCTTTTTTGCAGACGTTCGCATCCGCGCTCGGCTATACGCCGGCGGAATTTGCCCGTCTCGCACTGTTTGCCGATCACCCCGTAGATCTCGGCTCCCGCTGTACGGTATTCATGAACAGCTCGGTAAAACAGGCGCAGAAGGACGGCGCGTCGGTAGAAAACATCGCCGCGGGGCTTGCCGTCAGCGTGGTGAAAAACGCCTTATATAAAGTGATCCGTTGTTCGGACGGAAAAAACCTCGGCAAAAACGTAGTCGTTCAGGGCGGCACGTTCAAAAGCGACGCCGTACTGCGCGCTTTCGAACAGGAGATCGGCTCGAACGTCATCCGCCCCGCCCTTGCGGAGCTGATGGGAGCTTACGGCTGCGCCCTCTATGCCCTTTCGCACAGAAAAGAAACTTCTTCTCTTCTTTCGGCGGAAGAGCTGAAAACTTTCGTTCACGACGTGAAAAGCGTTACCTGTCAGGGGTGCACCAATCACTGCAATCTCACGGTGAACAATTTCGGAAAGGGAAGAGTATTCATCGCGGGCAACCGCTGTTCCAAGGGACTGGGCAAGGCGGCGACGAAATCGGAACCCGATCTGTACGAATATAAACTCTCCCTTCTTTCCGCTTACAAAAAGAACGAAAAAACGGGAAACGGCAAGACGGTCGGATTACCCATGGCGTTGAATTTTTACGAACTTCTCCCCTTCTGGCATACTTTCTTAAGCCGCCTCGGATTCAACGTGATCGTGTCCCCTTTCTCCACGCGCGATCTGTACACAAAAGGACAGCACACCATTCCTTCGGATACCGCATGCTACCCGGCAAAGCTCGTTCACGGACATATAGAGTGGCTTCTGGAGCAAAAACCCGATTTCATTTTCTATCCCGACATGAGTTACAATATCGACGAAGGCTTAGGTCTCAACCACTTCAACTGCCCGGTCGTCGCCTATTATCCGCAGGTGCTTAAAATGAACGTGCCGGGGCTTGACGAATCGAGTTTTATCTGCGACTTTTTAAGCCTTGCCGACAAAAAGCAGTTTGCAAAGCGGGTGCGCGCGGTTTTTGCCGGGCACGGCTTAAACTTCACGGCGAAAGAGATCTCTCTCGCCGCCGCCGCGGCTTATGCCGAATACGACGGTTATCTCTCCTCGATCCGGAAAACGGCGGCAGAATACGTCGAGCGGGCGAAAAAAGAAGGAAAACCGGTCATCGTGCTTGCCGGCAGACCGTATCACGTCGATCCCGAGATCAACCACGGGATCCACTCTCTCATCGCCGGCATGGGCGCGTACGTCGTATCGGAAGACGGATTATCGGATAAGGTTGCCCCCTTCCCCGTAAAGGTCCGCAACCAGTGGACGTACCACGCAAGGCTTTACGCCGCGGCAAAATTCGTCGCGGAGGCACCGTCCGATCTCGATATCGCCCTCGTTCAGCTCGTTTCGTTCGGCTGCGGAGTCGACGCGATCACCACGGACGAAGTCCGTTCGATCATCGAAGACTCGGGCAAGGTTTACACGCAGCTTAAAATCGACGAAATTTCCAATATGGGGGCGGTCACGATCCGTCTCCGCAGCCTGTTCGCCGTCATGAACGACAAACACAAAGGAGAAACGAACCATGTTTCATGAAGGAACCATAGCCCTTTCCGCCGCCTTTCTCGCCCTCTTTCCGGTCGCGGCGTATCTGATCGGAGGCATCAACCCCGCGATCGTCCTTTCCAACCTGATCTATCATAAAGATATCCGTACCGTCGGCAGCAAAAACCCGGGGTTTACGAATTTCAAACGGGTTTTCGGCAGTAAATATGCCTGGTTCGTTTTCTTTCTCGATATCGGAAAATCCGCGCTTGTATGCGGGCTTGCGAAATGGCTGTTCGGTCGTTATTTCGGCGAAGGTCAATTCGGCGTCGCATACACCGGGCTTTTCGCCATGCTCGGGCATTCTTACCCCGTATGGTATCGCTTCAAAGGCGGAAAAGGATTTCTCGTTGCCGCCGCGGCGATCTGGTTTATCGACTGGCGCGTCGCGCTGATCGCCACGGTCATCATGCTCACCCTGCTTTTTACCGTCAGGTTCATGTCCCTTTCGGTGATCGTCGCGGGATTCTCCTGCCCGATCTCCCTCGCCTGTTTCGGTTTCGAAGGGGGATGGGTAACGATGAACGTCGCAACGTTTGTCTGCGTCGTTCTCGCAGTACTTCTGATGACCTATCGCCACAAAGCGAATATCAAACGGCTTTTCGCCGGAACGGAATCGAAATTCTCCCTCTTCTCCAAAAAAGAGAAAACTCCGGAAAAGACAGACGCGAAAGCGGAATCGGAAACGCAGCCTTCCGACGAAAGCCGGAATTAATAACAGACGAAAAAGAACCCTCTTGCAGCCATTGATATGCCCCCTGAAGTTTCCGACTTTTGGGGCACCTATCACGTTGCAAGAGGGTTTTTTATCTGCCGCATATTTTACAAAAATACGCGACGATTTGTGTTATCTTCAACCTTTCCGACCCGCCTTTGAATCCCGGAAAGCGGCGATGCCGGATACGCGGACAAAAAAAGACGACCGTAACCGAAGTTACAGCCGCCAAAATTAAGGGGGGATTATGGGCTAATGAATGTACCCATAGTATAACAAACGATTGTGATAAGAATATGACGGTACAATAAAATATATTTCTTATTCCGAAAAGCCGTTGCCTGAAAGAATTTGATAACACGCCTTTTCCGCGGCGTCGGCATTATCCTCCGCAACGCAGATCGTCAGCCCGTGTTTTCCGAGCCTTTCCGAGAGAACGCAAACATTATTTTTTTCGATAAAATGGGAAATTTTCACTCCAAGCTCTCTCGAAGGGACAAAGAGTAACCGCACGGGAGAAATGATTTCCGCGCCGGACGCGCCGAAATCGGAGAACAAATCCGCCGCGCCCGCGCCGCGCGCCTTTCCGATAAATTCCGCCTCGTCCTCGAGGAATGAGAAAGAATAAAAATCCGCTTGTTTTCCCGAAATTTCCGCGCATTTTTTCAGAAAAGTTCTCCCTTTTCCCGGTGTGCGCAATCTTACATAAAAACAGTCCGGAAGAAACGCCGCCGCGCGACAGTCGGATTTGCACTCCTCTTTCACGGTTGTTCCGATCGCTTTTCGAAAAGTATTCTCCACGCGCACGGAGATCCCCGTGCCGACAAGGGGAAGTACGCTGTCCGGGTGCAAAACTCCCGCGCCGAACTCGCCGAGCCTCCGCGCGTTGTCAAAGGAGATCTCGGGCAGAACGGATGCGGACGGATTGCGTTTGGGGTCGCTGTCGTAAAAGCCGTCCACGTCGGTAAAATTATAGTATACGTCCGCCCGCAAAGCCCTCGCGACGACAGCCCCCGTATAATCGCTTCCCCCGCGGGAAAAGGTTCTGATTCTGCCGTCCGCATCCGCGCCGTAAAACCCGCCGATCACAAACCTTCCCTTTTCCCGGTATTTTTCGCGGATCAGAAGTTCGGACAGTTCGGCGTCGAACGCTCCGCTTGTTCCGAACCGCATGACGTCGGCGGCTTCCGCACGGGCGTAACCGATATAAGAGGCAAACAGCTCCGACCAGACGGCTTCCCCGCGCGAAATCAAAAAATCGAGCGTAGGCTGACAAGCAAACCCGCGCTCGATTTCTCCGAGTATTTTCATACAATCGATATTCAGTTTCAGTTTTTCCGTAACGTCCGCCGCCCGCACGATAAAAGGCATCAGACTTTTCCGCAAGTCCTCGCCCCGCGAAATTTTTCCGTAAGCCCCGATCAGCATGTCGGTGATTTTCGGTTCGCGCCCGCGCGCCCCGCCCGCGGATACGACGATCGCTTCCGCCCGATTTATCTCCCGTAGCCGCATGGCTGCCGTCGCCATTTCTTCCGCAGAAGCAAGCGACGAGCCGCCGAATTTCGCCACGATCATCAATATTTCATGACCACGTAAACAAATACGGCAAGCACGGCAGCGATGATCACGGTAAAGATCACCTTTCCCGCGCCGGGTTTTCTTTTTTCGTTCGTTTCGTTTTTCATTGCTCGTTACCTCCGATTTTCGCCGTAAAACGAATTACTGCTTCTCTCCGAGAAGATCCTGCCAATAATATTCCTTCAGCGTCTGGCGAAGCATTTCGGAATCGGCATAACGCTTGATTTTTCCGCCCTGCGCGATCGAAATGATCCCCGTTTCTTCGGAAACGATGAGAGAAGTCACGTTGATGGTTTCCGTAATGCCGATGCCCGCGCGGTGGCGCGTTCCGAGATCCTGCGGCAGATTGATCTCCTGCGAAAGGGGAAGGAAGCACCCCGCCGCCTGAATGCGGGATCCGTTGATGACCATCGCCCCGTCGTGAAGGGGGGTTTTCGGGAAGAAAATACTTTCGATCAATGCGGATGAAATATCCGAATCGATCACCACGCCGCTGTCAATCACCGTTTTGGGCAGGTTGCCGTTTCCGAGAATGATCAGGGCGCCGACGTCGTTTTTGGACATATTCTGCAAAGCCTTCACGATCTCGTCGATACAGACGTTCACGTTAGGATCTCCCGCCACGCCTTTTTCCACGTGTCTGATCTCCAACCCTTTTTTATTGCCGATATCCCAGATATCCCGCTTAATTTCCGTGGCGAACAGTACGACGACCGCCAGGATAAACAGCAACGGGATCATAAAGTATATCACCCCGGGCGTGTTGTCTGTTTTCAGCATCATGAAAACGATGCCCGTTAAAAGCACATACACGATAAACACGATGACAAGCCCGCCCGCGTTGTTTTTCTCCATCACGCTCAACGCGTACAGAATGACCAGAAACAATACGGCGATCGTCAGTACGGCTTGCACCGGCGACGACGTGAATGCCGCGCTCGCCTTCTCCGCGAAGGTTTTAAAGCTATCCATACGATTTCTCCTTAATAACATATGCGCCGCACCGGAAAAATAGCATCGGCGCAAAGCGTTTTCGTTTTCATTTTTTATTTTTGCCTGCTTCCCGCGCGCGGAAAAGATCACGAAAAATGTTACTATTTCCGTTTATTATTTCCGTACAAGGCTTTATCCGCAGATAGCCCGCGCCCGTAAGCTGCCCGGGTTAACCGACCAAAATTTCGAAAATACCGTTCCAGATCGCGCTGTCCGCCGAAACTTCGCCGCTTTTGAACTTCGCGTCGTATTCGGCGAGTTTGTCCACGACCGATTTCAGCCTTCTGGGAGAAAACCGCGCCGCCTGCTCGCGTGACTTTTTCACCGCAAATTCCTTCACCTTAAGACAAGCCGCAAGTTCCGCGTTCGTCCCTTTCGAAACGGAAACGTAAAGCATCCGTCTGAAATAGTGATACAACGAAGCGAAAAGCTTCTGCCCGTCTCCCCCTTCGAGCATTTCGGTAAACGCCGCGTATGCCTTTTCGTATCTGCGGAAGGCAATAAAATCGACGGCTTCGAAAATGCCGTATTCCGTCTCTTTCGCACAGAGCAAAGTAACGTCTTCCGCGGTGACCGTTCCGCCGTTCCCGGCATAGGCGATCAGTTTTTCCGTTTCGCCCGCGATACGGGTCATGTCCGACTGACAATAATCGATCAGAAGCCCAGTCGCACGGTCTTCGAAAGACACGCCGTCTTTTCCGGCGCGCACACGGATCCACCCCGCAAGCAGAGAAATATCCCCTTTCGCACAATCGACAATCGTCACGTTGCTCTGTTTCGCGACCCCCTCGCACGGAGAAGAATCTGCGATCAGAAACACCGTCGTTTCGCACGGGGAAGAAAAATAAGAAGCCAGCTTCTTCAGATCCTGCGCAAGCGGATAATACTCTTTTACGAGAACCACCCTTTTTTCGCTCATGAAAGGATAACTCAAAAGAGCGGAAACAAGCTTTTCCGTCTCTCCTTTCAGCTCTTTTCCGTCAAACCTGGTGAGGTTGAGATCGGGCTGCGCGAGACAGGCGTTACAGATCAGTGCGATCGAACGCTCGATGAAAAAAGAATCTTCCCCCGTGATCAGATAAATCGGTTTAACGCCTTCGGCAAGGCTTTTTTTCAGTTCTCTGAATTTCATGATTCTCCCTTTCCGCGGCGCAAAACAGAAGTCCGGCGCAACCGACGGATTTATTTTATCATTTCCGCCCGAAAAAAGCAAGAGAAAAAAATACCTTTCCGCAAAAAAGGAAACCTTTCCGCAGAAGTCCGGACATCACAACGATACGCCGCCCCGATCCGTCTCTAACCCGCCAGCCCGAAAAACGCCCCGATCGCCGCAAAGAAGACAAGCGTGAGCGAAAGGCAGATATTCTTTGCTTTTTCGGGGAGATTCACAGAATCGCCCGAAAGAAGCAGAAGCAGATACCAGGGGAAATACGCCGCGTCCGGAAACACCGCCGCCGAAAAAGAAAACGTGCCGGTCATTTTCAGAAACCCGTCGATCCCGCCGGACAAAAACGAAGTAATATTCACGCCTATAAGCCGATAAAACGGGAATATAACATATAACAACAATGCGATCCACAGCCCGTAATACAAAAACGAAACCACGGGAAGCACCGCAAGATTGACGAGAAGAGAAATAAAATTAAACCTTCCGAACGAAGTGATCGCGATCGGAAGGGTAAACAGTTCCGCAGCCGCCGTAACGGACAAAGCGGAAGCAAACGAATCGGGAAGAAAAGCAAGGCGACGCTTCAGAGCGGGCGCGAGAACGATCAGAGAAAAACACGCCGCATAGGAAAGCATAAACCCGACGGTGAACAGATCGACGGGATCGAGAAACAAAGTGACGATCGCCGAAAGCCCGAACGCGTTGAGGGAATCGGACTTCTCGCCGAGCGCACGGCTTGCCCCGAGCACGGAGCACATGACGGCTGCGCGCAAAGACGACGCCGAGCCTCCGCACAGATAGGCGTAAAAGAATAAAACGAAAGAAGTCGCAACGCTTTTGATCGTCTTCTTCCCGGGAAGTTTCCCGAGCAGAAAGGAAAGCGCGGTAAACAGCAACCCCACATGCATACCGGAAACGGCAAACACGTGCGCGATCCCCGTCATGCGGTAATTTTCAAGCGTATCGTAATCCACGCCGGAAAGATCGCCCGACAAAAGAGCTACGGCAACGCCTCCGTTTTCGCTTTCGCCGAAAACGTCAGACAGAAAATCGTTCACCTTTGCGGGAAGAGAATCCTTTCTCCCCGAAACCTTCACGGAGGGATAGCCTTCCGCAACCGAAGACACGCCGGCATTGCGGTAATAAAAAGAAAGCCCGGCATTCTTCTCCCTCGCCGCGCTTAAACGCGCGGTAAATTCCACGCGGTCGTAAAGGCGCACGTCATCTTTCGTCTTCACGGAAATCTTTCCCGTTTTGACCCCGTCCGTCGTACAGGAATCGATGATAATCGACTTATAGCCGTCTTTTACGGAAACCGAAACAACTTCGCCGCACACGGAATATCTCCCGTCTTCCACCTCGCCGCGCCTTATTGCCGAGATCGAAGCGGAACACAGGAAGAATCCCGCGGCAACAAAAGCCGCAGCGAGAAGAAAATCGAAAAACAACGCGCGTTCTCTTCTTTCCGGCGAAAGTTTGCGGCACAGGGGAAACGCAATCGAAAGGAGCGCCGCGGGAATCGCGACGCAGAGAAATACGTTCTTCAATTTTCCGTCGCTTCTCAGCGAACATAACGCGATCCCTCCGATCAGAGCCGTTGCCCATAACAGAATCGGTCTGTAATTGATCGGTCTTTCTCTCGTTCTGCCCGCTCCCGCGATTTCCCCCTCGTGTTCGTTCATACGCGATATGTTTTCCCCTCTTCGGCGGGAATGCAGCCTTGTCTTTCGATCTCCCGCACGATATCCTCCTCTTTATAAGTCGGTAAAAAATGACTGATAATCGACTTAACGCCGCACTTTTTCGCATATTCGCCGCAATCGGCAATACTCATATGCGGCTTTTGCAAAGAACCGTCTTTCTCCGAAAACGCACCGTCCAGCACGGCAAGATCCGCCCCCGTTAAAAGAGGGATCAGCCGATCGGTCACGTTGGTATCGCCCGAATAAGCGAAAGTTTCCTTTCCGCAGGCAATTTTAACCCCGACGGCGGGAACGGGATGTTTCATCGCAAAAAAAGAAAATTCGACGCCGTTCCTCTTTTCCGTCGTTCCGTCCTTCACACAGACAGGCAAAAACCACGGAAGCCCGCATATTGCGGCGGCAAACGGCGAATCGTCATCCGGATGGAACAGAACGATCTTCTTCGGTTCGCCCGTTTTTGCCCGATTTTCGAGATAATAATTGAACACGCCGAGATCGCAGGCATGATCGAAATGAAAATGAGAAAGCACGATACAATCGAGCGCGTAAGGATCGGTCACGCCGCGCAACGCGGAGAAAACGCCTTCGCCGCAATCGAGAAGGATCTTCTTTTCCCCGATCGTAAGCAGATAACCGCTTGTTTTCCCGCCCGCAGGCGGAAAAGGTCCGTATTTTCCGAGCACCGTAAGTTCCATTATAACCTCCCCGTTCCGCCGTGCGGATCTTGCGCCAATATCAATTCAAAATAATTGTAACGCAAATCGGCAACATTGTCAATCCGATCGGAAAGATTTTCCGAAAGGCAGAAAAAAAAGTTAAAATTCGCAATGTTGCGCCATAAAAACCATTGCCTTTCCTTTGCGGATTTGCTATAATATGTGCCGTAGAGAATCTTTTCTGCGGTGTTCGAGGCGGGGTGTAATTCTATCCACGTCACAAATTAGGGAGCTGATTTGTCTATGCCGATATGCAAAGCCTGTGGTCGTTGTCTTTGAGCAGACCTATATGACAGGAAGTCAGAGTCGGCAAGCATCGCACCCACCTGCTTTTTCAGCGGGTTGAAATTTACCACGTACGGCACAGGCAGGAGATTTTTTACGGTTTTCGGCTTTTCGTTAAAACAGAATAAGGTCCGCATATTTTCCGACGGATCCGACGCATTTCCCGTGCAAGCTTTCCTCGTTGGTTTCCCGGGATATATCATCGACCGGGTTTTGAAAATACGCAAGAAATTTTCCGGGAAAACATTTTTCGGAGAAAACAAGAAATTTGCTTTCAAATCGTTGCATTTTTCCTGCGGATATGTTACAATTAATAGCACTTGGTAATACATGGCCTCATGGTCAAGCGGTTAAGACATTGCCCTCTCACGGCAAAAACTGGGGTTCGATTCCCCATGGGGCTACCATAAAAAAATACGTCGACGAAGTCGGCGTATTTTTTTATGCCTGCCCCTCAGGGAAACGCCGCGGCATGCCCTTTTGTGCCGCGGTTCGTCAATTTGTCGCAGACAAATTTTTGCGGAGGGCTCCCGCTTGCGGGAAACCGCAATTTCCCATGCTTGTACCGAACACACAATACGTCGACGAAGCCGGCGTATTTTTTTATGCCTGCCCCTCAGGGAAACGCCGCGGCATGCCCTTTTGTGCCGCGGTTCGTCAATTTGCCGCAGGCAAATTTTTGCGGAGGGCTCCCGCTTGCGGGAAACCGCAATTTCCCTATGCCTATACAAAATACACACACAACACGTCGACGAAGTCGGCGTATTTTTTTATGCCTGCCCCTCAGGGGAACAGCGCGGCATGTCCTTTTATGCCGCGGTTCGTCAATTTGCCGCAAGCAAATTTTCAACAGTTCACCAGATTACCGGCGTTATACCGTCCGTATCATAATGCCAGTAATTTCCGGATTCCGTCGGTTTGTTCTTACTGTAATAATAACGGGTTGCCTTTTCTAAACAATCATCATCGATCGAAATATCATTCCATTGCGCGGCTGTCCCCTTATAAAACACAGCTTTCAGTTTAGTGCAACCCTGAAATGCCGATGATCTGACGGAAAGAACATTATTTCCGATTATAACGCTTGTCAGCTCACTGCAACCACAGAACACGGCATAACCAATAGAAGACGCACCGTCCGGAAGCGTAACACTTGTCAGCGAGCTGCACCCCCAAAACGTTTCACCACTGATAGAAGTTACGCGATTCGAAATTCTGACACCCGTAAGCCCGCTGCATCCATAGAATGCGGCACTCCCGATAGATGTCACACTATCCGGGATCACAATGCTTGTCAGCGACCTGCAATTATAAAACGCAGAAGATCTGATTTCAGTCACACTGTCCGGGATCGCAACGCCTGTCAGCGATCCGCAACCATAGAACGCAGAAAACCCGATTTTAGTCACACTGCCGGGAATAACAACATTTGTCAGTGCGCTGCAACCATAAAATGTTTCATATTCGATAGAAGTTACGCTATTTGAAATTCCGGCACTCGTAAGTCCGACACAATCTTTAAATGCGCCATAACCGATAGAAGTTACGCTATCGGGAATTATAATATTTGTCAATCCGCCGCACCCACTGAATACTGAATCACCGATAGAAATTACGCCATCCGGGATTATAATATTTGTCAATCCGCTACATCCACTGAATGCCGAATTTTCAATGGAGGTTACGCCATCCGGAATTATAATATTTGTCAATCCGCTGCACCCTTTAAACGAGGAAAAACAGATAGAAGTCACACGATCGGGAATCGTAACACTTGTCAGCGACCTGCAATCCAGAAAGGTCTCACCACTGATAGAAGTTACGCTATTTGAAATTCTGACACTCATAAGTCCGACACATCCTTCAAATAAAGAAGAACCAATCGAAGTTACGCTATCCGGAATTGTAATACTTGTAAGCTTCCGGCAATCCATGAACGCCGCATCTTCGATAAAATAAACACCGTCGGGAATTGTAACGTCTGTAAATGCGCAACCATAGAACGCATAAGCACCGATAGAAGTCACACTGCCCGGAATCGTAATATCCGTCAGCCTGCGGCAACTTTCAAACATCTTCTCTCCGACAGAGGTCACGCCGTCAAGAAACGTAACACTCGTCAACTCACCGCAAAGAGAGAACGCGGACGAACCGACGGAAACTACACTGTCGGGGATCGTAATGCTTGTAAGGGCACTATCTCCGAAGGCATAAGCCCCGATAGAAGTTACGCTGTCCGGGATCGTGATATTCGTCAGTCCGCTTTCATAGAATGCGGATGAACCGACAGAAGTCACCCTACCGGGAATTACAATACTCGTCAATCCATCGCATTCACGGAATGCCGCACTGCCGATAGAAGTTATACTATCCGGAAGCGTAACATTCGTCAGTCTGCGGCATCTTTCGAACATCTGATCTCCGACAGAGGTCACGCCGTCAAGGATCGTGACACTCGTAAGCCCGCTGCCATAGAATGCGGCATCCCCGACAGAAACAACACTACCGGGAATCGTAATGTCCGTAATGCCTTCGCATAACGCAAACGCCTGATTGCCGATAGACGTTACGCCATCCGGGATCGTAACGCTTTTCAGTCCGCTACACTTATAAAACGACTGATCGCCGACCGATTTTACGCTATCCGGGATCGTAATATCCGTCAGCCCGCCGCATCCACAGAATGCGGTATCCCCGATAGCGGTAACACTTCCGTCATCGGGAATAACGCTGTTTTTGCAACCGGAGACCAAAGTTCCGGTTGCGGTATCGATAATACAATCGGAAACGCTTTTATATTTTGTATTTCCTTCCGCCACAACCAGGCTTTCAAGTCCGATGCAACCGTCGAATACCCGATTGCCGATATCGGTCACGCCACGCCCTATTACTAAGCCCGTAAGTTTCGGGCAATCGGAAAAAGCACGGTCTCCGACAGAAGACACTCCGTTCCCCATTGTTACGCTTGCAAGGTTGTCGCAACGAGAAAAAGCTTCATCGCCGATATCGGTCACATTATCCGGAATTACAATGCTTGTCAAGCCCGTGCAACATCCGAAAGCATTGACGCCGATAGACGATACGCCGCTTCCTATTGTTACACGGGTGAGTTTGCGGCAAAAATAAAAAGAATAGCCGCCGATCTGACCGGAAGTAACAGTCACTTCCGACAAATAATCCTTACGCAAATAGTCAAAAATAAAAGCCAGACCGGTTACTTTTTCCATGTAGCAATTATAGAACGCGGTTCTGCCGACAGCGGTCACACTATCCGGAACCGTCAGGCTTATAAGATCTTCGCAATCGAAAAACGCATCGAAATCGATAGAAGTAACAGCTTTATTTTTGTATTCGGACCTTATCACGATATCGGTTTTGTTGCCGTTTCTCCCGATGACCGAAAAAGTATTTCCGTCAGACGCAAGCCTGAGCCTGACGTCATATTGATCCCAGACGGCGGTTAAGGTCATGTCTCCGAAAGACCCTTTTCCGATTTCCGTTATTTTACCGTCCGGACTTTCTCACCCTATAAAATCCGCGTTGATATCATAGGGATCCCGAAGCGTTATCGTTTCGTCTTCCACCGTATATTCTGTCGGATTAGACGGATCATTGCCGCCGTTTCCCAAATCGTATGTAATTTTATAGGTAATAATATTCCATTCTGCCGTTACCGCCGCGTCTTCCGTGACAGGCTTTGAAAAATCATAATTCCAGCCGCAAAAAGCATAACCGTTCCTTGTCGTGGCAGGCTCGGGAATCAACGAATCCTCTTCTGCCGTCCGGCTATCGACGGGCGTGCCGCCGTTTGCGTCAAACGAAACGGTATACAGAGGTCTGCGACGAATCGTTACCTCGTATACATTTTCCGGTTCGTCACCCTTCATCCCGATCACGTAAACAATATTGTCTCCGATATCCAACGGAATAATTTTCGTCTCAATCTCCCGGTCGCCGCAGATATCCCATGCGACAATAAATTTTACTTGACCGGTTGTCCTGATCTCATCGATAAAGGAAAAAGTTTTCGTATCGTTACTCACTTTACCGTACGCTTTATCTTCGTTTACCGTAAGAGATCTGAAAGACATCGAGTCTTCGGGAAGAAGGTCCGATTCTTCCGTACCGTCGATCCCGGTATCTCCGCCTGAATGCTCCTTACCGCAGGAAAAACAGAAAACGGCGACCGCGCACGACATAAGCAAAAGCAGAACAACGTTGATTTTCTTTCTCATAAAATATTTCTCCTCTACCGCCCCGATTGTTTCCCCGGCAGCCGGATTTGGCATCAGATGTAAATTTTCCCTTAAATAATTCAAAGCCTCGTACGGATCATTTCCGCACGGGGCTTTCGCTTTTCATTTTTTCGTGTTTTTATCCGGATCGTTATGCCGGGCAAGAATAAAAACGCTGATAATCGGCTTATAGACCGACAAACGCAAAAACAAGAGACTTGTTTACAGAATTTCGAGGTTCTTGCGGAACACCCTTCTGAAGTCCTGAGAGGCGGTAAGCGCGTCCTTGATCTCAAGCGAAGCGTCGCCGTCCACTTCCGTTTTCATGATAACGGAATCGCCGAGCACGTCGCAATTGATCGTCTGCACGCAGGAAGACATGCTGCGATCGAGACTTTCCGCGATTCTGAGCATCACGCCGAGCTTGCGGATCGCGTCTACGTCGTCTTCCGTAATGTAGGCTTTATACCGGACAACGTCGCTCATGGAAAACTCGTCGTTCTTGTGTACGGACGCCACGAGAGAAGCCATTACGATCTCGCGATGGGTCATGCCGTAAATCGCGGCGTTGCGGATGATGTAGGCGGTATGCTTGTGGTAATCGTAATAACGGATCGCCGTGCCCGCATCGTGCAGCATCGCGACGACTTTCAGTATTTTAAGATACTGACGGGGGAATTTGTGCAGAACGCGCAGCTGTTTGAACAGCTGAACGGACAGATTCACCACGTGCTCCACATGTTTGATATTGCACCCGTAGAAACGGATCAGCGTCTGCAGACTGTAAGTAAGCACGTCGGAAATGGGCTTTTCGATCGTGATGGGCATCGCGTAATTGAACATGATCCCTTCGCGCAGACCGCAGCCGGAAATGACCATATTGTTGAAATTCATGTATTTCACAAAGCTTGCGATGGCAGCAAACGCGCTCGGAAGAATATCCGCACGGTCGGAAGAAATGCCCTTGATCCTCTTCTTTTTGTCGAGATCGAGAACCTTGATCATGTTATAGATATTATCGAACTCTTCCGCGGGAATGTTATAGTTGTGCACGTTGTTGAGGGGGCACTTTCTCATCATTTTGCTGATCTTGCAAAGGTTGCGGAAAGAACCGCCCACGCCGATGAGCTGCGTTTCGGGGTCGATATCCTTCAGCCATTCGATGCGCTTCAGCTGCTCGGTGAAAAACTCCTCGATCTTCGCCGCCTGCTCCTCGGGGGCAAGCCCGTCGCCCGAGAACAGCTCCGTCAAAGTAACGGCGCCGAACGGCAGAGTTTCGTAATTCAGAAGATTTTTTCTGTTATACTGCACGATTTTCGTGCTGCCGCCGCCGATCTCGAAAATGATCCCCTTGGGGATATCCATTGTGTTGATAACGCCCTTATAGACGTACATTGCCTCTTCTTCCGCCGAGAGCACGCGAAGTTTGATACCGCAGGTCGTGGCGACCTCTTCCAGGAAGCTTCTCTGATTTTTCGCACGTCTTACCGCAGCCGTCGCGACGGCGATGATTTTTTCGATCCCGTACGCATCGCAAAGTTTGCGAAACATTTTCAGCGTTTTCATCGTTTCCGCAATGCGCTGCGGCTTTAAAAACCCGTCTCTTTCCATATCCTTGCCGAGCCGCACGCTTTCTTTCAGCTGATCGACGACCATGAAATGCCCGTCTCCCAGCATTTCCACAATGACGAGTCTCGCTGTGTTCGACCCAAGGTCGATAATACCGATTTTTTCCACTTTTTCTACCTCTTGTCTATTGTAAAAAAATCTGACAACCGCACCGCTTTCCGCGAAGCCTGCCGATTACAATATTCCTTGATTTTTACTTGCATTATCATAACATATTTTTAAGATTTTGAAAAGAGGTTTTCGCGATATTTGTGCAGTTTTTTTTATTTATTGTGCATTTTGCCAACCACAATCGGTAGGCTTAACATTTTCCACGTGCGCAACATGTTGTATTTTTCCCTTCCGCGGACCTGAGGATCCCCCTGCGGCGGTTTTCCGCACAGTCCCTAAGCAGTCAGGAAGATTTTTCCTCTTTTTCTTTTCCGGAATTTCCGAGCCCGGGAATTTTCGGAGAAAGGAACTGAAACACCCCGAGGGCAATCAGAAATCCGCCGAAGATCTTCCGCAACACGCCGGAAGGCGCCGCCGAGGCGAGAAAGCTCCCCGCGACGGACAGAGCGACCGCCGGCAGACACAGGATCCATAAGCCCTCTTTCTCTACCCTTCCGTTTTTCGCATGGATAAAAAGGGCGAGCGCCGCCATAGGGATAAACGCCGCGAGATTCACAGCCTGCGCCTCGTGCTGTCCCACGCCGAAAAAGATGGTCAGCATCGGGATCAGAATCGTTCCGCCGCCCATTCCCATGCCGCCCAGAATTCCGGAAATAACTCCGCATAAGGCGAATAACAGCCATTTTATCATTCCTTTTCCCTCAGAAGAACAGCAGTTTTACGCCCGCCGCAAGCATCACGAGAGCGAAGATCCTCGTGACCCATTTCGCCGTTATTTTTCCGAGCAGCCACGCGCCGATCCCGCCGCCCGCAAGCACGCCGATCCCCACGGGGAGAAACATGTTCCAGTCGAGTTTCCCTCTCGAAAAATAAACGATCGCGCTCGCCGCGGTGACCGGCAGGATCACGGCGAGCGCCGTCGCGTGGGCGACCTTTGTTTTCAGCTTTTTCAGAAACATCAGCAACGGAACGACGATCATCCCTCCCCCGCCGCCGAAAAAGCCGTTCACCAGCCCCGTGATCCCGCCCGTAAGCAGGGTAAACAAAACGTTTTTCTTTTCCTCTTCCATAACGCCTCCGGGAAAGCCGTTTTCCGGCACTCTCCCGTCCAAGTATTATCGACCGTTTTCCGGAAATTTAAAAGGGAATCGCGGAAAAAGTCTTTCTCCGCATCCGTAAAACCGCAAAAAGTCCGGAAATCAACGGAAACGGGCAGGCAAAAAACTCCTTTTCACGATATTTTTATTAGATTCTGCTTTAAAAAAATTGCAATTGACGGAAAAGTGGTGTATAATGGAACGGTATCAAAACTATATCTATGTAAAGGTGGCTTATGAACACAACGCAAAGTAAGTTAAACTTCAAAGCATTGCTTACGCTTTTGATGATTCTTATGCTGTCTCTCGCCCTTGCTTTCGCAACGTCCTGCAAAAGCGGAACCGATTCCTCGTCCGAATCGACTTCCGAATCGACTTCCGAAAGCGAATCGGAATCGGACAGCCAGACGATCAACAACGGTAACTTCGAATTTTACACGACGAGTACTTCTTCTTATCCCGTTTCGTCCTCTTCGACGAAATGGACGAAAAGAACGGACTCTTCGACGGTTTCCGCTCCCTCTTCGTCCGTTTCGTCCGGCATTATCGACGTAGCCGACAAGGCTTACGAATCCCTTTCTTCCACCCATAAACCGAAGGATTCGGAAGACAAGCCGATCAACCCCGGCACGCACGAAGGCGCGGAAGGAACGAAGATCCTCATGATCCACAACTCCGTGACGGACAAGCCCGGTCAGGGCACGGCGCAGTACTACACCTCTTCCACCACGGTCACGCTCGACGCAACCGATTGTGCGAAACTCACCGTGTGGGTAAGAACGGATTCTCTCACCTCTCTGCAGGCGGGCGCGTACGGCGCATATATCAGAATCGCCAACACGATCAGCACGTCCGTAGAACCTTTTACGATCAAGAATATCGACACGAAGGGTCTCTGGGTGAAATACACCGTTTACCTCGCTCCGTCGGATACCGCCGTTACGAAATATTCGGTAACGCTCGGTCTCGGCATGGGCAATAAGTTCGACACGAAGGAACTTTGCGAAGGTTTCGCTTATTTCGACGACGTGGCTTACGAAACGATCTCCCCCTCGGAATTTGCCAAAGCCACCGCAAGCGAAGCTTCGGGCGACGTCAAGCTTTATACGGCGGACAACAAGAGCGTTCTCGACGAGGAAAGCGAAGCGTATAACAAATCCCTCTTCACCGTGAGCGAACAGAACGTCACGTTCTCCGCGGATACGGAAAGAGTGTTCAGACTCGATTTCTCGAAAAACCTTTCCGACGCGCACGACAAAATTTCCGGCGAAACGGGCACCTGGAACAAGGTCAACCCCAACAACACGGAAGCCGGGCATGTAGGCGAAGTTGCCGAATATGACGACGCCGGCTACACCGCAACCGAAAAAACGATCAAAAACGGCGGAGATATCACCGTTCCCGCAAATTCCGTATATATGAGTTTCGACGGTTCGAAAGGCGGTTCTTCCTACTCTTACCTTTCCAAAGAATTCTCTCTCGACGGAACGGCGGGCGAACATTACATGAAACTCTCTTTCCTCGTGAAAGTAAAGGGTAACGCCTCCGCGACCAACGCAAGCGTCGCGATCGTCGACAACGGAGAAGACAGCTCGACCGGCAAGTTCGATTCGTTCACCACGAACGACCTGAAGAGCGAATATCACGACGATTACATCAGATACACCTTCTACATTGCGAATAATTACGACGAACTTATCACCTTCCGCGTGCGTTTCTCGTTCGGACCGACCGTCATGGCGACCGACAAGAAATATCTGCCCGTCGGCTATGCGATCTTCACCGATTTCAAGACCGTCGCGCTCACGAAGGACGAGTACTCCGCGGCGGACACTTCGTCCGATACCTACGCGGTGAAAGCAAGCGTTCTCGGCAGCCACTCCGGCGATAAGACGGAAGACGACGAAACGACGGACGATATCTACAAAGAACTCGACGAAACGTATTCCTTCTCCGTTCCCTCCACGCAGTACCCCTACATTGCGCAGGGCACGCCCGTTGCGACCAAGTCCTTCACGGCAAAGACTGCCGAAGCGGATTCGACGATGGGTATCGTAAACAGCGCGTACGCCGATAAGTATGACGCGTACACCGGTGTGACCGCGGCTCTGAACGCTCTGGAAGGAAAACTTCTTCCCGACGAAAACAAGCACGTTCAACCTTATATGATCTATAACGCTTCCGCCGTTTCGAGCGGACTTCTCGGAAGCAAAACGGTCGTTCCCGCAAATTCCGTTTACACCTTCTCCGCGAAAGTTTACGTCTCCGGAAACGCAACGGCAAACGTTTACCTTGTTTCTACCGACGACTTAAAGGAAGAAAACGGCAACGCGATCTATGCGACCGCCGAATACGACAAATTGACCGGCAAGTCCTATAAAATGCTTGCGACGGTAACGGGCGACACCATGAACGCCGCTGCCGGCAGACTCGGATACGTCCCCGTGTCCTTCACAATCGCCACGAAAGACGAAGCGATGAGCTTCCGTATCGAAGTGTGGAACGGCACGAGAGACAACTCGGAAGGTTCGGAAGGACTTGTTCTGATCGACAGCATTACGAATGGAACGAGCGCCGCCGTCACCGATATCGACGGCTGGAAAGACGTTTACGGTACGGACAACTGGACGACGGAAAGTTACCAGCAGAAAGAGATCTTCTCTTATTACGACGAAAAGGACGACGATAACCTCGTGAAGGACGACGACGGCAACCCCGTTTCGACCGTAGGCGAAGTTTACGAAGTCGTTGCGATCTCCCCGAACGGAAACATTCAGCTTTACCGTTACGACGTGATCGACGTTTATAACATCGTGGAAAGAGATGCCGACGATTCGACCTCGACTTCCGAAAGTACTTCGACCTCGACTTCCGAAGACAACACGACGATCGGAAACATCGCATGGCTGCAGATCGTTTCCGTCATCATCGCGGCTGTTATCCTCGTTGCACTGATCGCGGTTCTCGTGCGTTTGCTCTGGAAGAAGAACGCGAAGAAGAGAGCAAAGACGGAAAGCTACTACGGCGGCTATAACAAGAACGCGAGATATACCCCGAAGAAGTCTTCCGACGGCATCGAGGCGCCCGAAAACACCACCAAGGATTTCGATTACGACAACCTCGAAAACAACCTGGAAAACGGCGATAACAACGATACGAACAACGAAACGAAAGAGTGATCGTAACTCATCGGTTTGCTGCGGCAGACCCGTTTCGATCGCAAACACAAAACCCCTGCACTTGCGGGGGTTTTTATTTTGCGCGTCTGTTTTCTGTCTCTAAAAGGGAATAATACCCCCGTAATCCGATCATTAAAAAGCCATTCTCGTCATCCTGAGCCTTACTCCGTAGCCCGGCTCACGAAGGATCTGAGAATGGCTGAAGCTTTTTATTTATCACGCAATCGGTTAAAATATTTTTTTATCCTGTTAATTTCTGTCATCCTGAGCCTGTCGAAGGATCTGAGTGCGGGTGCCGCACGGAGATGTTTCGGCTGCACTTCGTTCCGCTCAACATGACAGGAATACTTTCCTTTTTTTCACCTTTCTCAGATTCTTCCGGGGTCCGTCAGGCGTGTCGGGTCAGAATGACGAGAAAGGCGGTCAATGCCCAGTTCTCCTCATCCCGAACCTTTTTCGAGAGGGGGCTGCAATACCCTATCATTTTGTCATCCTGCCCCAACAATAATACCCTGCTATGGAAGGATCTCAAAATGATAGGGTTATAAGATTGAGAATCCCGGGATGAAAGAAATAAAAAACGCCTTTTGTTGGTTTTTGAGATTCTTCATGAGCAAAGGCAAGAGGCAGGATCAGAATGACAAAAACCAAGGCAAAACGAGAGTGGTGCCCGGGCGTCAAAAAAAGTCAAACCCCTAAGTCTCCGGATGACAAAACAGCCGGACCCATAAGCTAAACAGCAAAAAACAGCCCTGGGATGGGTATTTACCCGTCCCGGGGCTGTTAATCATGCCCGCCATGATTCTGTGATGCACCCAAAAAGTTTTTCTTTATCCGACTTTCGGATTCCCTTTCATCAGGCGGCTTTTGCTTTCTTTGCTTTTTTCTTCTTTTTTACGATCAGCACGATCGCAACGACGATCCCGGCAACAATGACGACCCCGCCGACGGCGATCGCGATATATCCACCGATCGGCATATGGAATGCCACGCCCGGAATGCACAGAATGATCGTTCCGCCCTTGCTTGTTTCCACATTGACGTAACTGCCGCCGTTGGAAACGGAAAGTTCGGTCAGGTTTCCTTCGTCGTCCAGAAGATAGGCGGCAACCTTATTTCTGTTATAGGTGAAATCGGCACGGATACCGATGGTAACGTTTCCGGAAGGCACAGCCGCGCTTCCGTCCGCCGAAACGAGTTCCACGCCGAACACCTGGAATCTGTCCGCGATCTTCTTCATCTTGTCCGTGGCAAGCCGGTAAACGGTGCTGTCGGATTCGATTTTCGAAGCGAGAAGGCTCGTTCCTTCGGGAAGAACGCCGTTGTCGTCATACAGTTTCGCAAGCGAGCTTTCGCCCACGGAAACGGTGATCTTCACGTCCTTTTCGGCATAAGTCGGGTTGCCGAGCGAAGTCGTATACGAAGGCGATTCCGCGCGGTATACGACGTGATATTCGCCGGCGTTATCAAGCACGAGTTTATTTCCGTCCAGAGCGACTTCGGTTTTCTCTCCGCCGCGGACGTAATAGGCGTTTACGGTTACGTCTAAAGTTTCATCTCCGAGATTTGCGGTCGCTTCGCGGATGACAAAGGTCTGCCCTTTCATCGCTTCGTATTCGCTGCCCGAACTCGTGGAAATCACGGGAACAAATTCCGCAGGGCGTTCGGTCGAAAAGTCTTCTGCTTCCCCGACCTTCGTCGCGGAGGAAAGATCCAACGATACGGTGAAATCGAACGTTTCGCCGCGCACGGACACGTAAACGGAGAAAGGCAACGCCTTTTGCAGGTTTTCCGCGGACAAGGTGTAAGAATAAGTTTTTCTGCTTCCGTCGTCCTCGGTGACGCGATAGCCGACCTGCTTGCCGCTTTCGAGGTTCAAAGACAGGTTTTCCATCGAAGAGGAAAGCTGCGTGAACGAGAAATAATATCTGTCGCCGAGCTTTTCGACCACGGCGGTTTTATCGAAATACCGCGCAAGCATCTGCCCGCCGATCCCGGACTGCCCGCCGAAGTCGTAACTCAGCTCATATCTGCCGTCCTCTCCGCCGATCGGAGAAGCGGCGGAAACCGCCGTTTTTCCGAAAGCGAAAGGCATTGCAAGGGCAAAAACCGACAAAGCGAATAAAAACGTTATAAAAAGTTTTTTACAGCGAACCATCATGCGTTCTCCTTTGCGCCGAACACGGCGTACAGCACCACGGAGCCGTTATACTTACCCGTCTGTTCGTTTTTGCCCGAATAGCTTTGCAGAAGCTTCGTGTTTTCAAGGTCGATCCTCGTAAGCGTTCCGTCTACCATGACCGCCCAGTATTTCAGCTCTTTCGAAGGATCGGAACACTTCACGGTTTTCAGCATGTTCAGCTTGGCTTCGGTCACCTTTTCCGAAACGGTATATCCTTCGAGGCAATTTCTGTCCGCGCCGGGCTGAGAGACGAACGAAAGCTTGTTGCCCTCTTCGTCGATCGCCTGATAAGACACGTTCAGTTTGCGTTTCAGGATCAGTTTCAGGGTAAATCCTTCGGTCACGCGGAAACCGTTTTTGAAGGCTCCGTCCGTCGTTCCGACAACGAGTACGTCGCTGTAAGCAAAGGTTACACCCGTAGAAACGTCAAACACCGCTTTGCTCGCATGCCATTCCACCGCTTCGTAATCTTTATATTTGTTGAATTCGTACCACTGGCGGAAATCGAACAGGCTGACGGTGTAAACGCCCTTTCCCGTCGTCGGGCGGTAATAGGTCATTTCGCCGAGGGGAACTTCCGTTTCGTCGACTACGATCGTGGCGGAGACCCGGATGCCTTCATCCCACAAAGCGTAAACCACGGGGTTCACGGTGCCGAGCGTGATGCCGAGCTTTCCGATCGAGCTGCCCGCGTCGAACAGTTTATCGTCTCCCTTCCACGAAGAGCTCCAGCCCCACAGATGGTCTTCGCTTTTCAAAAAGCTTACGTATGCGGGGGAAAGATTGGTTTTCGCCATGCTCGCCGTAACGGTGTAATACTGATAGCCGTCTTTTTCGACGTAATCGATCTTCGAGGGATCGTAGGGGTGTTTTGTATCGGTAACGTAAGTTACGGTAATATCGCAGTTACGGTCGTATACGACCACTTTCTGCGCATAGGTCGCCTCGATCTGATAAGTCGGGTTCGCGGCGCCTTCCGGGGGATTGTAATAGATATCGAATATGGCGTTTCCGTCGAAATCGAGCCCGAACCAGAAATCCCACACGAGGAGATAAGTGCCCTCTTTCAGGAAGGTGAATTCCGCGCCGTACGTGCCGGAGCCGTCGGAAAGATCGCTGTCCTCCGTACGGATAAAGTTCGCGCCGGACTGTTTATACACATGGAAATAGGGGCGCGAGAGGGGCAGATAATCGCCGGAAGCGATCTTCGGCTTTTCGATGCTGATCTTCTCGCCCGTGAACAAGGCGGATTCGCCGTCCACGAAGGTATAATCGGAAAGCGCCCTGCCGTCGATCGTGAAATAGCACAATGCGGGAAGCATCACGGTATCGCCGTAATCGTCGGCATAAGTCAGGCGGACGAGAGCGTATTTTTCACCGCTGACCTTCGCCCAGGCGTCCGCAAGCGTGTTCGCCGTTACCGTGGATCCTTTCAGATACACGTTGCAGGAAACGAGCGGCATTTCATACGTATTCGTCACGTCGCTGTCCGTCACGCGGAGGCGGTAAACGAGCGGAAGAGCCATAAACTCCTTTTCGTTTTCCACCGATACGGACTGCAATTCGGTATAGCTGAGTTTCGTGCGGATCTCGGTGCCGTCTTCCTGTTTTTCGTATTTCAGGTCTCCGCTGCCGAGCGTATCGCCGTTTTCGTTCAAAAACGCGTAATCGCCCACCGCTTCGCCGCGATATTCCAGCATGATCGAACGGAACTCGCCGAAACGGTCTGACAGGCGGAATTCCACGCGCATTTTCGATTTCGTCATATGCACTACGTCGATCGCATTGTAACCGTCGGAGAACTGATCGAAAATATGGGTGTAAATGCCGTCCGAATACTCGTAAACCGCAACGCGCAGGAAGCTCGTTCTCGCCGTGGCGTCTTCGTTCTTTTTCAGATCTCTCGAGGTATATCTCTTGCCGAGCCACGTCCACGTGACTTCCGGCACGGGAACGTACGCCCCGATTTTATAACGCTCCGTCGTTACGTAAACGCCTTCGGTCTCGTTATACGTCCATTCGTCCGAAAGAAGGGCATACTCCAGTTCCGATTCGGGAAGAAGGGTCACGAGACAAGTCCTCGTTTTCTCCTGCGTTTTTTCGGTAAAGAGAACGGCTACCCCGCTGCCGGTCATCGTGAACGAACGGGAAAGGTTCACGGGCTTGGTGAAATCGGCGTCGCCGCTACCGTCCAGCGCATATGCCTGCCACGAAAGATCTGCCGCCGTGAAAGAAGGATATACCTTTTCGGCATACAGAGAGAGCAGATCCACCGTTTCCCCTTCTTTTACCGTTTTGCCGATATCCGTTTTTTCGATCGTGAAATTGGTTGCGGAAGTATCGATCAGCGTTAAAAAGTTGGTCACCGCGGAATAGAGATCGCCGTCCGTTTTCGGGTCGTAACCGTAAACGTCGTAAGTTAAATCGAAATACGAAAACGCATAGCGCATTTCGGAAAGGTTGCCCGCCGCCGTCTGCGCGGTCGGGGCGATGGTCATTTTGCAGTCCAGGTTTTTATCGCCCGTGTTGCCGCCGTCCGTCGAAGCGAAAAACATGTTGATCATGCGGACGGAAAGCTCGTAATTCTGCAAAAGTTCGTAAGGCGCGTTGCTCCCGGGGAAATCATCCGCAACGGAGCTTGCATAAATAGCCGCCTGTTTGCGGTAAGTGAAACTGTCGCCCGAAACGGGGGTGTAATTCCAGTCGGAAATACGCACCATGCTGTCGTACGAAATAGTCAGTCTGCGGTAGGTGAACGGGAAATTGAACATCTGTTCCATCGCGCCCGTAGAACCGCCGTACAGAATAATATCGTTGGTAAGTTCGTCGCCTAAATCGAACGTGTAATAATACGCGCCCGTATCGGCATGAAATTCGTAAGTAAGCGTTCCCCAGCTTTTCGCTTTCAGAAGCCCGGGGCGGTAATAGCTGTTGTATTTCGGATCGTTGCTTGCGATGCTTAAAACGTTTTTCTGATCGGTCAGAAAATATGCGAAATCGCGGCAGTAACCGGTGGTACGGTTAAAGAAATCGTCTCCGGAAAGATTACCGAAAATATCCGAATTGTACGCGCTTAAAGGCTTCACGAGGGTGTAATGCCCGTTTTCCGCCACAAGATAAGCATACACCGGGTGGAAATAATCGAGCATGCCGGGCGTTTTGTCCAGCCCCGTGTAATGGGTGGGCACGAGGTAAACGCCGTTATCCAGCTTGCCTTCGGTATCGATAAACGATTTCGAAAATCCGATAAACCGGGTAATGGTGAAACTCACTTTGTACGAAACGGAGCACTGCTCTCTCGTTTCGTTTCCGGTCAGTTTCGCTCCCCAGTTGTAATAAGCAACGTTCAGGGTGACCGTATCGGCAAGATCCAGCCCGGAAATGTCGTAATAAATGGTCTGGATCAGGCTTGTGCGGTCGAGAATGCTGAGGCTTTCGCTGATCCTGTTATCGGAATCGGTCACGGTGTAAGTCTGCACTTCGAACTCGCCGCCGCCGTTTTCGGCAAAGATCGGTCCGCGTTCGCGGCAGTTATACTGGATGCGCAAAAACGCGCCCTGATCGTTCTTTTCGATATACGTTTCGTCCGATATGATATCCTCGGCAAAGTTATACCAGCCGTATTTATCGGCAAGGATGCCCTTTACCACGCTGTCTTCCACGATATGCGCGTCGAAATCGATCTCGTAAGTACCGTTGTTCACGATCGCTTCCTTTTCCCACTTGGGGTATAAGGTAACGTTTTTCATCTGCCAGTACAGATCGCCGTTTTCCACGTCGCACACTTTGGTCAAAGCCGAATCGAAATACCAACCCGCAAACACATATCCCACCTTTTCGGGCGTGGGAAGAACGGGCATGTTTTCCGCCGAATAATACATATCCGACAGCGGCGAAGAGAGATCCGCCGCGTCGAACGTGATTTTATATTGCGTGTTACCGTATCTGTCGATAATGGCGTCCTTCGGATCGGAAGGCGTGCCGGACCGATTCGCACAGCCCGCCGCGCCGAATATACACACCGTCACCATAAGCCCCGTCATCCATCGCACGATCGTTTTCTTTCTCAAGGGTAACACCTCCGAAGTTACAAATTTTTTTTACCGAAAGCGGACGCCGAAAGCGCCCGCTTTACGGAATTGTTTTTTTGATTAAATCGCTTTCATGCGGGTCGAACCCAGATCGTCGTCGGTATAGCCTTCGTACCAGCCTTCCTCGAACACGGAAGCGCATTTTTCATCGTTGACGAGTTCGCTCAGTTTCTTTCTTCCGGAGATCGCGCTGCCCATATATTTGGGAGAATATCTGATATCCGAAAGATTCTCGCTTTCGCAACCGGTGAATGCTTTCGCATGGATCTTCGAAACGCTGCGGAAGTAAAGTTTGGTTTCATCGGTGAAGAAGTAATACGAACCTTCCATCACTTCGTAGCGGATAATGTTCGATTCATCGGAAATATCGCCGAGATCGATCTGGCAGGACATCTGGTTTGCGTTGTAACCGCCCGCCGAAGCGACGAATTTCACGTCCCATACGGTGTACGCCGTTTCGCCCTCGCCTTCTGTCGATCTGGAAGCATACCGGTAAATGCCGACGGGAGCCGAATACTGGTTGGTCATGGAGATGATAATGTTCGCATACGAGAAGAAGAACTCGCCTTCTTTCAAGTCTGCTTTCGAAACCATCGTTCTGTTTTCTTCGCCGGAAGCGACGGTGAACGTCAGAAGGGTTTCTACCTTAAAGGCATACGCGCCGATCTCCTTCATGTCGGAAAGAGCAAGCGTTATCGTCGTGATCGAAGTACCTTCGAACGCGCTTGCGCCGATTTTTTCGAGCTTGCAGGCAGACGTATCGATCACTGCCAGCGAAGCGCAGTTATAGAAAGCTTTTTCGCCGATCTCTTTCAGCGACGCGGGAAGAAGAACGTATCCGATCTCCGCGTTGTCCGCAAAGGCATTCGCGGCGATTTTCGTCACCTTCAGGCTCTTGCCGCCAACCGTTACGTTTTCGGGAACGGTAACGATTTTCAGCCCGTCGCCGGCAACGTAAGCCGTTTCCGCGCTGTACCCCGTGACCGTAGTCGTGCCGTCTCCGTTATCGGAAGCGACGTAGCCGCCGTCCGTGGAATAGTTGAAGGACGCGTCGAGATACACGTTTGCCGTAAGTTCTTCCGTGATATCATAATCCGTACCGACGTTTTTCAGTGAAACGAGGGCAAGTTTTTTATCCGCGTAAGCCGTGTTCAATGCGGTTTTGTTTTCCGTATCGATCGCGGCAAGGAGTTCTTCCACCGTAAGGCTCTGCCCTTTCGTCTTTTCGAGCGTTGCCTGATAAGTTTCGCCCGTAAGAACGTTTTTATAGTTCACGGTCACAACGGGGGTATCGCTTTCGCCCGTGTAAACGAGTTTATCCTTCAGACTCGTGCTGTTGCAGAATTCATACATGTCTTCCGAAAGAACCGCCCAGCCCGTGGGATCGCCGATAAACGCCGAATACGGAAGGGTCGCTTCGGGATAATCGGACTGTTTGAAGTTCAGCAGAGAGATCTTTTCCATGCCGCTGAAAATCGCATAGCCGGTAGGAGCGATATTGCCTTTCAGTTCGTTGGCGTGCTGCGCGTCGAACAGGAAAGATTTGCTCGAATACTGGAATGCCGCCGCGGGATAATTCGAGATATCTTCGTTATAATTTACGAAAGAGAAAGTAGAAGGAAGGGTGAGATATTCGAGCGTGCGGTTGAAATAGGTACCGACCTGAATGCCCTTCACGCCTTCGGGAACCACGATCACGGAGCTGTCCGTCATATCGGAAACAAGGATCTTGTCGCCGGTACCGTCGTTCAGTTTATAAATGCGACCGTCTTCTTTATAGAAGTTGCCCGCTTTCGCCGTGTCTTTGTCATGGTTGAAAGTAAGGTTAGAGGGAACCATGGAAAGGTTCTTCACGCTGTCCGGGATCGCGATGTCGAAGGAATATTGATCGCCGTTATTGTACTGTCCGTAACCGTTGTGGGAAGCATAGGTGTTTGCCCAGAACGAGCCGATGATGACTTCCACGCCGTCGGGAATGGTGATGCCTTTCAGTTTGTTCAGGTTGTTGAAGCAGTTCTGCATCACTTTTACCGAAGAAGGAAGAACGATCTCTTCCACGCCGGAAGCGGAGGAAGCGATAAGGCTCTGCACCGAAACGATGCCTTCGCCAACGATCATTTTCTTGATAGAGGCATTGTTTAAAATTTCGCTTTCAAGGCGGATCGCGTCTACCGTATAGGTTTCGGCAACGCCGTCGCCGTCCTTATCGAAGGTGATTTTGCCGAGGATCGAAACGACGGGGGCGTCGCTCGCCTTGATCACGTTTTCGGTATCGTCATACGTGCCTTCGTTGCCGTACATGGTAACGCAAAGGTTGTCGGTCTGTTCATTCATCTGATATTTTAAGAAAGGAGAACGCCATTTCACTGTGATCGTTGTATTCTTTACGATCGCTTCGTCAAAATTGAACGCTTCGCCGTTTTCGTCCACATAAGAAATATCGCGTGCGGACATGTAGTTTTTCCAGATAAACGCTTTTTCCACGGTGGAAGTTTCGCCTTCCTCCGTTTTCGCTTCCTGCGTAACGGGGTTTTCGTACACCGTGCCGGGGTTTACCGTCGTGGTGTAAACATCCTGATAACCGTCGTTAAAGGTGATGCGCGCAACGCTCTTTGCGTAAAGATCGTTCGTTTCGGTTTTGTTATCCCATTTCGTGGTGTAGTTCGCGTTGGTGTACCAGCCGTCGAACCCAAGCCCTTCGCCGGGATTGTAAGTACCCTTTACCACGTCGATCAGGTTCTGCGTGCCCTGATCCACGCCGTTGATATGTACGTTCACTTCAACGGGAATAAAGCGGGCGTAAACAGTCATGCTTTTCGTAACGTCCTTTCCCGTGAAGGGACCGACCGTAAATTCTTTGTCTTCATACCAGTTCGCAAACGTGTAATACTGTTTGGAAACGGCCGGAAGTTCCACAACGCCGTCTTCCGCGGTGTATTCCGCAACCTGCTTCCATTCGGAGGATTCTTCGTCCTGCATCATGAAAGTAACTTTGAGATCGCCCGCTTCGGTTTTTCCGCACGAAGCAAAAAGAGCGATTCCTGCAAGTAATGTGACCATACAAAGCAGTATGGCTGTAAACTTCTTTTTTACCGCTGTCATTTTACTGACTCCTTTAAAAAAATTTTTTGTATAATCACCGATTTGTCGGTTAATTATTTTATTGGTTTTCTCTTCACCTTTCTCAGATTCTTCCCGGGTCCGTCAGGCAGGTCGGGTCAGAATGACAAGAAAGGTGACGGCTGCCGGCAGAAGATCCGTCAGATGTCGTACCGCGAAAGGATCTCCGACGGGCTTTGCGTCAGAACGAACAGATACGGGATCAGCGAAATGCCAACCATGATCAGCGCGCTTACCACAAACGCGCCCGCGGCAAGAGCGATAAACGATCCGAACGCCACGTTCATCACCGCGTATCTCGTACAAAGGATCGCCGTTACGATGATAAAGCCTATTAAATAGGTGATCAGGTTGCCGAACACCGCCGCCATCGTTTCCTTAAACAAAAGGTTTCCTTTGTTCACGCCGATCGCGCGGTAAATGCCGTATTCCTTGCTGTTTTTCACGCTGCCCGATTTTTCGATGAAGAAATAGATGAGATACATCAGAACCGCCACAGCGATAAACACGTAAAAGCTTTTTAAAGCGGTATCGAGTTCTTCTTTGTTCTCCGCCTGCTGCATTGCCGCAAGGTCGGCTTTCACCACGCCTCTGTCCGTCAGCCTTTGTTCGAGAGAAGCAAGCTGTTCGCCGCCGCCCGTTCTGATTTCGAAATAGTAGTGAGAATCGCTGCCGAGCGCGTCGAGGTTGGGCGAAATATATACGAAAATGTTATCGAGCGCGGCTTTCGTAACGTAAATGCGGATATCCGTGGTCATCACCGTGCGCGTCAACTGAAATTTTCTGACGTACATGGGATAACTGTCCGTAAGAGAGATAAATTCGGGGGATTTCAAGAGGGTCGCGTTCGCGATCTCCATGCGGTAATCCGCCTGCGTGGTGTCGCTCATCATCTTGTAAACGGCGTTACGGTTGATCTCGACCACGCACTGATTGTCCGTAAGATCGAGGGTCTCGCCGTCGTATACGCAGATCTCCGCCGAATAACTGTTGACCGTTTTATACGTTTCCCGATCGATGAAATCGGATCTGAAGAATAAGTTCGTGTTGTCCGTGAACCGGATTTCCCGATACACGCCGAGGAAGTTCACATAGTCCGCGCGGTTGAAATAAACGTAAGGATTCTCCCCCGCAACGATCCCGCTTACCGCATAATCTTTTTCGAAAAGGATCAGCGAAAGGGATCTGTCGTTTTCCAGCTCTTCGATGCGCAGTTTGTTTTTCAGCGTTTCGGCAAGGGCGCGGGTTATAAGCACCTGTTTGCTCCCCGGCATTTCGCCGAACTCGAGCTTCATGCTGTCCGCCGTATCTTCCCCTTTCAACGCCTTGGGCGCATAACTTGCGGTTATTCCCGAAAGCGATTGCAGGTTGTTATAGGAAAAACTGCCTTCCGCATAATCCATCTCAAAGAAATCGATCGTGTTATACAGCGACGAATTGAGCTTTCTCACTTCGGCATAATTGCTCATATTCACATATGCGCTGTTTTCGTCCAGCGGCTTGTTATCCGCCTTGACGGAAAGAGCTTCGAATGCGAAAAAGGAGAAGAAACACACCGCGACGGACATCGCGAAGATAAAGATCTGTTTGAATACGTTCCCGCCCGAGGACGATTTGTCCTTGTCCGCGCGGAGAGAATGCAGAATGTTTTTCAGATTGAACAGTTTGCCGTTTTTCTTCGCCGTGCTCTTGTGAAAATCGCTGAGATCGGCGGCATTGACCGGTTCTTCCTTCACGTTGCCGTAGGTGATATCGGCAAGTTCGGCTTCGTCGATCTCCGCGTCGTCCACAAGTTCGCCGTCCACCAGTTTGATATGGCTGTCGGCATACTTCTTGATCAGCGTTACTTCGTGGGTCACCAGAACCACGAGTTTGGTTTTGGATATTTCTTTTAAAATATCCATTACCTTATAGGTGTTCTGCGCGTCGAGGTTGCCGGTCGGTTCGTCCGCCAGGATGACGTCCGCCCCCTTGATGAGGGCACGGGCGATCGCTACCCTTTGTTTCTGCCCGCCGGAAAGCGCGTCGCCCTGTTTGTTCTTGAACCTCTCCATATCGACGAGTTTCAGAACTTCTTCGCTTCTGCGTTCGATCTCCTTTTCGTCTTTAAACCCCGCGAGGAGCATGGCGTTGCGCATGATCTCGGCGATCGTATAGCCGCGCTCCAGATAATAGTTCTGGAAGATAAAACCGATCTTGCGGTTACGGATGCGATCGGCGTTGCCGCTCGTCATCGATTCGCCGTCTACGGTGATTTTTCCGCTGTCGGCTTTTTCAAGCCCGCCGAGGATATTCAGAAGCGTCGTTTTACCGCTGCCCGATTTCCCGAATATCGCGACAAGCCCTTTGTCGGGCAGGTCGAAGGAAACCCCTTTCAGCACCTGATTTCTTGCCGACGAATGGGGGTTGAACGTCTTTTTGATGTTTTCTACGCGAATCATTATTTAGACCCCCTTCTCAGGGATTTACGGATGGATTGTCCGTTGATGCTTCTGTTAAAACCGAAGGCAACGCATTCCACGATCAGAAGGAGCATGATCTCCACGAAGAAATAGTTACCCGCCGAAATAAACGGCAGCGTGCTGAACGGAACGAGAGTGGCGATCAGACTTACGACGGGCAATAACACGAGCGTCGGAAGGAAGATAAACGCCATCTGCACGTATAAGGAACGGGACGAGATCTTTCTCGAGATCCCGAGCGTTCTGTACACCGCGAAGTCCGCCTGGAAAATTTTGACCGACCGCATGAAGATCACGGAGATCAGCATTGCGAACAGCAGGCTTGCGGCGATCAGTGCGAGATACCACAGAATATTGCTCGTGAACACGTCTCCCGCGTTCTGCACGTAAACGTCGGACCCGGAAAGCATGCCCATATATCCTTCGGGAAGATTCGATATCGCCGCTTTCGCGTCTTTATCGCTTGCGTAAAACAATGCGCTCTGAACGGACGTTTCTTCTTTGCCGAACATCGCCGCATAGTCTTCGGCGTTCATTTCGGCGATCAGCCCGCTCACGTTCTCGTTCTTCCTGTCGGAAGTCAGAACCACGTAAGACTTGTCCGTTTTTGCATTGAAAACGACCTGCTTGCCGTCCGCCGCATAAAAGTTGGAATTTACAAGGTTGATCTGTCCGCTTTCGAGGTCTTCGTTCACCGTAAAGGTGAAAACGGTCGTCTCGTTGGTGCCGAGCTTCATAACCGAGTTCACAGCCTGCATTTTTTTGCCGTAAGCGTTCAGATCGTCATATCCTATATATAAAACGGGATCGGTCAGATCGACCGTCGTTTTCAGCGTGATGTTTTTAATGCCCGTTTCGGTATTCACGATCGCGCTTTCGATCGCTTCCGCGTCGCCCGATTCCGATTTCGACATAACGAGCACCGCGTTCCCCGCTTCGGGGCAATACCGATAAGGATCGTAAAGGCAGGTCAGCGTGTAAGATTTGCTTAAGCCGCCGCGCTTCGGAAGTTCGATCCCGAACTCGGAAAAATTACGGTCGAGCAGGAAAAATCCCGCTTTCGTTTTTCCCGCAACCTCGTCGAGATCGGTCTGCGAGATCGCGTTGGAACGGTTGGAAAGGATCACCTTCCCCGTTACACCCGTTCCGTCGAGGGGAACTTTCGTCGGCTGAATGAGAGAATTTCCGAACACGGAGATAACGAGAAACAGCGTGATCGCGCAGACAAACAGGGCAAAACTCATCATCGCGGTGAATTTCGGGCGGCTTTTGTAGTTCAGCGTGCCGATGTGCATCGTGTTTTTGAAATTCTGCCGTCTGCCGGCTTTCGGCTCTTCCTTCTCTTCCGTCTGTTTCGGGGTCGGCTTTCTGATCACGTTGTCTTCTTTTACCGATCCGTCGAAAATCGTGACCCTTCTCGTGGCGTATTCCACGAAAAATTCGGGGTTGTGCGTTACCACGATCACGAGCTTGTCTTTGGAAACCGCCTTTAAAAGAGCGGCTACCTCTTTGCTCGCTTTCACGTCCAGGTTACCCGTAGGTTCGTCCGCAAGGATGATCGGGCTATCTTTCGCGAGCGCGCGGGCAATGACCGTGCGCTGTTTCTCGCCGCCGGAAAGTTTGCTGCCCTTTCTGTTTTTCTGCGCGGTAAGCCCCACTTTCGCAATGAGGTCTTCCGCGATCTTGCGGCGGCGCGCTTTGTCTTCCACGCGGAGCAACGCAAGTTCCACGTTTTCAAGCACGGTAAGGTTTTCGATGATGTTGAAATCCTGGAAGATCATCGCGATGTTCTTCTCGCGATACTTTTCCCAATCGGTTTCGGAATAATGGGAAGTTTCCGTTCCGTTCAGGTACATCTCGCCTTCTTCGTAACTGTCGTTCGCGGCGATCACGTTCAAAAGGGTGGATTTACCCGACCCGCTCTCGCCTTCTATCGTAACGAACTCGTTATAGTCGAAATCGAGGTTGACCCCTCTGATACCGATGGTCAGAATGTCGTTGCTGTCGTATATTTTTCCTATGTTTTTTAAGCTTAACAGCAATTTCGGTCTCCTTAGAAAAATGATATCGAATTAGCAAAAGCTAACTGCTTTACAAATTGAAATCGGTCTTAAAGACCGATTCTGCGGTTGGTTCCGGTTAGCCCGCGCTAACCGCATGAAATTATAGCACGATGCCGTCGTTCTGTCAACGATCCGCCACGGGTTTTCCGAAAGTTAGCCGAGGATAACTTTTCAGATTTTCGTCTGACTTTCGAAAAACTCGCCGACGAGCTCTTTCCCGCCCGTTTTATAGGTTTTTCCGTCTTTGATCCACACGGAGCGGTCGCACAGAGCGGCGGCACAGCGGCGGTCGTGCGTGACGATGATCATCGTGTTGCCCGTTTTTTCGTGAATGCCGTTTAAAACGTCCGTCATTTCGCACAAACCCTTATAGTCCTGCCCGACCGTGGGTTCGTCCAGAATAAGAACTTCCGGTTCGGTCGCAACGACGGCGGCGATGGATACCCTGCGCTTCTGCCCTTCCGAAAGGGATTGCGGATGGCGGGCGTAAAGGTGTTTCACCCCGAATTTTTCGGCGATCGTATCCGCGTATTCTTTCGATTTCGCGCCGAACCCGATCTCTTTTTCCACGGTGGGCATAAACAACTGGTAATCTGGGTTCTGATAGACGACGCCCACTTTTTTATACCACTTTTTGCTCCCTTTGCTCTTCTGCCCGAACTCGTCGCCGACGTTTTGCATGATCACGCCGCGCCCCGGTTTTTCCAGCCGCGATATCATCCTTAAAAGTGTGGTTTTGCCACAACCGTTTTCGCCGAGCAGCACCGTGCGCGAACCTTTCGGCACGTCGAACGTAACGTCGCTTAAAATCGTTCTGTCCTTCACCGAAAACGCGACGTCCGAAAGAGAAAACGCGGGAAGAGTCCCGTGAAACGGAGAGCAGATATCGGCTATCCCGGCGGACTGTTCTTTCAGATACCCCGCCTTGTCCCGGATTTCCGTAACGTGCTTTTCGCCCACATGGAAAACCTTATCCACGAAAGGCAGAACCACGTCGAGCCGATGTTCGATCACGACGATGCAATATCCCGCTTTCGCAAGAGATTTCAGGGTGGACATCAGCATTTCCGCGCCCGCCGTATCGAGATTGGCAAGAGGCTCGTCCAGGATCACGATCTTCTGCCCCATCGCGAGGGTGGAAGCGGTGATCAGCCTTTGTTTCTGCCCGCCCGAAAGCTTACGGCTCTGCCACGACTTTTCGAGTTTCATCAACCGGCAGACCGTTTCGACCTGTCTGCTTATTTTTTCGGGAGGAAACGCGAGATTTTCGCAACCGAAAGCGATCTCGTCTTCCACCGTTTTCTGAATGATCTGTTCATCGGCGTTCTGCAGAACGACGCCCACTTTGCGGCACACTTCGCCCAGGCGTTTTCCTTTGATATCCGAACCGCCGATCAGCACTTCGCCCGAAAGAAAACCTTCCGTAATGTTGGGGATAATTCCGCTTATAATATATAAAAGGGTACTCTTTCCCTCTCCCGAATGCCCGGCGATCAGGTTCACCTCGCCGTAACTTAAGGAGAAATCGACGTTTTCGAGGATCTTCGTTTTCCCGTCGTAGGAAAAGTTTACGTTTTTCAGTTCTACCGCGTTCATAACACCACCGTGACCACCGCGCCCGCGGCAAGCCCTAAAACAAACAACACGTCCGATATACAGAATATCTCTTTTTTATAAACCGTATACGGCGTTTTTTCGAGCGAAAACCCGCGCGTTTCGACGGACAACGATAACGTGTCCGAAATATTCACGAGCCTCATCACGAAGGGAACGAGAAAGGCGCGGTAAAAAATTTTCGGATTCAGCACGCTTCCCGCGCCCCGCGTTTTCATCGCCTCGCGCACCCTCTGCTTTTCCGCGCGGAGAACGGGCGGAAACGAGGTGGCGATCAGCATGCCGAGCGTAACGCCCCGCGGCGCTTTCAGCGTGGATAAATTGCGCGTCATGTCGATCGGTTCGATGCTCATGCCGAGGGCGATCGCCAGAAATACCGCACCGAAACGGTTTACCATGGCAAGAGCCGAAGCGAAGTCTCTTCCGTATGAGAAATATGCGATAACGCCGAATATTCCTCCCGACACGATGAATGGGAAAATCATGTGCAGACAACCCTTTTTACAGCCGAAAAGAAGCATCCATAAATAGGCGCCTAAAAGAAACCATGAAAAGTTTTTGCTTCTCGCCATGACAAGTCCGAAAACGACAAAAAAGATACTTATTATGAAGACTAATATGGGGTAGATCTTCTTTTTGAAAGACCAGAATTTCATTTCTTCAGAACCCCGGCTTTTTTCAGTTCGCGGGAAACCATCATGCCGATTACCGAACCGACGAAACATATCGCCACGACCGCACAGGAAATGCCCGCTACGACCCACGGGTTTGCGCCCATAAGAAACGCCTCCAGTGCGTTCGCTCCGGTATCCGTTACCTTATAGAAATACTTGTAGTATACGTACATAAACGGAAGGGTCATAGGCAGATAAAGAGTTCCCGCCACGACGCATGCCCAATCGTTTTTATACCCGCGGAAAATCAGCATCGCAACGCCTTCCGCAACTAAGCCGCAAAGAACGATCATCGCCATCGGCTGAAACATCCATACCAGTATTGCCGCAATAAATATCGATTGAAAAAACAGCGCGCCGGGTTTTCTCACCTTCATCATACCGATCACGGGGAAAATCGAAAACTGAAGCCCGAGGCACAGTTGCACGATCCCGAACAACTGAATGTGCTGAACGAACGGCATTACCACGCCCGTAGTAAGGGTGCAAGCCGTCATGATCGCCAGAAACACGATATCCTTGATTTTATATTTCTTGAAAAACTTGCCTTCTTTTTCTTCGGCGGTCGCCGCATCCTGCCCGTTCTTCCCGTCTTCTTTCACGGAAGAGGTTTCTTTGCAACCTCTTCCGCGTTTTCGATGAGGGCGGAAGCCGCTTCTTCGACTTCGTTCGTTTTTTTATTTTCTTCCATTCGCTTACGCCGCCTCCGTCATTTTACCGTTTTCCACTTTGTAAATACGATCGGCGATCGCCATCGTGGATTCTCTGTGAGAAACGAGAATGATGCTTCTTTTGTTTTTCTGTTCTTTCAGGGCTTTTAAAATGATGCCTTCGTTGATGCTGTCCACATTGCTGGTGGGTTCGTCCAGAAGGATAAGTTCGCTGCCCCTTAAAAACGCGCGCGCTAAGCCGATACGCTGTTTTTCCCCAGCGGAAAGGTTATCGCCGAGGGCGACCACCTGCGTTTTGTAACCGTCCGGAAGGGTCATGATAAAGTCGTGCACGGAAGCCATTTTGCAGGCGTTTTCGATCTCTTCCATGGTTGCGTCCGGCTTGGCGATGCGAAGGTTGTCTTCGATCGTCTCTTCGAACAGATAGGTGCTCTGCGACACCATGGTCACGTTTTTGAGGAGAGAATCGGTATTGATCTTATCGATGTCGATATTGTTGTAATCGATCTCGCCGCCGTTTCTTTCCCAGAAACGGAGCAAAAGCTTCAGGAAGGTCGATTTGCCCGAACCGCTCTCGCCAACGATGCCGATGATCTCGCCTTTTTCGGCGTGCATCTTCACGTCGTTAAGCACTTCCGCCTGCCCGTCGTAACTGAAGGAAAGATCTTTCACGTTCAGGTTTTCGTAATCGAAATTCTTGCCGTTTTTCACTTCTTCCACGGCGGGTTTTTCTTCCAGAAGGTTCAGCACTCTGTCTCCGCTCGCGAAAGTCTGCGTCAGGTTTCCCGGAAGTCCGCCGACCGCGATGACCGGACCGAACGAAGAGAACACCGTTACCGTGCCGATGATCATTCTGCCAAGAGAAAGCATATCCTTTTTCACGAGCAGGATCCCGACGGCAAGCGCCGCGAGGATAAATACGGATACCGTAAGTTCGATCGCCGCCCCCGCGCGGGTGATGTTATGTTTCATCTTTTTGGTTTCTTTCAGAAGAGCGTCGGAACGTTTGTCCACCTCTTCTTCCCTCTCTTTGCCGGCGTTGTTCAGCACGATATCCCTGATACCCTTGATGCTGTCGAGGAAATATGCCGAGAACGAGGCAAATTCCGCACGGTATTTCACGCCGCTTTCTTTCAGCCTTCCCGAAGAAACGAGGGGCACGACGATCCCGATAAACAGGAAACCGACAAGGGCGACCAGCGCGAGATACCAGCTCGAAACAAACCCGACGAACAGGAATACCGCCGTGCAGACGACCACCGCGATGCAGATGGGGGAAATGGTGTGCGCGTAGAACACTTCGAGCGTTTCGATATCCGAAGTGATCATCGCGATGATGCTTCCCTTCTGCTTGCTTTCAAGCTTTGCGGGGCACAGAACTCTCAAGGCTCCGAAAATTTTGTCTCTGAACGCCGCAAGCAGGCGGAACGCAATATAGTGGTTGCTGTATTGCTCGATATATCTGAGCATTCCGCGGATCAGCCCGCAGCCGACCGCAAGCCCTACGATCCAACCGTAGGAAAGGGAGATCGATTCTCCGAGAGCTTTCACCACGCCGACGGCGCCGAACACCGTTACGCCCATCGCCGTGACAAAGCCGAGACTGCCGTTTATGACGGCTAAGATCATGATATAAGACAGACTGCCGAGCAAGACGACAAGACTTGCCATGATCTTTGCGCCGCTTCTTCTTAAATATTCTTTCTTTTTCTTCTGCGTGCTCATGCTATCGCCTCCGTATAACCCTGTTCAAGCGTCTTCTGCGTGTTGTAAAGACGGGCGTATCCGCCGTTTTCCGACATCAGCTCTTCGTGAGACCCGCTTTCTTTCACTTCGCCGTCTTCCATATAATAAATATTGTCCGCGGGAACCACGTTCGCCAGACGGTGAGAAATCACGATCACGCTTCTGGTTCCGGAAAGGGCTTTCACGTTTTTCATAACGATCGCTTCGCTGTCGATATCGATATTGCTCGTCGCCTCGTCGAACACGTAAATATCCTTATCGGACACGAGCGCGATCGCAAGCGCGAGACGCTGTTTCTGTCCGCCCGAAATGTTGTTCGCGTCTTCGGTGATCACCTTGTCGAGCCCGCCGTTTTCTTCGATAAAATCTTTCAGATTCACTTTTTCGAGAGCCTCGTAGATCTCTTCGTCGGTCACGCTTTCTTTCGCCATTTTAAAGTTGGCTCTCACGCTTTCGTTAAAGATGTACGTATTGTAGCTTACCGCCGAAAGGTGGGAATACCAATTCTCGCGGGAAAGTTTTCCGATCTCCTTTCCGCCTGCCGTCACTTTTCCTTTCTGCGGACGGAACGCGCCGATCAGCATGTTCACCACCGTAGATTTTCCGCAACCGCTTTCTCCCACGATCGCAGTCATTCCCTTTTCGGGGAAAGTCATGTTCACGTTTTTCAGCACGTCGCGCTTGCCGTCGTAAGAAAACGTAACGTCTTCGAGGCGGATGTCTCTGTTGCCTTCGAGTTTATCCGTTCCCCATTCGGGATCGGGAGTATTGAGAAGAGAGAGGATCTTTTTCCCCGCGCTGATCCCGTTCATCGCGACGTGGAACGCCGAGCCGAACGAGCGGAGAGGAAGGAAAAATTCGACGGCAACGAGAGCGAGGAACAGCGCCGCGATCGGGTTCAGCCCCCAGAACGCCGTGCCGCAGATCGCAAGCCCGATACCGATACCCGCGCCGCCGTAGGCGACGAGGTCCATGATCGTGATGCTCACGAGTTGCATCACGAGAACTTTCATCGTGATCACTCTGAATTCTTCCGCGCTTTCGTTGATCTTCACGTGCTGCGCGGCGTCTGCCTGAAAGATTTTAAGTTCTTTCAGCCCCTGCACGCTGTCGAGGAATTTATCCCCCATAGACGTGTATTTACCCCAGTATTTGGCAAACACTTTCTTTGCGTATTTGCTCACCGCCACGATGGATACGGGGATCAGCGGCACGCAGGCGATCAGAACGAGCGCCGTTCTCCAGTCGATCCACACGCAGATGAGAAAGAGAACGATCGGCGCGATCATCGCAAAGAAGAACTGCGGCAGATAACTCGAGAAATAAATATCGAGCTGTTCCACCCCTTCGAGCGAAACCTGCGTAAGTCCCGCCATGCTCATACCGTCCGTCGTTTTCACGCCGAGACGAAGGATCTTGTCGTATACCTTTTCGCGAAGGTCTCTTTTGACCCATCTGCCGAGCGTATCCTTGATATCCCCGGTCACGCGCGAACACGTATAGCGAACTGCAATGCCGATAAGTGCGCCTATAAGCGGATAAACGAACTTTATTGCCTCGGCGCCTTCCGTTAAAAGATACACCGCCCAGCAGATGCTCGCCGTGATCGTAACGTTTGCGATCAGTCCGAGGACCTGCAATGCCACGGCGACGAATATGTACTTCTTGTTTCCGCCGATCAGCCTGAATAACTCTTTGTCGATCATTTGTTTACTCCTTGTTTTTACCTTGGTCGGTTCCGGTCGCTTTCGTTGCCGCAACGTCTGCCGCGGCAGCCTGCTCCCGAGCCTGTTTTTTCAGTTGTTTCTTATGCCTGATCATCGCCGTCACGTGGGACATGGCGAAAATCGGATGGGAGAAAAGCATTCTCGGTCCCGAATATTTCATCACCTCTTTCATTTCGGCGCGATACTCGGGTTTGTAACAATGGATCTTGCAGTAAGAGCAGAACCCTTTGTTCTTTTTGAACGGACATTTCTCCAGACGGAACGCCGCATATTCGGCAAGCTCTTTGCACTTGGGGCAAAGTTCTTTCCGTTTCAGCCCTTCCGCCTTTCTCTCTTCCTTGTGATTGCCGCGACAATACATGCGTATCATCACGGGGATCAGCTTTTTTTCCGTGTTCCAATGCTTATACTCTTTGCTCATGGTCTTCTCCTTTTATTTCCGACCGGATGAACGCCGCAACGCCGTTGCGGGTCGCATCCGAAAACGCGCAGGTTGCACTCAATGCGTCTTCATACGCCTGATGTTCGGGCGTTCCGCAGTGAAGGGACAAATGCGACGAGATAAAACGTATGATCGTCATGTACTCGCCGAGCGCCGCCTTTCCCTTTTCGGTCAGAACGATTTTTCTCTCGTTCTTTTCGATCAGTCCTTTTTCGCGCAGGCGCTCCATCGCGTTGTACGTGCTCACCTTCGTTACCCGAAGTTTATTCGCCAGATCCGTTTGTTTTACGCTCTGCAACTCTTCGGCAAGCTCGTTCGCAGCGATAAGATACTTCAATTCCGATGAACTCATAAAACTTCTCCGCCCGGATATTTTTCGGCACGGCGCACCCCGCGACCGGAAGATCTTGCGGCTGCGCGCAAAAGTTAGCCAAAGCTAACCTCTCGGGAAAATAAATTGCGGGCGGCATTGCAAGGGCTTTTCCCAGAAAGTTAGCTTACACTAACCCGCGCGCAAAAATAAACGACTTTTCCCAAAGCCGTTTACTATTATACTCATTATAAAAGAAATGTCAAGCGAAAGTTAGCGGTCGGCTAAGATTTTCTTGAATTTACTTTGTTTCCGGCTTCAGGTCTCCGTAAAAATACGAAGCCGTTGCCCCGCCGTCGATCAGGACGTCTGTTCCCGTAATGAACGCGCCCTTGTCGCTCATTAGAAGTTGGTTCTAAAATAAATATTGGAGCGAGAGGATGATATGCACCCCAAAAGTTAGACAAACTTTTGGAGGTGTATATTTTTATGAAAGGAAGGAAAAGAAGAAACAAAAAATACTCGCCAGAATTCAAAATATCTGTTATAATGGATATGC
>CABUWK010000014.1 GCA_902495325.1 uncultured Acidiphilium sp.
AAAGATATTGCTATATTTTTCGATAAATTAAATAAACGTCCTCGCAAATGTTTGGGTTGGAAAACTCCTTTTGAAGTCTTTTATGGTAAAGTGTTGCATTTAGTTTGACAATTCAAGAGTTAAACGTTGTAAAAAATTATTCTGCCTTCACCATTCTGTACCCGATGCCGACGTGAGTTTGAATATATTGCGGCGAATCGGCGGACGGTTCGATCTTTTTGCGTAAAGTCGCCATAAATACACGCAGGGAAGCGACGTTGCTTTCCCATGCCGCGCCCCATATTTTTTGCGTAATAAAAGTGTGGGTAAGCACTTTTCCGACGTTTCTCGACAGCAAACATAGCAATTTATACTCGATAGGGGTAAGGTGGAGTTCCTCGCCGCTTAAATATGCGCAACCTGCGGCGTAATCTATTTTCAGATTTCCGTTCACAAAAACCGACTCGGACTTGTTTGACGATTGTATTGCGAATAGTCTTCTTTCCGTGACGCGAATTCTGGCAAGCAATTCTTCTACCGAAAAAGGTTTTGTCAGATAATCGTCCGCTCCCGCATCGAGCGCGTCTATTTTATCTTTATCTTCGGTGCGGGCGCTGATTACGATAATCGGCATTTCCGACCACGTACGTATTTTTTTGATAACGTCCACGCCGTCGATATCCGGCAAACCCAAATCGAGCAAAACAACGTCCGGATTGTGAGAAGACGCTTGCATAACGGCGCTCTCGCCGTTTGAAGCAGTCATATATTCATAACCGTGTGTTTTCAAAGTCGTTCCGATAAGGTTGCGGACGGGCGCGTCGTCTTCCACGACTAAAATCAGTAAATTATTCATGAATTTCCACCTCCCCGACGGGCAATGTAAAGGTAAATATCGCGCCGTGCGGAACGTTGTCGGTTATCGTTATTTCTCCGCCGTGCGCATTTATGATGGATTTACACAATGAAAGTCCCAGACCGATACTGCGACGACAATCGACAATTTTGTTTGCTCCTGTATAAAACATATCGAACACCCGCGATTTTTGTTCGTCCGCAATTCCGTTTCCGTTATCCGCAACGCTTATGCAAACCATACATCCGCTTCTTTTTGCAGTAATCGTAATTTGCGAATCGGATGGCGTGTACTTGATAGCGTTGTCTAAAAGATTGATTAAAACCTGCACGATAAGTCGGGCGTCCATTTTTGCAAGAAGCAAATCATCGGGTTGAATTACGATAATTTTTTGCTTTTTGCTTTTCGTATGAATATGTTTCAACGCTTCGGCTATTACGTCGCCGACGAGTTCCGTCGTTAAATTTATATTCATTCTGCCTTCTTCAAGACGCGTTACCGCAAGCAGATTTTCAACCAGATTGATAAGCCAAAGCGAATCGTCGTAAATATCTTCGTATATTTGTTTTTTTGTTGCGTCGTCAATATCGTTGCCGTTTGAAATCAGATTGCTCGCATTACCCGAAATGGAAGTAAGCGGAGTCCGTAAATCGTGCGATATGGAACGAAGAAGATTTGCGCGCAACTGTTCGTTTTTTGCAAGAACGGCAACGCGTTCTCGTTCTTTGGCGTTTATGATTCCGTCAATTGCAATCGCGCATTCGCCGATAACGGAAACTACAATGCTTTCGTCAAAAGAATCAATCGGCTTTTCTCCGACAAAAATGCCGATTACTCCGTAATTTTTCCCGCTTTTGCATATCGGAAAAAACTCATATTCGCTGTCCGGATAGATATTTGTTCCTTTTCCCGCTTTTACATTGCTTTTCGTTATTTGCCAAACGATTTGCTCGCACTCGGGCGGTATGGCGAAAGAATCGTTTTCCGTCGGCGAAGTATAAATTTTTTTTGCTTTATCGTTAAATACAACTATCTTTCGGTTTAACAGCCTTTGCAATTGATTTGCAGTAACCCGAAATATCTCCGTTTCGTCGGACGCTTTCTGGATTAACTGATTTGCATCGAACAGAATTTTTGTTCTGTATGCCGTTTGAGTTGCCTGACGTTCCCGTGTTTTCAGTTTTTCTGTTGTTCCGCCTATGATGAGAGACGCCGCAAGCATAATTACAAAAGTGACGGGATATCCGCTTCCGTATGCCAGAAACGAAAATCTTGGTTCGGTAAAAAGAAAATTGAAAACCAGAACACTCGCAACGGATGATATAACCCAGCAGATTTTACTTTCGGTAAAAATGGCGATAAGCAACACGCCGAGTATATATACCGTAATTATGTTAGCGTCGGTAAAGCCGAGGCGAGAAAATAAATAGCCGAGTAAAGAAGATAACAGCAGTACAACGGATGAAATTATCAATCCTTTCAGCAACTTTGAAGAACTTGGCTTTTCAAACAGTTTTTTCTTTCTTTCGGATACGACGGCGTCGCTGTCCGGAATAATATGTATATCGACATTAGGAGCAAGCGATATCAGTTTTTCGGTTAAAGTCGGTTTGCCTATAAATTTTCGCTTACCGATAACGGTTCTGCCGATTACTATTTTCGTAACGCCGGAAAGACGAGCATATTCCGCAATTTGAAAAGCGACGTCGTCCCCGCATACTGTAACTATCGACGCGCCGTTTGTTTCGGCAAAATGGATGTTCGCAAGCAACCTTTCCGCGTCTTCTGTTGTCATAGATTCAGATACGGGAGTTTTTACATATAAGGCGGAAAAAGTTGCATTGAACGCCTTTGCCATTGCTGCCGCAGTCTGAATTATTTTTGTGTTTGAAGGCGCGGGAGATAAACAAACCAATATGTGTTCTTTGTTATTTGTAAACATTTTTCCCATTCGGATAATCGTATCCCCTTAAGTTTTGGATTTCTTGTATTATATCATATTTCCCGCATAAAATCTACTTACGGCTTATGTAATCGGTTAAAGTATTTGCCAACTCCCGATTTTCCTCATCAAAGATAACAATAGCGACTTTTTTATGGCGTTTTTTGAAGTTTTCAATCCCGGAAATCATATTCTCATAGTTTTCCGCATCAATGAATTCAATCGGGCTACTGCATTGTTCTTCTTGTTCCTTTTCAATTGCTTTTCTGTTTTTCTCCAAGAAGACGTCAAGCCTTTTCATAATGAAAAAGCCGAAAATCATAACTGCGATTACAGCAATAATAAGTATTACGTCTTCCATAAAAGTCACCTTCTTTTACGGCTGTTAAATATCAAAGCATTTCCGCATTGCTTTGTATTCCCCGAGAACTAAAAGCGTTTCGTCTGCGGAGAGAACCGTGTCGGCGGTAACAACCGCATTGATTTTTCCGCTTTTCTTCGTGGCAATGATATTTACATTGTATTTTCTACGAATATCAATTTCTATAACCGATTTCCCAACCCATGCCGACGGAACGGAAACTTCAAATATCGAACAGGAATCGCCCAGTTCTATGTAATCAAGAATATTGTCGGAACTATAACGAATTGCCGCCCATATGGCAAGTTGTTTTTCGGGATAAATAATTTCGTTTGCGCCGTTACGAAGAAGAAATTTTGCTTGCACGTCCTGTTCGGCACGCGCCACAACCTTTTGTGCTCCTAATTCTTTTAATAAACAGGTTGTTTCAAGAGAACTTTGAAAGTTGCCGCCGATAGTTACAATACAGACATCGTAGTTTTTTACGCCGAGCGATTTCAATAGCGCTTCGTTTGTGCTGTCGCCGATTTGCCCGTTAGTCACATAAGGCATAGCGTCGTTAATTCTTTCTTCGTTTTCGTCTACCGCCATGATTTCGTGTCCTAATTCGTGTAATTTCATCGCGATATATTTTCCGAATCGTCCGAGACCTATCAATAAAACAGATTTCGTTTTCATATATAAAACCTCCTTAGCCGACTGCAATCGTATCTGTCGGCAATTTTGCTACTTGTTTTTTATTTGCGCCGAAAGCGGCATATATCAACGTCATTCCGCCGACACGCCCGAAAAACATAGATAAAATCAAAATCAATTTGGATACGATTCCGAGCGTCGGGGTAATTCCGAGCGTAAGCCCTACCGTGCCGACGGCAGAAGCCGTTTCGTAAAGGCAAGACGTAACAGGCAAATTCTCAATCGCGCTTATAGCCATTCCGCCAAATAGAAACAGGGTTATGTACATTATAAATATCGCCGAAGCCGTCTTAACCGTTTCATCGTCGATGCGCCGTTTCACAAGTTCCGCATTGTCTTTTTTTCTGAATACGGAAAAAGCGGAAGAAAATAAAACCGCTATCGTCGTCGTCTTCATACCGCCTGCGGTCGAACCGGGCGAACCGCCTATCAACATAAGAATAATCATCAGGTATAATCCCGTATCGCTGATCGCCGTAAGATTTACCGTATTAAACCCTGCCGTTCGCGGCGTTACTGATTGAAACAAAGAAGCAAAAATCCGCTCACCGACAGGTAAATCGCCGAATTCAAAAAAGAAGAAGTATATTGCAGGCAAAACAATAAGCGCGGCGGTTACAATCAATACCACTTTGCTTTGCGTGCGATATTCTCTTATTCGCCACTTGTGTTTGCAAATGTCTTCCCATACAAGGAAACCGATACCGCCGATAATAATCAGCAACATAATCGTAATGTTGATAACAGGTTGTGCGGAATAGTGCGTGATAGAAGTAAATTCTCCGCTTTTTGTTCCCATAATGTCGAATCCTGCGTTGCAGAATGCCGACACCGAATGGAAGATAGCAAACCAAATACCTTCTGCGCCGTAATCGATACAAAATACAGGCATCATAACAAGCGCGCCGATAAGTTCAATCAAAAATATACCCTTGATTATAAATCCGGTCAGGCGAACTATGCCGCTTACATTTGGCGCAGAAATTGCATTTTTCATTGTTTCACGGCTGAATAACCCGATTTTTTTGCCCGAAATAACGGCGAGAGACACGGCTATGGTGACGACTCCCATACCGCCGATTTGAATCAGCAACAATATTACGATTTGCCCGAATATCGTCCAGTGCGTTGACGTATCGAATACGATAAGTCCCGTTACGCATACGGCAGACGTCGAAGTAAAAAGGGTGTCGATAAAAGATGTCCATTCGTGAGTTTTTGAAGAAATCGGCAATGTCAATAGAAAAGCACCGAGCAAAATAACTCCCGCGAATCCTAATAATATTATCTGAAAGGATGTTAGTTTCCTTTTTAGTATTCCCATGCAAAAACCTCGATTCCGTTTATCGTTATTATGATATCATCTTTTTCATAAAGATAGCGTTAGGGTTCTTGTTGATGGCGTTAAGATTTTATAAAGATTATAATCAATGCTTATCTGTCTTTTCTTTGTTATCGCATTCTTCTTACATATCTTGCTTGCAATTTCGCTTCAAATATTATAAACAATGTATTCTGGATGGGTTCCGTTTGCGTTTTATTTCTATTCATTACAGTTAAACTTTTTTAACCGCATAACATTTCTGTTGTTTGACACACAAAAGGCTCACGGATTTTTCCGTGAGCCTTTCGTCATCGTCTGAAAGCGCAATTCTAAAATTTAAGTTTTAATAATTCCCTATGGAAACTGCGCTTCCGGCGCGTGCTTTTTTGTATGTTCCGGTTCCGGGAGCGGAAAACCCGTCAGCGCAGATCGAAACGGAAGGGAACGGAAATATCCGTTCCGCATTCGCCTTTTGTCGCTTCGCGGAAAAGTTCGTCTGCGGCGGCATAGCCCATCCGGTTGCCGTCCTGAATGATCACGGGGATCAGACGGTTTGTTTTATAATCGGAAAACACCTCGTCGTCGATCACGAAGAGATCGAAATCTTTTCCGATTTCTTTGCCGGTCGATCCGATTGCGCGGATGGCAAGGTTGGCGGGTTTCCCCGCAACGGAGATCAGCGCGGTGATCTCCGGGTTTTTCTTCAGCCAGACGGAAAGGCTTTCTCCGTTGTCCGTATAGTCTTCTTCCAGTACGAAACAGGGATCGGTTTTATGCAGGCATTCGAGTTGCGCCTGTTTGTAGCCGCGGATCCTTTCCTTTACGGAAGAGGATTGCACTGTGGTGAGGTAAAACGCCACGCGCTTATGCCCTTTTTCGATCAGGTGTTTCGCGGCGGAATAGCCGATATCGAAATTATCCGACGAAACGAGAGGAAAGGTATTGCTGCCGAACCTTCTGTCGATAAAAACAAGTTTTACGACCGAACGGTCGAGCGAGCGGATGTAGCTTTCGTTTTCGGGATTGTCCACGGGCATGAGAAGAATGCAGAAAATATTCAGGCGGAAACACAGTTCGATGCACTTTCTCTCTTCTTCGGGCGATTGCCAGGCGTAAAGGGTGATAAAGTCGGAATCCGTGTTTTTACAAAAGGCGTGTACGCCCGAAAGAATATCGCGGTTGAAGTTGCTTTCGGGTGTGGGGAGAATGAGGGCAAAACGGAAGCTATCCTTTTTGCCGTCGCCGACGGGGGCAACGAAAGTGCCTTTCCCTTTTATTTTATAGAGATATCCCTGCTTTTCGAGAGAGGCGAGCGCATTCCGGACGGAAACTCTGCTTGCACCGAATTTCGCCGCGAGCTGCTGTTCGCTCGGAAGCTTCGCCGGGCTTTCTCCGCTGCGGTCGGCGGCGAGGATGATCTGCAGGAGATAATTTTCGATTTGTTTATATAAAAGCATACGTCTCCTTGGTTTTGCCGCGTGTGTCCGCATCGCGGGGAATTTTTGCCTGCGGGCAAAAAACGGAAAGGGCTTGCCGGAATCTCTTCGCCCGAAAACCGTCTCCGAAAAATGCCCGCAAGCCCAACAAAAATAATATAACACGAAAAGGAATTTTTGTCAATACCTTTTCGTGAAATTTCATAATGTGAAAAGACGGAAAAGGGTATTGACTTTTCGGGAAACATGGGTTATAATAAAGGCACAAAAAACGAAAGGCAATCGGGTCGCGACAAGGAGAACGGCAAAACAAAAAGTTTTAAAACGGTTGCAAATACGAAGTTACGGGAAAAGGCTTCCCGCGGCTTAAAGGAGATTCCGCCGATGAATTAAATTTTTTCCAAGCAACAACAAATCCTGAAATCGTTCGGGATAAGGAGGATATTATCTATGAAGAAAATGATTTTAAGGACGTTCTGGAAAGAATAAAAAATAAGGAGACCGCCGATGCAGCATTAAGCCAAAAAATCAAAAAAGCGAATTAATCGATCTATAGCAGCGTTTTCGGCCGGAAGTGCGGAAACGCATCGTAAAAACGAAATCGTGAATCAACGCTTTTCTCCGCGGAGAATAAACGCGGTAAATACAACCGAATAATATGATCAATCATCATTGTTGATAGAAAAGGACTGCGGAACATCAAAACCGCAGTCCTTTCAAATTTCAACGGGAAATCCGATTTTTCGTTATTCCGGGGAGGTTTCTATCATTATATGAAGACATACATGTTTGCCCGATGGTAAAAGAAGGGAAACGTCATTCACGGATCTTTTTCGGGCAGAGTTTTCCTGCACCCCTTTTGTCTGATATGTTTTTTGAGCCCCCTCGGCGGGGGCGCCCCCCTTTTGTCAACAGCGTTGACATTTCCTTGCAGGACGCGCCCCATCTGTCGGCAAAGCCGACATCTTCCCCGCTATCGGGGAAGTCTACCCCATTTCATTGTGGAAATCCGCCTTCGCAGGCAGGGTAAGACCGGATCGGGATGACGGGTACAATTCCGCATTCCCGCCGGAAAATAAAAATGCCGGGAGACTTTACTCTGTCCTCCCGGTATTTCTTTCAAATCGTTATATTCTGTCTGATTCATCCCTCGATCATTCCGACGGAACGCAGTTTTTCCACGAAACTGCGGATATCGGATAAAACGACGTATCTCTCCACGTCGTACTCTTCCATGATCTCGTCTGCCATGCGGCTTTCATTGGTTTCCGTCTGAAGGGCGGTGAACATGCGCTTGCCCATTTCGTTTAAAGTCAACATACCTTTAAAGTAATTGCTCGCTTCTCCGGTGGCGACCACGATCGGTCTCCCGTTTACTTCTTTCAGTACAAAACCGTTTTTGATTTTCATGTCGATAACCTCCGTTCTGCGCTTTTATCGGGCGCTGTCGTCCGGGCGATCTTTTCGCTTGGCGTTTGTTCTCCCCGAAAAAGGGAGAGCGATCGCGGATGTCCCGTGTGACGATCGGTTTTATCGGATCAGGGGAGTGATTGCCGATCCCTCTGCTACCGATACTCTTTTCTTTATTATACTATATATTTTCCGAAAAAACAACAGTTTGAATAAAAATCTTAAAAAAAGTATCTGTTTTTTTGCCTCTTTCTTCGGTTTTTGCCGAAATTCTGCCTCTTCCGGCAGATATCCGGAGGGCGTGAAACCGGAAGAAAAGGGGATCAGTCGTCGATTTTCCGGAAACGCGGGAAGCGTTTCCCCTCCCGTTCGATCGTTTCGTTCCACATGGCGGCTGGGCGCACCCATATTTTTTTCTCTCCGTATAAGGCGCGGTAAACGACGTATTCTTCCAGCGTTTCGCTGTGCGTTGCGACGAAGAGAACCTCGTATTCCCCGCCTTTAAAATGCCTGTATTTTCCCGGTAAGATTTTTTCGTTCATATTGTTCTCCGATCTGCCAGAGTCTGTTGGCAGGAACCGAAAACGCGCTCCGCAATCACGAAGCGCGTTTTTTGTCGTTCAGGTTCAGCATTTTTCACCTGTAAAAATAATCGGTGACGGGAATGCCGAGCCTATGCTTTTTTAAACGTGATGGTCATTTCCGTCGTTTGTGCGGAATCTCCTTCGCCGATTGTCGTGCTTTCCGTCATCGTAAGCTTGTCTCCGTCGATCGTAGCCGTCATGGTGGTGCTCAATTCTTCCGAAGAAGCTTCTTCGGGATCGCTCAGAATGATGGAAGTTGCGGAATTGCCGTCAAAATCCCAGGTGCCGGTTACCGTTGCGTCTTCATCCGATTCTAAGGCGGAAGTCATTTCATAAGTCTTATCCTCTTTGAGAACGAGAACGATCGTATCTTCCGAAATTTGCGTACCCATAAAATCCTTTCCGGCTTCCAGCGTTACGGTTGCGCCGCCCACCGTCATGGTCATGGACGAAAGTTTGTAAGTGCCGGCGATTTTCGAAGCGTTCTGCTTGTTGCAGGCAACGGCGGAAAAGCACAGGCAGAGGATTGCTGCCAGAGTGGCAAACAGCGGGGTGAGTTTTCTCATCTTTTTCTCCTTTATGATCGCGCAGAAATTTTTTGCGGGATCGATGAATCAATTGTATCATGTTTCCGGCAAAAAGTCACGCGAATGTTTCATGTTTTTAAAAGGTTTAAAAAATTTATATAATTTATAAAAAGAAACGGACTTGTATCTGCCTTTTTGTTTGGCGGATATAAGTCCGTTTACAGACCCGGCATTTGCCGTTACCGACGAATGCCGGAATTTCTTTTCTGCCGGCTTTGCTTTGGAAATCAGTTGTTCTGCGCTTCGCTCTCGCTTTCGCTTGTGTTTCCGCCTGCCGTCGTTTCCGTTTTTTTCAGAACGATGACGAGGGACATTCCCGTTTCTTCCTCTTCTTCGGTGATCGTTACCGTATCGCCTTTGAATGCGATCAGGAGAGAATCTTCCGCAGCGTTTCCGGTGGATTCTCCTTCGGGGGCGAACAGAACGACGGTTTCCGCATTTCTGGCGAAATCCCACTTTCCGGTATGAGATACGGGGGCTTCTTCGTCTTCGGTTTCTTCAAGAAGATTGGTCAGGACGTAAGTTTTGTCGTCTTTGAGAAGAAGAACGACCGTATCTTCCGTGATCTCCGTTCCGACCTGACCGGGCTTGACGCTCGTGGTGGAATTGCCGATCGTTACGGTGAGCTCGGAGAGTTTATACGTACCGCAAACTTCGAAGACGGAACCGTAGGTATCCGTTTCCGAAGAAACTTTTTTCAGCTCCAGAGTGATCGTCGTTGTTTGCTGTGCGGCGGATTCGCTTTCGCTCGCGCTCATTTCTTCCGTTTCGCTTACGGTCATTTTGAAAACGCCGTCGTCGATGATCGCTTCCGTACGGTTGTCGTCCGGGATATCTCCGTCGGGCGCGGTCAGAATGATCGCCGCGCTGGCGTTGCCGTTGTATTCCCAGGTTCCAATCGTAACGACGTCGTTGTCTTTTTCTGCCGTTTTGATCATTTTATAGGTTTTATCCTCTCTGAGATAAAGAACGAAAGAATCTTCCGTGACGGAAATACCCGTGTAGTTGCTGCCCGGCCCGACGATCACGGTCGTGCCGTCGGTCACCATGGTCATTTTCAATAATTTGTAAGTGCCGGCGATTGCCGAAGGATCCTGCTTATTGCAGGCGACGGCGGAAAAGCACAGGCAGAGGATCATTGCCAGAGAGGCAAGAAATGCCGTAAGTTTTTTCATGTTTGCTCCTTAATTCGGTTTTTTATTTATTTTGTTTATACTAACATAAAGTTTCCGCGATGTCACGCGAAAGGTTCGGTTTTCCCGGGAAATTCGTTTTTGTTATCAGCTGCGGATCAGTTCGGTAACGGAGCTTCCGTCCGTCCGGAAGAAGGTGCCGTAAAATGCGGTCAAGCCCTTTAGCATCTCGTCATAATCGCAAAGAGCCATCGTTTCCACAGCCGAGTGCATGGCGAGCTGGGCGATTCCGATATCCGCGCTGCGCACCGAGACCTGAGAGGAACTGATCGCGCCGAGCGTGCCGCCGCAGGGCAGGTCGGAACGCATGTAAAAGTCCTGATAAGCGGCGCCCGCTTTTGCGAACACGTTTTTCGCAATGGCGGAAGAAAAGGCGTCCGACGTGTAATTCTGATTGGCGTGGTGTTTGATCACGATGCCTTTTCCGAGCATGGTTTTGTTTGTCGGGTCGGAAAGCTCCGGGTGGTTCGGGTGCATGGCGTGCGCGTTGTCGCAGGAAAGGAAGAAGGTGTTTGCAAGCGCCACGTCGAAAGATTCTTCGTTGCCGCCGAGCGCGCGGTGGATGCGGAAGAGGGTGTCGGGCAGGAAACGGGATCCCGCGCCCTGTTTGGTCCGGCTTCCCACTTCTTCGTTATCGGCGATATAGCACACGGAGGTCGCGTTCGGTTCCGCCTTGCAAAGGGCTTCGAGAGAAGAGCAGACGCTCGTTAAATTGTCGATACGGGGAGAGGATAACAGTTCGTTCCGGTATCCGCAAACGAAAGGCTTCTGTGCGGAAACGACGAAAAGATCTCCTTCTATGAACTCTTTCCCCGCCGCGAATTCTTCGATTTCTTCTTTTAAACCGGAAGAGGAAAGGATGCCCGTCAGGGGGCTCATATCGATCTGCGGGTTCAGCCTGATCCCGTCGTTCGCGGCACGATTGAAGTGAATGGCGACGGACGGAATGACAAAAGTGTGTTTCGATACGAACGAGCGGGCTTCGAGTTTGTCCCCCGAGGAAAGAATGACCCGCCCCGCCACGGTGACGGGGGTATCGAGCCAGCTGTAGAAAATGCCGCCGCCGTATTTTTCCACGTTGAATTTATGCATGTTTCCGATTTCGATCTCTCCCGTGCCTTTCAGTTTGAAGGCGGGCGAATCGTCATGAGAGGCAACGACGGAAAAGCCGTCTCTGCTTCCTGCGCGGAAGGCGATGAGGGCGGAGCCGTCCCGCGAGACGTAGCGTTTGTCTCCGCGGGTAAGTTTCCAGATCTCGTTTTCTTTCAGTTCGGTAAAGCCGTTGCTTTGCAGGTAGCGCACGGCGTTGTCATGCGCCTGATAAGCCGTTTTCGATTCGTCTAAATATTGAAGTAAAAATTCGTACATTGCGATGATCTCCCGCATTGCGCCGTCAAGGGCGCTACGTTATCATTATACTTTATTTTCCGGAGATAGTAAAGCAAAAGGCGAACGATAACGGGTATTTTTCGCATAAAATACATGGGCTGACATAACAGCCGGTGATGGCGGATGCCGGGCCCGGGGTCCCGGAAAATAAAAGGGAGAGAAAAAGGTGCGCGGAAGGATCGAAGTGGAGAAAGACGTTTTAAGGAAAAATTTTCTTGTCTTAAAAAGAAGAGCGGGCAGGGGAAGAAAAATAATCGCCGTCGTAAAAGCGGACGGCTACGGACACGGGGCGGCGGAAACGGCGCTTTCCTGCAAGGAGAGCGATTACTTCGCCGTGGCGACCGCGCGGGAAGGAGAAGAGCTTCTTTTGAACGCGGAGGAAACGGTAAAGGGCAGGGTTTTCGTGCTCGGTATTACGGACGAGGAAGAGAAAACGGTCTGCGTGCGGAAGGGGATCGGCTTTGCCGTACAGGGAGAGGAAGACGTTCTGATCGCATCCCGCATATCCCTTGCCGAAGGAAAACCGGCAGCCGTACATATCGCGCTCGACACGGGGATGAACCGCATCGGTATAAAAACGGAAACAGAGGTCTATAAGCTGATAAACGCGCTGAAAAACTCTCCTTGCGTGCATGCGGAAAGCGTGTTTTCCCATCTTGCCCGCCCGGGGTCGGAAAGCTTTTCTTCCGTTCAGCGCGATCGGTTTCTTTCCCTTTCCTCGCCGGTCGTGAAAGCGTTTCCGTCCGTTTTCCGTCACCTTGCCGCTTCGGAAAGGATCGGCGACCGGGCGTATGCCTTCGGCGGGGTGCGGCTCGGGCTCGCTTTGTACGGCTACGGGGCGGACGGGGTCTCGCCGTGCATGTCCGTGATCGGAAAAGTCGTGCGGAATACGTTCGTGCAAGGGGGAGAAAGCGTGGGGTACGACGGAAAATTCACGGCGAAAAGGGATACGTTCGTCGCGACCGTATCTCTCGGTTATGCCGACGGACTGAGTCGGGATCTGACGGGCGGGACCGTTCTTCTGAAGGGAAAGAAACGCCGTCTTGTGGGAAATATCTGCATGGACTGCTGTTTCTGTCTGTCCGACGAAAGCGTTTCCGTCGGCGAAGACGTCGTTTTTCTCGGTTCGTGCGGGGAAGAGCGGATCGACGCGAAAGACCTCGCTTCCGTCGCGGGGACGATCCCTTACGAAATTTTAACCTCTTTTCGCAGGATCCCACGCCTATATGTTTGACTTTTTTTCCCGTAAATACTAAAATAAAAGCGTATATCAATATAGAACAGGAAGTGCTTTTATGGCAGAATTTATGGGTAACCTCAGAAGAACGACGATGTGCGGAACGCTCCGGCTTTCGGACGTCGGAAAAGAAGAGACGGTAACGGGCTGGGTGCAGCGCAGAAGAAACCTCGGCAGCCTGATTTTTATCGATCTGAGAGATAAAACGGGGCTCGTGCAGATCGTTTTCGACGATACGACGGAAAGCGCCGTGTTCGAAAAGGCGGAACAGATCCGCTCGGAATACGTGCTTGCCGTAAAGGGCAAAGTGCGCGAACGCGAGAGCAAAACGGATAAGATCGCCACGGGCGCGATCGAAATTCTTGCCGACGAGCTGAAGATCCTTGCCGAAGCGGATACCACACCGTTCGAGATCCTTGACGATACGAACGTAAACGAGACCCTTCGCCTGAAATACCGCTATCTCGACCTGAGAAGACCCGTTCTGCAGAAAAACCTTTTCATGAGAAACGAGATCTGCAAGGCGGCGAGAAAATTCTTCGAGGAGAACGGTTTCACGGAAGTGGAAACGCCCATGCTCGGCAGATCGACGCCCGAAGGCGCGAGAGATTATCTCGTTCCTTCCCGCGTGCACGAAGGGAGTTTCTATGCCCTTCCGCAGTCTCCGCAATTATATAAACAGCTTCTGATGATCGCCGGGTTCGACCGCTATTATCAGATCACGAAATGTTTCCGTGACGAAGATCTCCGCGCAAACCGTCAGCCTGAATTCACGCAGATCGACGTGGAGATGAGTTTCGTGGAAGAAACGGAAGACGTGATGTATCCCATCGAAGGGCTGATCAAAAGCATTTTCCGTTCGGCGATCGGTCTCGATCTCGGCGAAGGGCATTTCCGCACGATGACGTATAAAGATGCGATGGAAAATTACGGGTCGGACAAGCCGGATACCCGCTTCGGTCTGAAGATCGTCAATCTGTCGGATATTTTCGCTTCTTCGTCCTTTAAGGTGTTTACCGACGCGCTTGCGATTGAGATCGGACCCATCCGCGGGAGCGTACGCGCGATCAATGCGAAGGGACTGGCGGAGAAATTTTCCCGCAAGGAGCTCGACGCTACGGTGGAATACGCGAAGACGCTCGGCGCGAAAGGGCTTTGCTGGATCAATTGGCAGAAGGGCGGAGAGATCAGATCTTCCTTCGCGAAATTTTTAACCGCGGAAGAACTCGAAGCGGTGAAGGAAAGAATGAATTTCGAAGAAGGGGATACCCTTTTCCTTGCCGCGGACAAAGATTACGTTGTGTTCAATACCTTAGGCGGGCTGAGACTGATGCTTGCCGATAAATACAAACTCGTGGACAAAAACGTTTACGACGTGCTCTGGATCAACGAATTCCCCATGTTCGAATGGTCGGAAGAAGAGAACAGATATATGGCGGTGCACCATCCGTTCACCGCGCCCATGAACGAAGATCTCGAATTGTGCGAAACCGATCCTTCGAAAGCCCGCGCAAAGGCTTACGACCTCGTGATCAACGGGCAGGAAGCGGGCGGCGGATCCATCCGTATCCATTCGAGAGACATTCAGAAAAAAATGTTCAACATTCTCGGCTTTACCGACGAGGACATCGCGCGCAAGTTCGGCTTCTTCGTGGATGCCTTCAACTACGGTGCGCCCCCGCACGGCGGGCTTGCGTTCGGGCTGGATCGCCTTACCATGCTGCTTTGCAAGGACGAATCCATCCGCGACGTCATCGCCTTCCCGAAGGTGCAGACGGCTTCCGATCTGATGAGTGAAGCTCCCGCGCCGGTAGAGGACAAACAGCTGGAAGAACTCGGCATTGCCGTTTGCACGGAAGAATAAAATGGCAACGAAAAGCAGAAGCGAGGTTTTGCGCGCCGTCGGCGAAAGCGGGCTGATCTGCATTTTGCGGGATGACGACGAAGAAGGTTGCCTGCGCCGCGGGCTTGCCGCGGCAAAGGGCGGCGTGAACGTGCTCGAGGTTTCTCTGACTACGCCGGGGGCGGAAAAAGTCATCGCAGAGCTGAAGGATCGGCTTGGGGGTGACTATACGGTCGGCGCGGGCACCGTGACGGACGAAACAGCCGTTTTAAAAGCGATAAAGTGCGGCTCGGAGTTCGTTATCGCGCCGAATTACGACGAAGCGGTCGCGAAGATCTGCCGGGAAAACGATCTGTCGTATATCGCCGGCGTCGGCTCGATGACGGAACTTATCAACGCGATCCGCGGCGGAGCGGATATGCAGAAACTCTTTCCCGCCAAGTGTTACGGAACCCATTTCGTCTCCATGGCGAAAGCGCCGGTCCCGCAGGCGAAACTGATCCCTACGGGGGCGATCGGACCGGACGAAGCGGAAGAGTGGTTTTCCGCCGGCGCGTATGCCCTGGCGATCGGCGGTGCGATCACGCATCCGAAAAAAAAGCTTTATGACGAAGGTTTCATCACGGCGAACGCCGCGGAGATCGTCGGGAAAATAAAAGAGGCGAAACGGTTGCGGAAGTAAGTTCCGCATAGAATCCGTCTGCGACAACCGATTTGTCGTCGGGAACGGGGCGGCAATAAATAAGTAAAATAAAAGAAGGAGGATCGGTCATTATGACGCTGGAAGAATTTAAAAAAGTAAAAATAGAGGCGATGAAAGCGCACGACAAAGATGCCGTGACGGCTCTGAATACCCTCATCAACAAACTGATGCTCGAAACTATCGAAAAGAAGGCGGCGGGAGAGACCCTTACCGACGCCGACGTGACGAGGATCCTGCAGAAAACGATCAACGAACTGACGGAAGAGCGGGAAGGCTTCGTGAAGGCGGGAAGGTCGGAAACGGTCGCGAGTCTTGACAATCAGCTTGCTACGGTGAAGAAATACCTGCCGAAACTTTTAAGCGAAGAAGAGATCAAAGAAATTATCTCCGGGCTCGAAGATAAGTCCGTGCCTGCGGTGATGAAGCACTTCAAAGCGAACTATGCGGGCAAGGTGGATATGCGCCTTGTCGGTACGGTTTTAAAATCGCTCTGATCGTACGTTACGGCTTTTGCCGTACCGGTTTTATCGTGTAAAAAAGAAAGGGAACGCTGCGGGATCGGTCGTTCCCTTTTTCGTTCGGAAGAAAATCACGTTTTTTCGGCAAACGGACAAATTTCACGGTTTTCATGTTGTTAAGCAAGACAATCCGACATGCTGTTTTTATTTATTCGGATATAAGTTGATTAACGGACTATTTTATTATAGGTGTCATAGCCGTTGCGGCGGGCTTGCTCGTTGAATCTGTTGAAATCGTTTGAAGAATACCGGCATTTCGGATAGGCATGGCATGAAATGAAATTTCCGTATTTCCCATGACGGATTACAAGGAAATCTCCGCATTGCGGACAGCGGTTATTTCTTTTTACGGCTTCGGCGTCTTTGATTGTATACTTGCAATAAGGAAAGTTGGAGCATCCGATCATGGTTTTGCGGGCGACAAGAATCCCTTTGCACCACGGGCAAAGCCTGTCTTCCGTACGGCTGAGTTTTACTTCTCTGTCGGTTTTTCCGATCAGGGTGGCGATTTCGTTTACGAAGCAGGACGTTCTGTTCCGGTCGGATAATACATAAACGATGGATTTCGTCCGGCTGAGCGCAACGTAAAACAAACGTCGTTCTTCGGCATAAAGGAAATTCTCTTTTTCGGACAGTACGAGATGGAGAAGGGGATCGTCTTCCATTTTGTTCGGAAAACCGTTTTTTGCATTTTCACCGCTGAGCAGAATAACGAAATCGCTCTCCAGACCTTTCGATCCGTGAACCGTTTTAAATGTTATTTTTAAATCGGGAAAATCCTTGTGCCGGATCCGGAATTCCGCTTTCGGCGTTTCGGAAATGTCCTGTTTGCGTACGACCTGCACGATTTCTATTTTCCCCCGGACAAATTCGTTATCCGGCAGTAAACTTTCGCGTTCCTTATTGTTTCGACCGAGAACGAGAACTTCGGCATCTTTTTTTATTTCCGAAATTTCATGCAGAGCTTGGGTGAATGCTTCGATCCTGTCGTTATCGTGAAACAGAATTCTGACGGGGTCTTTCTGATGTTTTTGTGAACGGATGTGTTTTCGGTATTGGATCGGATTTGCCGTGATAAAAGGTTCAATCGTTTCCTGCAATTCCGCAGAATTACGATAGGTCATGGTGATACGGTTGATTGCGGTGTCCCGGAAATAGCGGTCGAAGTGCAGAAAGATTCCGACGTCGCATCCGGCAAACCGATAGATTGCCTGCCAGTCGTCACCGACGGCAAACAATTTTGCGTCTCCGTGATCGATCAATTTCTGTAAGAATCTCATTCTGCTTTGCGAGATATCCTGAAATTCGTCGACAATAATATAGCGGTAACGGTGATCGGGCAGAGTGTCGAGCGCGTTTGTAGCCTGCAGGATCATGTCGTCGAAGTCGATTTTATCCTGTTGTCGCAGATTGTCGATATAAAAACGGTAAAAGTCTTCGCAGACGGAAAGAAAAATATTCTTTCTCGTGTTTGCATACGGAGAACCGTGGTTTTGTTCTTTCAGTTCCGCAAAATGTTTTTCGGAAGGAAATTGCGATTTGTATAAACTGACGAAAGAGGAGATCAGATTTTTGAACGAAGTAAATTCGTAGCCTGCGCATACATCGCGGATATAATCGGCAATTTCTTCCTGCGTCATCGGGGTGAAGATTACGCCGTGCTCTTTCAGATTTCTCTCGAGATTCGGGAACAGTGTTCCTTCCTTGAATTCGTAGGAATAGGATTCAAGGCACACCGTGTGATTTTCGGCGTGAGTCTGTCTTTTCCATTCCATGCTGCGAAGATATCCGGCTTCCTCTTCCGGAGAATATTGCGGGGTTCTTCCGTTTTTGTCGATACCGTAATGCTCTATGTAAATATGGTGATCGGGAAGATAAAAATCGGGCGTGTACTGACGTTTGTCCGGGGTGGCAGTGTCGATTTCGTATGCGCGTTCATATTCATAGCGAATTCCATTCAAAAACAGAAAGTTGGCGATGGCGAGCTCTTCATAACTTTTTACGTATTCCTGACGCAAAGTTCTTTTTTCGATGTTTCCGACATCGCAGGCTCGGCGGGAATCTTTCAGCGTTTGCAGATTATAAGCTTTCAGATCCTCGTATTTTTCGCTTGTACTGTCATATTTCTTTTCGATTGCATTTTCGGGGAGCAGATAAAAAGAGAAAAATTCGAAAACGGCTTTTACGATTGATTGGTTTTCAAGCAATTTCCGATCGAAATAATCCTGAATGATTGCCTTGAACTGATCTTCGATCGCGTTTTTCTTCCCGTTATGTGCACGCAGAATTTCCAGACCGATCGCATGAAATGTTTTGACTTTGATCTGCGGATACATGAGTCCGATTTTCTTTGCAAGGTCGGTTGCCGATTCCTTTGAATAGGAAAGCAGTAAAATCCGATCATGCGGAACTTTTTGCCGTTCGTCAGCCATTTGACTTTTCCGCAGATCGTCAATGTTTTTCCTGCGCCTGCACCGGCGATTGTGAGATTGGATCCCGGATCGCACAGAATTGCGCGACGCTGTTCGTCGTCCAGAGATCTGCCGTTGATGTCATCGAAAATATGATCTTTCGAATGTCTTTCAATGTAATCTTCGTTATGGTGCGTTACGATCCGTTTGTCGAGATCCAGAAGTTTATAATATTTCGATCCGAGGGCTTTGATGCGGGTGAGAAGTTCCGTTGCTTCGGCGAAAAATTCTTTTTCCCGTTCGCCGTCGATGTACTCGTCCGGAAAGCTGTTCCGGAATTGTTCAAACTTCCGGATCAGTCCGAATTGTTCGAATATTTTCGGATAGTCGCTGAATATTTCGCCGATCCCTTTGAGAAAACGAAGATAATCTTCTTTATTCGGGGAGTTCGGAATCGTGAATTCCGAAATTCTTAACGCGAGGTCGTTATAAACATAAATCTGATCGAAAGTATAATTTTCGATATTTCCGACGATCTCGTCCGTTCCGCCCGAGGAAATTACCTCATCGAGGCGAGTTTGCAGATCCTTTATCGTTTCGTTATGTTGTTTTGCGAGGCGCACGGATTGCATAAAGCGTTCTTCCGCGCGCGTTGTTTTTTCGGTGTGCAAGCGACGATCGGATTCGGAAATAATTTCCTGGTCAATGTTTATAATCCGAAATACAGGTAACTCCGCTTCGATAAGGCGAACGGCTCGTCGTATTTTGAAACGATATTTCTGAGTGGCGAAAAACTCGGATATTTTCTTGGGAAAACGCATGACGGTAAATAAAATCCCCCTGTATAAGTTTGTTAACCGGCTGTTTTTATTTGTTGCCGATATAAAAACGCCGCTTTTCACGGCTGAAAGGCGGCGAGGTTTTTTGAGGTGCGGAAACAAAGTCAGCTGAGCATGTTGATCATGAAACTCGGGACGGGTTGTTTCGCTTTGTAGCTTTCCGCCATTTTCGCAACGCTTGCTTCGATGTCGTCCATTTTGGTAAGGGGAAGCGTATAGCCGGAAAGATCCACGGCTTTGTTTGCGAGAATGTTGATGGCGGGCTCGAAATTGCCGTAACCGTTGGTGACGGAAACGGTGGAAAGCTGTTTCGAGAGGGCAATGCCGAGCGGAATTTTTACGTTGGGGAAAGAATAACCGGCAAACGCGATCTTTCCCGAAGGCGCGGCGACTTTGAATGCGAGATCTGTCGGAAGCCCGGAGCGGGTGAGAAAAGCGACCTTTCCGACCGCTCTTCCTCCGGTGAGAGAAAGAACTTCTTTTTCCGTTTTCGCGCTTGCTTTCAGCGTGTAATAGACCCCCGATTTCTTCGCGCGGAGCAAAGCTTCTTCGTTTTCGTCGATCAGAATGGGAACGCCCTGATAGTAAATGATCAGTTGCGCCAGGATCGACCCGAAGACCGATCCGCCGAAGATCGCTACGTGCTGACCTTTTTCGACGTCGAGCTTGTCGATCACGGAAAGGGCGAGGGCGATGTAATCGGTATAAACGGCTTCGTTGTCTTTTACGCTTTGCGGCAGGGGGAAAATGTCTGCCATTTTAATGACGGCGAAATCTTTTAAAAACCCGGCGGAATTTTTCCCCGCGACGGAAAAATCATAACATTCCTGCGGATCTCCGCCCGCGCAGTGATAGCATTTTCCGCACGGTTTTACCGGAGACAGAACGACGCGCGTTCCTTTTTCGAAATACGGGACGGGAGAACCGAGCTCCGTGACCTGACCGACTGCCATGCGCCCGGGAATCACGGGGTATTTCCCTTTTTCCTCGCCGGTATACAGAGAGATATCCTCTTCGGTGAGGAGGGTGCGCGTCAGTTTTACTTTCGCGCTGTCAACGTCGTCCAGCATTTCGGTCATATTGATTTTTTCGATTTTTCCGAGAGCGGAAATCTGCCAACCTGTCATTTTTATACCTGAAAATTCAAATTAAACTCTTTTAAAACGACGGGGATCCGATCGTTTCCCTTGCGGAACCTTGCCGGAATCCCTGCGGATTTTTAAGCAGAAACATGCGTTTTTGCACTTTTTGCCTGAAATATCGTGCCTCCGAAAACCTTGTAAGCAAGTTTCGGGTTTCTTCTATTATATACGATTTGGTTTTATTTTGCAAGTGATTGAAACCGAAATTTATTGATTTAATTTTCGTTTTCCCCGTGAAACGTTTGACATGAGGCGAAAAATGGGATATAATAGTTTAGCATTAATTCTTGTGAGGTGATCAGAATGAAATCGGAAATCCATCCTAAATATAAAACCGTCACCGTACAGTGTGCTTGCGGGGAAACGTTCCAGACCGGTTCCACCAAAGACGTAGACGTTATTAAAGTGGATATTTGCAGTAAATGTCATCCGTTCTTTACCGGCAAGCAGAAACTGGTAGACACCGGCGGGCGCGTTGACAAATTCAAGAAAAGATACAGCCTTTGATATCGTGAGAACATCGGCTGTAGCATAAGCCGATTTTCGATTCGGTAACTCCGGCCCTAAGTGTTTTCGCTTAGGGCTTATTTTTTATCCCGGTCGGTCGGGAGAGCCGGGGTCGGGCTTGTTCGTAAAAAAGGAGAAGAAATGCCCAGAAAACAGAAAGATCAGAGAGTAAAAAGAACGTCCATCGGCGGGCAAGCCGTGCTGGAAGGGGTCATGATGCGCGGGAAAACCGCCATTGCGACCGCCGTGCGCGACGAGGACGGGGTCATCCGCCTGGAAGCGGAGCGGCTGAAACCGAACGACGGTATCATTCATAAAATCCCGGTCGTGAGGGGAGCGGTGAATTTTTTCGCGTCTCTCGTGTCCGGAATGAAGGTGCTGATGCGTTCGGCGGAAGTATACGGCGAAGACACGGGCGAACCTTCGAAATTCGAAAAATGGCTCGCGAAAACTTTTAAGATCGACGTGATGAACGTCGTGATGGCGATCGGGGTGATCCTCGGCATCGCTTTTTCGGTCGGATTGTTTTTCGTCCTGCCCCATTTTGCCGGTAAGCTCTTTGCAGAATACGTCAGCTCGAACGAACTTCTGCGTAACCTTGCGGAAGGACTTCTGCGGATCGCGATATTCGTCTGCTATATTCTTCTTACGTCTTTGATGAAGGATATCCGCCGCACCTATATGTACCACGGGGCGGAGCATAAAACCATAACCTGCTACGAGAAGGGGTTGCCTCTCACCGTGGAAAACGTGCAGAAATGCCGCCGCGTGCACGATCGTTGCGGCACGACGTTCATGTTTTTCGTCATGTTCGTCAGCATTCTGGTATATTCCTTTTTCGGCTCGGTCTTTCATATCGAAAACGGCGGACTGAAACTTCTGGTAAAACTCGCCCTTCTGCCCCTTGTGGCGGGGCTTTCGTACGAACTTCTGAAAGCCCTTGCGAAAACGCAGAGCCCTCTCGTTCTGCCGTTGAAACTGCCCGGGCTCGCGTTGCAGAAGATCACGACGAGAGAGCCGGACGACGGTATGGCGGAGGTTGCGATCACGGCGTTTTGTAAGGTGCTTTCGATGGATGAAAATCCGGAAGAACAGGGTTGCAGATTCGTCTGCGCGGAAAAACTTTCCTCGGTGAAGAAACGGGTGGAAGAAAGCCTTGCGGAGAAAGGGATCGACGGCGCGGACGGCGAGTGGATCCTTTGCGAAGCGACGGGAAAAAAGAGGAGCGAGCTTTCGGAAGACTGCACCCTTTCCGCGGGGAAGGTGGAAAAGATCGACAAACTGCTCGCGGAGAGACTGACGGGAAAACCCCTCTGGTATATCCTCGGCACGTGTAATTTTTACGGGTACGATTTCAAAGTGGACGGGCGTGTTCTGATCCCCCGTCCGGAAACGGAAGAACTGGTGAGCGAGGCGCTCAAGCTCGTGAAAGCGGGCGACCGCGTGCTCGATCTTTGTACGGGCAGCGGGGCGATCGCCGTGACGGTCGCGTTGAAAACGGGCGCGACGGTCGTTGCGAGCGACGTTTCCGACGAAGCGTTATCTCTTGCGAAGGAAAACGCGGCGCGTCTCGGTGCGAACGTGGAATTTTTGCAGGGCGATCTGTTTGAAAACGTTTCTGGAGAGTTCGACGCGATCCTTTCCAATCCGCCCTATATTCCCACGGCGGACATTGCGGGGCTTCAGACGGAAGTGAAAGATCACGAACCGATGCTCGCGCTCGACGGCGGCGAGGACGGACTTGACTTTTATCGCAGGATCGCGGCGGAGGCGGGCGGCTTTCTGAAAGAGGGCGGAACCCTTCTTCTCGAGGTCGGAGAAGGCGAAGCGGAAAAAGCGGCGGAAATGCTCCGCGGCTTCTGTAACGTGCGGATCATAAAAGACCTGGAAGGGATCGAAAGAATTGTAGCGGCGGTGAAATTATGATCGAAAGACTGGAAACCATACTCGAACGCTTCCGGAAACTGAACGAACTCGTTTCCGATCCCGCCGTGATCGCAGACGTGCCTTCCTGGCAGAAATACGTGAAGGAACGGGCGGAGATCGAAGAGACCGCCGAAAAATACCTCGAATACAAAAAGACGGAAGAGAACGGAAAAGAGGCGGAAGAAGCCTTGAAAACGGAGACCGACCGCGAGATGCGGGCGATGCTCGAAGAGGAATATTACGATTGTAAAAACAAACTTTCCGCGATCACCGAAGAACTGAGGGTTCTTCTGATCCCGAAAGATCCGGACGACGAAAAAAACGTTATCGTGGAGATCCGCGGCGGGGCGGGCGGCGAGGAAGCCGCGCTGTTTGCTTACGAGCTTTATCGGATGTACGTGAAATACGCCGAAAGAAACCGCTGGAAAACGGAGGAGATCGACAGCAATACCACAGAACTCGGCGGCGTGAAGGAAGTCGTATTCTCGATCAGCGGGAAAGGCGTTTATTCCAGAATGAAATACGAAAGCGGCGTGCACCGCGTGCAGAGGGTCCCTGACACCGAATCGCAGGGAAGGATTCACACGTCTACGGTCACGGTCGCCGTTCTGCCCGAAGCGGAAGACGTGGAAGTGCAGATCGACGAGAAGGATCTCAAGATCGACACTTATCGTTCGAGCGGGGCGGGCGGACAGCACGTGAACAAAACGGAATCGTGTATCCGCATGACCCATCTGCCGACGGGGATCGTCGTGACCTGTCAGGACGAACGTTCGCAGATCAAAAACAGGGAAAAGGCGATGAAAGTGATGAAAAGCCGCCTTTACGATTATTACAACACGAAATACAGAAACGAATACGACGCCAATCGCAAAAGTCAGGTCGGTACGGGAGACCGTTCGGAGAGGATCCGCACGTATAATTTCCCGCAGGGCAGAGTGACCGATCACCGCATCGGCTTTACGATCTATACGCTGGAAAGTTTTCTGATGGGTGATCTCGGGGAAATGGTGCAGGCACTTCAGGTTGCGGACAGAGAAGCGAAACTGTCCGGAGAGGAGAACTCATTATGATAACGTTATCCAGGAAGGCGGCGGCGATAGAACCGTCCGTTACTCTCGAAATTTCGGCAAAAGCGAAGGCGATGAAGGCGGAGGGAAAAAAGATCGTCGCCTTTACGGCGGGCGAGCCCGATTTCGATACGCCCGTCCCCATCGTGGAAGCGGCGAAAAAAGCGCTTGACGACGGCTATACGAAATATACCCCCGCTGCCGGTCTGCCGGAATTGAAGCGGGCGATCTGCGAAAAGTTTCTCTCGGACAACGGTCTTTCGTACGAGCCGGGGCAGATCGTCGTGTCGGACGGGGCGAAAAGCTCGCTGTTTCACGCGATCGCGGCGATCGCCGGCGAGGGGGACGAGGTGATCGTTCCTTCTCCTTATTGGGTGACTTACGTAGAGCAGATCCGTCTTTGCGGCGCTACGCCCGTTATTGTGGAAACAACGGAAAAGTCCGGCTATAAGCTTTTAAAAGAGCAATTCGAACAGGCTGTTACCGAAAAGACGAAGTGTCTGATTCTGAATTCTCCGTGTAACCCTACGGGGGCGGTTTATACTCGTGAAGAACTTTCCGGCATTGCGGAAGTGTGCGAAAGGCGCGGTGTTGCCGTCATTTCGGACGAGATCTACGAGAAACTCGTTTTCGACGGCGCGAAGCACGTTTCGATCGCCTCGCTTTCGCCCTATATGAAGGATAATACGATCGTGATCAACGGCGTTTCGAAAACGTACGCCATGACGGGATGGCGCATCGGTTATCTTGCCGCGCCGACAAACGTGGCGAGTGCGATCTCCGCCATGCAGGGGCATACGACGAGCAATGCCTGCTCGTTCGCACAGGTCGCTTCCGTCGCCGCCCTTCACACGGGAGAAGCCGTTCCCGAGCATATGCGCGAGGTTTTCGATAAACGTCGCGTTCTGCTTTTGTCTCTTCTGGCAGAGATCCCGCAATTGGGTTTCATCCGTCCCGAGGGTGCGTTTTACGTATTCGTCGACATCGGCGGCTGTATCGGGAAAAGCTTTCGGGGAGAGCGGATAAACGGCAGCGTCGATTTCTGCAACGCTCTGCTCGAAGCGGGCGTGGCGGCAATCCCGGGCGCGGCGTTCGGTCGGGACGATTTTATCCGCCTTTCCTATGCCGTTTCCGAAGAGGATATCCGCGAGGGCGTGCGGCTGATCGCGGAATTTGTCGGCGGGCTTGTCTGATTTTTCCGGTTTCCGGACGGAATGCCCGGGATATCGGGCGGTTTCTTGTCGAAAACGAGAAAAGATGAAAATGCTGTAAAAATTCCTTATAACCCCTTGAAAAACGGAAAAAAAAGGTTTATAATAGAGGCAGAAGAAAACAAGGAGGATCTGTTTATGATCAAACTCATATACGGACCGAAAGGATTCGGAAAAACCAAAATCATCATGGACGATATCAACGCCGCGGCGAAAACGGCAAAGGGAAACGTCGTTTTCATTACCGACAAAAAGATCTGCTCGGTGGATATCGATCTGAACGTAAGATGCCTTTACACGGAAGAATACGGGGTGAATACGGTCGAATCGTTTTTAGGATTTGTAAAAGGTCTTATCGCGGGCAACAGCGATATCGAGTATCTGTTTATCGACGGCATTTTAAGGATCACGCACAGCGATCTTCCGTCGCTCGAAACCTTCTGTGCGGAACTGGAAAAACTGCACGAGGAAACGGGGCTTAAAGTGGAAATGACGGTCAGCTCGGCGAAGGAGAATCTGCCCGCATACATGCTGGAATATCTGAAATAACATGATTTTAAGAAATTTTACCCTGCCGCAAGGCATGAAGGAAAGCGGATGGCAGAATTTGCCTTCCGCTTTTCCGTATTTTACGAAATACGAACTTTCTTCTCTCGCGGAGAAACCGTTCGAAGAAAGGCTCGCTTTTTTCAGGAAGGCATACGGCGAAGTTCCGGACGAAGAGGACGGGAAATACGAAAAAGAGATTTTGCCCGCAGAGACGATCTCTCTGGACGACGGCGTTTACGTTTCCGACATGACGGTCGGCGGCAGACGTTTCGTCAGATTGAAAAACGGGATCTCCGCCGAGGTGGTTTGCGCGATCTTCTCTTCGCTGTGCGACATGAGAGAGCCGGACGACGAAGAAGACTTCGTGTTCGACGTGATCGTTCCCAACGACGAATGCGTCGTTCTCTCTGCCGTGTTCGCCATGCTCGGAGGGCTTCCCATCGGAGCCGTGATCACGGACGGAGAGGAAGATTTCGACTGCGAATTGTTCGGCGTTACGGATATCCGCGAAGAGAACGTTTACGAATATATGCGGGATTTCTACGAGGATCTCGGCTATCCTCTCGGTGTGGAAGACGCGAAAGGTGCGCTCGCCGCGGAGATCGCTTACGACGGGTTCGGCGAGGCGGACGTCCTCGTGATGTGCCCCTTCGGCGTGTTTACCGATCCCGTGGCGTCCTGCCTTACTTATTGCAAAAAAAGAACGGATAAACGGGAAGAAGCTTATGCTTATCTGAAAACGGAACTCGGCATGGCTCCGCCTTCCGGCGAACCGTATTCCCGCCCGCGCCCGATTTCTCCCGATAAAATGAAAGAATTGTGTAAAATGCTCGGTAAAGTCAAACTTTATTGACTTTTTTGCGGGATTTTATTATGATTAAAGAAACAACAGACTGCCAGGCGTCCGCCATTCCGGATTCTTTATCGCCGATCGTCTGAAAGGTTGCTTTTTCGGAGGAATATGTTCGGATATGTCAAGCCCGATCTGCCGTACCTGTATTTAAAGGACGACAAATTATACAAAGCCCTGTATTGCGGCGTATGCAAAAGCATCGGCAAAACCTGCGGGCAGAAAGCGCGCCTTTCGCTTACGTACGACATTGCTTTTTTATCGGCTTTCGCACATAATCTCTGCGGAAAAGACGTAACGATAAAGAAAGAACATTGTATCGTTCATCCGCTGATCTCCCGACCCATGGCGTCGCGGGACGAGATTACCGAAACGATGGCTTGCGTGAACGTAGCCCTTGCTTATTTTAAGGTTCAGGACGATATTTCGGACGAAGGCAAGGGGAAACTGAAACGGTTGCTTCTTTCTTCCGGGTATAAAGCCGCGTGCAAAAAAGACAAAAGGATCGCGGAGATCGTCCGCGACAATTACCGGGATCTCCGGGCGCTTGAAAAAAACGGGGAAAGCAGCATCGACCGCGTGAGTGAACCTTTTTCGATCATGATGAAAGATCTGTCCGTTCTCGTGCTTGAGAAAAAAGCGACGGAAGCGACCGGCGAATTGTTTTACTATCTCGGAAAGTGGATCTATCTCGTCGACGCCCTCGACGATTACGAAAAAGACATCGCAAAAGGGGATTATAATCCGTTTTATCTCGCCTACGGAAATCAGCCCGATTTCGGAAGCCTGATCAAGGCGGCGGGAAAAGACCTCAATTTCGTGTTTTCCGATCTCTTTACGGGGATCAGAACCAATCTTTCCCGGTGCGAGTTTGCTTTCAACCACGATCTGATCGACAATATACTTCTTCGCGGACTTCCGGAAACGACGCTCGCGATTTTAAAAAAAGGAAACGAAAAATGACGAACGACAACTACAAGGTATTGGGACTCGACGAAAACTGTTCCGACGAAGAGCTTGAAGCGAAATACAAAGAACTGAAAGCCGCTTATTCGGAAGGAAGATTTCAGGAGGGCGAAGCGGGTAACGAAGCTGCCCGAAAGCTGACGGAGCTCGAAACCGCATACGCCGACATTATTGCCGACCGCAAGGAAAGGTCTTTTTCAACGGGATCTTCCGCGGGGTATTACGGCGAGATCGAGGAATGTATCAAAAAGGGAGACCTTGCGGGCGCACAGAAGAAACTGGACGACTTCAACGAGAGAAACGCCGAGTGGCATTACCTGCAGTCCGTCGTGTTCTATAAGAAAAAATGGTCGAACGAGAGCAAAAAACAGCTTGAGATCGCCATGCAGATGGATCCCGGTAACGAAAAATATAAAAATTCTTACGACAAACTCGTCGCGCAGATCAGCGGCGAGCAGGAAAAGAATTTTTCTGCCTATACGAGCGGTTCCGGCGACGGCGCGCCCGCTCCCGAGGACAGACAGATGGGCGGGCAGGGTTGTCTCGATTTCTGTTGCCAGATGGCTCTTTGCAATATGCTGCTCAATTGCTGCTGCAATTGTCGTTGATATGAAACGATCCGGGCTTATTGCGCTGTCGGCGGTGGCAACGGCGTTTTCCGTCATTCTGTTAACGCTCGGCGCTTACGTCGCGGTGCTGGATTATTCCTGCATTTTCATGGCGAGCTTGTGCGTGATGCTTCCGTTGTCAAAGCAAAGCAAAAAAGCGGCTTTATTGACTTATATCGCCACTTCTTTGCTTTCTGCCGTCTTTATCGGCGGCAGGTGGGCGGTGCTTTTGCCTTACGTTTTGTTCTTCGGGCTGCATCCGATCGCGAATTACCTTTTAGCAGAAAAAAAGGTGAATAAAATTCTCGCCGTTGCGATAAAAGACGTCTGGTTTGTCGGGACCCTTCTTCTCGTCAACGCGCTGTTTGTCGATTTTTTCGCTTTCGAAGCGGAATGGGCACAAAAATATATCATGTGGATCCTTGCGATCGGCGGGGGGCTCGGCTTTATCGTTTACGATTTCTGTGCCTGTCGCTTTCAGCGGGCGATCGATCTTATCGTTAAAAAATTAAAATTGTAATCGGAAAATGCGTTCCGGCGTGCCGGGGGCGGCGATCGTCGTTCCTCCGGGCGAGGGAACGCTTTTTTCATGAGGGTGAATTATGCGGAAAAACGAAGAATATACGGGCACGGTGCTCCGCCTCGGCAGCAACGGCGAAGGGATCCTGAAAGAGGGCGACGTTACGGTATTTGTCCCCTACGCTCTTCCCGAAGAAAAAATACGTTATCTTGTTCTGAAGGAAAAAGGGAACGTCGCCTACGGAAAATTGCTTGAAACGATCGCCCCTGCGGAAGAGCGCGTCCGCCCGAAATGCCCGTATTTCGGCAAGTGCGGCGGCTGTCAGCTTCAGCATTATAAATATCAGTGGCAACTTCGCGCAAAGCGGAAAACGGTGGAAGACTGTCTGTCGAAAATCGCTTTTCTTTCCGTTAAGCCGGGACAGACGATCTGCAGCGAGGAGGAATACGGTTATCGCAATAAACTTCAGTTGCCCGTTCGCGAAAAGAAGGACGGCAGCGCGGCGGTCGGTTTTTTCGCGCCGAACAGTCACAGGGTGATCGAGGCGGAAGACTGCGCCATTCAGCCCGACTGGTGTAAGCAAGTGATCTCTGTTCTGAAAACATATCTGAGTCGTTATCGCGTGCCGGCATACAACGAGGAAACGCATTCCGGACTTATCAGGCACCTTGTCGTGCGCGGGGTGGAAAACGACCTGCTGATCACGATCGTCGGGAACGGAAAAACGCTCCCTCATTCCGACGAACTGATATCCCTTCTGAAGGAAGAATTTTCCGCCTTTTCTCTTTTTTATAACGTGAACACAAGAACGGATAACGTGATCTTCGGACGGGATTTCCGTCTTCTTTACGGGAAAGAAAAAGTGATCGCCAAAGAGAGCGGGCTTCTTTATACCGTCGGACCGGAATCGTTTTTACAGGTGAACGACGGCGTGCGGCGGAAGATCTACCGCGACGTTCTGGCGCAGGTTCAGGCGGACGAGGATACGACCGTGATCGACGCGTACAGCGGCGCCGGGTTTTTAACGGCGCTTTTTGCTTTGAAATGCAGGAAGGCGATCGGCGTCGAGATCGTGCGCGAAGCCGTGGATTGCGCCGACGAGCTTTGTCGCATGAACGGGCTGGAAGGGAAGATGACGAATATTTGCGCCGATTGCGGGGACGTGCTTGCCGATCTCGTGGAAAAAGAGAGAAAAGAGAGAGGGAAACTCGTTCTCGTGCTCGATCCGCCGCGACAGGGGGTGGACGAAAAGATCCTTTCCGCCGTTCTGAAAAGTATGCCGGATAAAATCGTTTACGTTTCCTGTTCGCCGCAAACGCTCGCGCGCGATCTCGGGCTTCTGGAAGGCACGCTTATCCGAACCGAAAAGGGGATCGTCAAAGCGGAAGACCCCGCTCCTGCCAAATACGAGATCGTCTATCTTCGTCCGTACGACATGTTCCCGCAGACAAAACACGTCGAAACGCTCGTCGTGCTTTCCAAAATTTAGCGGCGCAAGATTTTTATTTCCGTACGCAAACCCGTGATTCCGTGTGCAAAAGCGTATTCTATCGGCGAAAACATAAAAAGATCGCCGATCGCGCAATGCGGAAGCGGATCGATAATACCACGGCGAACGGCGGCGAATAAAACGGTATAAAACGATTTTCACAAAAATTTTGCTTGATTTTTCCTGCGGTTTGGTATACAATGAAAGTATAAAAATTTCGGGAACGCAACGGGTTTTCGTCGTTGCAGGGAAAAGAGGAAGATTATGAAAAAAATAGCCGTTTCGCTTGACAGCGCATGCGATCTGAGCAAAGAACTGATCGAAAAATACGATTTTGCGACCGTTCCGTTCGGGGTTACGATGGGGGACAGGTTTTTCTATGACGGGGAAGTTCCGGTACAGGAAATTTTCGATTATGCCGACAACAATAAAACTTTGCCGAAAACCAATGCCGTGAACGAAGACGCTTTTACCGAATTATTCGATCGTTTGTTGAAAACGCATGACGCCGTGATCCATTTCGATATCTCGAGCGACATGTCGAGCGCGTATAACAACGCGGTAAATGCGGCGAAAAAATTTAAAAACGTTTACGTGATCGACAGCCGTACCCTTTCTACCGGCATTGCCCTGGAGGCGATTTATGCCCGCAAACTTGCGGACGAAGGGGTTTCTCCGGAAGAGATCGTGAAAAAAGTTACGGCGAGGATTCCTTCCGTTCAGGCAAGTTTCGTGATCGAACGCCTCGACTATCTGTATAAGGGAGGAAGGTGTTCGTCCTTAGCCCTTCTCGGCGCGAACCTTCTGAAGATCCGTCCCGAGATCGAAGTGAAGGACGGCAAAATGGGGAACACGAACAAGTTCCGCGGCAGAATGACGGACGTTGTGGAAAAATATTGCCGCGCCACGCTTGAAAAATACAACACGCCGGATAAATCCGTGCTGTTTATTACGCACAGCGAAGCGACTCCCGAAATGGTGGAAACGGCGAAAAAGGTCGTAAGCGAATACGGGTTCGAAAACGTTTACGAAACGAAGGCGGGATGTACCGTCTCGAGCCACTGCGGAAAAAATACGCTCGGCATTCTTTATATCAACGACGGACAACAGGAATAATTTTTTTCTCACGTTCCGTGCAGGAAGGCATTTGCATAATCGATGCGAAAATCGTTCATAATAAAATCGTTCGGTCGGATTTTCCGTTTGTTTTGTTTCTGAAACTCATCGGGAAAACGCCGGAAAGGAGGATTTTATTGATGGATCAGATGAATCAGGGTATCAGATGCGACGTGAACGCTTGCGAACACAACTGCGACGGCATGAGCTGCTGCCTCGGTACGGTGAAGATCACCTGTGACTGCACGGGTTGCACTTGCTGCGGCGATTTCAAGAACAAGCGTACGGAAGAGCATTATTAACGGCTGAAAGGGCGGTCTTTCGACAGGCTTGGCATTCCCGCTGAATATTTTGAGGCGAATGCAAAGTTTCAGGATCGCCCGGGATAAAATTCCCCGCGGGGTCGTTCGGCGGTTGCCGTACGAAATCGCGGGGTTTTTGTTTCGGTTGAAAGAAATTCGGGAGATTTTATGACGGAGTACGAAAGATTGCAGGCGGGGGCGGAACGGATTATCGATTGGTTCCGCCAAAATCGGAAAAGCCTTCCGTGGAGAGAAAACATAACGCCTTATAAAGTATGGATCTCGGAAATCATGTTGCAGCAAACGCGCATCGAAGCCGTGATCCCTTATTACGACCGTTTTTTGCGGGAGCTTCCGGATATCGCTTCGCTCGCTGCCGCGGAAGACGACAGACTGATGAAATTGTGGCAGGGGCTCGGGTATTATACGCGGGCGCGGAATTTGAAGAAAACGGCGGTGATCGTTTCCGAAAAATACGGCGGAGAACTGCCGTCCGAAGCGAAGGAATTGCGCCTTTTGCCCGGAATCGGCGATTACACGGCGGGGGCGATCGCTTCCATTGCGTACGGAAAACCCGAGCCTGCGGTAGACGGCAACGTGATGCGCGTGTTTTCCCGTCTGAACGCGGACGGAGGAGATATCTCCCTTCCCGAAACGAAAAAGCGGATCACGGAAGCCTTACGAAAGGTTTATCCGGTCGGCGAAGACGCCTCCTTTTTAACGCAGGGCATTATGGAAGTCGGAGAGCTCGTTTGCATTCCGAATGGGGATCCCCTATGCGGGAAATGCCCGGTCGCCGAACTTTGCTTAGCGAAAAATAGAGGGTTAATCGACTTATACCCGATCAAATCTCCGAAGAAGGAGCGAACGACGGAAGAGAGGACGATTCTTGTATATCGGTGCGGAAATGTCTTTTCCGTGGAGAAACGGGAAGAAAAAGGGCTTCTTGCGGGGCTTTGGCAATTCCCGAATGTGCCCGGGAAACTCGGCGAAGAAGAGGTTTCGGCTTCTGCCGCAGGCATTCTGTCCGTTCGCTCCCTCGGCGAAAGCGTGCATGTTTTCACTCATAAAGAATGGCATATGACGGGATACCTTATAGAGGTAAAAGAAATGCCTTCCGCGTTCGGGAAGGCGACAAAAGATGATATACAGAAAAAATATGCGATTCCTTCCGCATTCCGTCATTACGTAAAGGCGGTCCTTCGTATGTGATCCGGATAGCGGTTATAAACATAGCGGTCATAAATAAAAAGGATCGGTTCACGGGAGGAACCGATCCTTTTTCGAATCTTCGGATTGTTGATACAAATCCGGAAGCGTTTTCGATTGTCGGCAAGAGGGAACGGCTTTTCCGTCCGGTTTTTCTGGAAAGGCTTTCGTTACTCCGATTCCGAAGTTTTATCCGTCTGCGGGTCGGAAGGCTTCCGTTCCGGACGGGGAGAAAGGGCATTGACCCTCGGGGCGATTTTGCGGAGCGGGGTCGCGTAAAACAAAATCGTTCCCGCAACGGCGCCTGTGCCTGCCTGAAGAATTTCGAACGGAAGTTTCAGGATGGAGCTTTGCCAGGTCCCGTAGGTGTAAGCTCTGCCGATCGTGTACCCCGCAACCATGAGGATCGCGCCTGCAAGAACCCCGACGATCGCCCGCCAGAGTTTCGGCGTTTCGCCCCGGTAGCCGTGCGCGATAAGGGAGATCGCGATCGCCTCGAGTCCGTGCGAAACGAGGGAGACGAACATAGCGGCGGGATAGAAGAGAAGGTCTCCCAGAAAGGCACCCGCGCCGCCTACGATAAAGGCGGAAAGGGGATCGAGAAAGAGCGCGGCAAAACAAATCGCCACGTCGTTTAAGTAAAGGTGTCCGCCGGGAACGGTAATGCTGAACGAACTTAACGCAACGTTTAAAGCGGTAAATAAGGCGACAACGCAAATTTTGCGGGCGGACCTGACGCCGATCCCGCGTGAAGATGCGGGGTCGTTTTTCTTTTCGGACATATCGGTTATTTCTCCGTTTTTATTTGGTTTGCGGCAGACCGGAAGAACAAACGACCGATCCGCCGCGCAGAAGGGAAAGAGGAATATATGACAGCCAATCGTGATAAAGCTGCCATATAAGCCGATTATTTAAAGTATTTCACGGCGGAAAGGAATAATCTGATGTCGTAATTTCCGGGAACGTTGCGATAGAGATCGGGCGCATATCGTTCGGAGTGTCCCATTTTACCGAACACTCTGCCGTCGGGCGAAGTGATGCCTTCGATCGCGAATGCGGAACCGTTGGGGTTGAAACGGATGTCAGACGTGGCAGATCCGTTTTCGTCGACGTACTGCGTGGCGATTTGTCCGTTTGCGGCAAGCGAACGGATCAGAGCTTCGTCCGCAAGGAAACGCCCTTCGCCGTGGGAAATAGGGACGCTGTAGATTTCGCCGACTTCCGTTTCCGCAAGCCAGGGCGACTGATTCGACGCAACGCGCGTGCGGACGATTTTGGACTGATGCCGCCCGATCTTGTTGAAGGTGAGCGTGGGGCAGGTTTCATCCGTATCGATGATCTTTCCGTAAGGAACAAGCCCGAGTTTGATCAGTGCCTGGAAACCGTTGCAGATGCCGAGCATCAGACCGTCTCTCTTTTCCAGAAGTTCGGTCACTCTTTCTTTCACGGCGGCGTTGCGGAAGAATGCCGTTATGAACTTTCCGCTGCCGTCCGGTTCGTCGCCGCCGCTGAATCCGCCCGGGATAAAGACGATCTGCGAGTTGCCGATCTTTTCGGCAAAGGCGTTTACGCTTTCCGTAACGGCAGCCTGCGTGCGGTTGTTGATGACGAAAATTTCCGGTTCCGCACCCGCGTCGCGCACGGCTTTCGCACTGTCGTATTCGCAGTTCGTGCCGGGGAATACGGGGATCAGCACGCGCGGCTTCGCGAATTTTTCTGCGGAAGTCGCTCTCGCGCCCGCGGAGTAAGAGAAGGTTTCCATCGGTTCGTTATCCGCTCCGATGTTGCAGCGATAAACGCTTTCGAGCTTGTTTTCGTAAGGCACGGAAAGTTCGGCGAGGGTCACTTTTTCGCCGGCGAAGGAAAGGTTTCCGTCCGCCGTCGTTTTGCCGATCTTCTTTCCGCCTTCCGCAGTTTCGCCGTCGGCGATCTCCGCGAGGAAGGAACCGTAGGAATAGCCGAACAGTTCTTTTACGGAGAGAGTGCTTTCGAAAGCGAATCCGAGACCGTTTCCGAAACAGCATTTCATCACCGCTTCGGCAATGCCGCCGTACGTCGGGGTATAACAGGAAACGATCTTTCCCTTCTTCATCAGTTCATGGATCGTTGTAAAAACGGCGATTTCCGATTCTGCCGCCGGCAATCCGTTTTTGTCGTATGCGGGGGAGAAAAGGTATACGTTGTTGCCGGCTTTTTTAAATTCGGGGGAAACGACGTCTTTCGTTTTTGCCGTGGTTACGGCAAAGGAAACGAGGGTGGGGGGGACGTCGAGTTTTTCGAACGAACCGCTCATCGAGTCTTTTCCGCCGATCGAAGCCACGCCGAAGTCGAGTTGCGCTTTCAGCGCGCCGAGCAGGGCGGAAAGGGGTTTGCCCCAGCGGGACGGATCTTTGCCGACCCGTTCGAAATATTCCTGGAAAGTAAGGTAAACGTCCTTGAATTCCGCCCCTGCGGCAACGAGTTTCGCAAGCGATTCCGTTACGGCGAGATAGGCGCCGTGATAAGGACTTTTTTCGGTGATAAACGGGTTATAGCCCCACGTCATGAGAGAGCAGTCGTCCGTATGTTTCTTTTCCGCGGAGATTTTCTGAACCATTGCCTGAACGGGGGTGAGCTGATTTTTTCCGCCGAAGGGCATAAGTACCGTGCCTGCGCCGATCGTGGAATCGAACCGTTCGGAAAGCCCGCGTTTTGAGCAGACGTTCAGATCGCCCGCCAGGGCGAGATAATTTTCGCGGAAGCCGCCCGTTACCTTTTTTTCGAAGGACGACGGGCTTGCCGTTTTTACGTCGACGTGTTTTTCCGCGCCGTTGGAATTTAAGAACTCGCGGGAAACGTTCACGATGGTTTTCCCGTTCCAGGTCATCGTGAGCCGCGGGTCTTCTTTTACGACGGCGACTTTCGTTGCCTGCAAATTTTCTTTCTCGGCAAGGGCGAGGAATTTCGCTTCGTCTTCCTTTGCCACGACGACCGCCATTCTCTCCTGCGATTCGCTGATGGCGAGCTCCGTTCCGTCAAGTCCTTCGTATTTCTTCGGTACGGCGTTCAGGTCGATATCGAGCCCGTCGGCAAGTTCGCCGATCGCCACCGAAACGCCGCCCGCGCCGAAGTCGTTGCAACGCTTGATCAGCTTGCTCGCTTCTTCGTTACGGAACAGCCGCTGTAATTTCCTTTCTTCGGGGGCGTTTCCTTTCTGTACTTCCGCGCCGCACGTTTCCAGAGATTTCAGGGTGTGTTTTTTGGAAGATCCCGTTGCGCCGCCGCATCCGTCGCGACCGGTGCATCCGCCGAGCAGAATGACAACGTCACCCGGAACCGGGCGTTCTCTGCGCACGTTTTCCGCAGGCGTCGCGGCGATCACCGCGCCGATCTCCATGCGTTTTGCCGCATAACCGTCGTGATAAATTTCGTCCACGATGCCCGTCGCAAGACCGATCTGGTTGCCGTAAGAAGAATAACCGTCCGCCGCGCCCGTCACGATCTTTCTCTGCGGAAGTTTTCCGGGGAGCGTTTCGTTTACGGGGGTGAGCGGGTTTGCCGCGCCCGTCACGCGCATCGCGCCGTACACGTAAGATCTGCCGGAAAGGGGATCGCGGATCGCCCCGCCGATGCAGGTCGCCGCGCCGCCGAACGGTTCGATTTCCGTCGGGTGGTTGTGCGTTTCGTTTTTGAACAGGAGAAGCCAGTCTTCCTCTTTTCCGTCGGCGTTCACCTTGATTTTCACCGTGCAGGCGTTGATCTCTTCCGATTCGTCGAGCTTATCGAGTTTCCCCTGTTTTTTCAGGTATTTTGTCGCAATGGTGGCAAGATCCATCAGGCAGACGGGTTTGTTTTCTCTGCCGAGCGTTTTGCGGATGTTCAGGTATTCGTTATATTCGCTTTCGAGAAGGGGATCTTCGAAAGAAACGTTATCGATACGGGTGAGAAAGGTGGTATGGCGGCAGTGATCCGACCAGTAGGTGTCGATCATGCGGATCTCCGTGATCGTCGGGTTCCTCTTTTCCGTGCGGAAATAATCGCGGCAGAAACGGGCGTCGTCCTCGTCCATCGCGAGAGAATACTTTTTCACGAATTCCGCAAGTCCGGCTTCGTCGAGATCGATGAAACCGTCGATCGTGGCGACTTCGGAAGGAATCTGATACACGGCGGCGAGCGTTTCCGGCTTTCCGAGGCTCGCTTCGCGCGCTTCCACGGGGTTGATCACGTACTTTTTGATCGCTTCCAGTTCCTTCTCCGTCACGTTGCCGTAAAGCAGATATACCTTTGCCGTGCGCACGGTCGGGCGTTCTTTCTGAGAGATCAGCTGGATGCACTGCGCGGCGGAATCGGCGCGCTGATCGAACTGTCCGGGGAGGTATTCCACGGCAAACACGGTCGCGCCGCTTAAGTCCGGCGTTTCGTATGCGATATCCGTCTGCGGTTCGGAAAATACCGTTTTCACGGCATAGTCGAAAAGAGATTTTTCGATCCCTTCCGCATCGTAGCGGTTTAAGATCTTTAAGTTTTTCACCGAGGTTATGCCGAGAAGGTTGTTGATATCCGATAACAGCGAGCGGGATGCGCCCGCCGCGATTTCTTTCTTTTCCGTATAGATACGATAAACCATAATGTCGTTCTCCTGAGATCCGCCGCGCATTATCCCGGCGGCGGAAGAAAATTGATGAGATCTCTTTTACTTTACGTGTCCGGAGCGAAGGGCTTTCGCGCCGATGTCTTTGCGGAAATATTCGTTTTCGAAATGAATTTTTCCGACTTTTTCATAGGCTTTTTCCACGGCTTCCCGCAGGGTCGCCGCCGTTGCGGTCACGCCGAGCACTCTTCCGCCCGCCGTAACGAGTTCGCCTTTTTCGTTCGTTTTCGCGCCGGCAAACAGAATATCGTCTGCCACGTCTTCGGAAAAGGAGATCGGGCAGCCCGTTTTATAAGAAGAGGGATATCCGTCGGACGCCAGCACGACGCATGCGCACGCGCCGTCCGAAAATTCCGTTTTCGTTTCCGCAAGGGTGCCGTTCGTTACCGCCTGCATCACGGTGAGGAGATCGGTTTTCAGAAGGGGCAGAACGACCTGCGTTTCGGGATCTCCGAAACGGCAGTTGTACTCGATGACCTTCGGTCCGTTTTTCGTCAGCATGAGACCGAAATATAAACATCCTTTAAAGGTGCGACCTTCGGCGTTCATGGCGGCGATCGTCGGAAGAAAGATCTTCTGCATACATTCTTCGGCGATTTCCGGCGTGTAGAAGGGGTTAGGGGCGATCGTTCCCATACCGCCCGTGTTCAGCCCTTCGTCGCCGTCGTGCGCGCGTTTGTGATCCATGGAGGAGACCATGGGAACGATCGTTTTGCCGTCCGTAAACGAGAGAACGGACACTTCGGGACCTTCGAGAAATTCTTCGATCACCACGCTCGCGCCGCTTTCGCCGAACACTTTGTCTTCCATCATGGAGCGTGCCGCCGCGATCGCTTCCTCTCTCGTCTGCGCGACGATCACCCCTTTGCCGAGGGCGAGCCCGTCCGCTTTTACCACGACGGGAACGGGGCATGTTCCGAGATAAGCGAGGGCGGAAGGCAGATCGCGGAAGGTTTCGTAAGCCGCGGTCGGGATCCCGTATTTTTTCATCAGGTTTTTTGCGAAAACCTTGCTTCCTTCGATGATCGCCGCCTTCTTTTCCGGTCCGAAACAGGGAACGCCGATTTTTTCGAGTTCGTCTGCCGCGCCGAGAACGAGGGGATCGTCCGGGGTGACCACGGCGTAATCGATCTTGTTTTCTTTTGCAAAATTCACGATCGCGGGGATATCTTTCGCTCCGATCGGAACGCAGGTCGCGTCGCGCGCGATGCCGCCGTTTCCGGGCAGAACGTAAATTTCGGTCACCTGCGGGTTTTCTTTCAGTTTTTTGACGACGGCGTGTTCTCTTCCTCCGCCGCCGATGACCATGATTTTCATATCGCTAGTCGGTCTCCTTATCGAAATATGCGTTTATCGGCTTATAAACGGGTTTTTAATGATGGAAAAGCCTTAATCCCGTGAAAGCCATCGCGATGCCGTACCGGTCGCAACGGTCGATCACGCTCTGATCGCGGATGGAACCGCCCGGCTGCGCGATATAGGATACGCCGCTTTTATAGGCGCGGTCGATGTTGTCGTCAAAGGGGAAGAAGGCGTCCGATCCGAGAGAAACGCCGCGGATCGAAGAGAGATACTCTGCGATCTCTTCCTGCGTGAAGGGATCGGGGCGACGGGTGAAATATTTCTGCCATACGCCCTCGGCGCAGAAGTCTTCTTCGTTGTGGTTGATATAGCCGTCGATCACGTTGTTGCGGTCGGGACGGGAAAGTTCCTCCCTGAAGGGAAGGTTCTGTACCTTGTCCGACTGGCGGAGAAACCAGGTGTCCGCCTTGCCGCCCGCAAGCCGCGTGCAGTGGATGCGGGACTGTTGCCCGGCGCCCACGCCGATCGCCTGACCTTCGTAGGCGAAACAGACGGAATTGGACTGCGTGTATTTCAGCGTGATGAGGGAAACGACGAGATCTCTCTTCGCTTCTTCGGGAAGGTTCTTGTTTTTTGTCACCACGTTCGCAAGGAGAGTTTCGTCGATTTTACAGTCGTTTCTTCCCTGTTCGAACGTGACGCCGAACACCTGTTTTTTCTCGCGCGGGGCGGGAATGTAAGAGGGGTCGATTTTAACGATGTTATAGGCTCCCTTTCTCTTCGTTTTCAGAAGCTCGAGAGCTTCGGGCGAATAGGAAGGAGCGATCACGCCGTCGGAAACTTCGCGCGCGAGAATCTTCGCGGTGGTGAGGTCGCATTCGTCCGAAAGGGCAACCCAGTCTCCGAAGGAGCACATGCGGTCGGTTCCGCGGGCGCGGGCGTAAGCGCAGGCGAGCGGGGAATCGTTCAGCCCTTCGATGTCTTCGACGAAACAGGCTTTCGCAACCTTTCCGGAGAGGGGAATGCCGATCGCCGCTCCGGACGGGCTTACGTGTTTGAAAGACGCCGCCGCGGGAACGGAAAGGGCGGTTTTCAGTTCCTTTACGAGTTGCCACGAGTTCAGGGCGTCGAGAAAGTTGATGTATCCGGGTTTTCCGTTTAAGATCTCCACGGGAAGGTCTTCGCCGTTTTCCATATAAATGCGCGCGGGCTTCTGGTTCGGATTGCACCCGTATTTCAGTTCGAATTCTTTCATTCCGATCGGTCTCCAAATTTAAAAATGTATCGTTTATCGTGTTATAGATGGCTATTTCGTGTGCTTGTTGTACAGTTTTTCCGTGCGAGACAAGTCGGAAAGGTCGGTGTAGCGCACGTAAAGGGAAATTTTATTTTCTTCGTCAAGCGATCTCCACAGCTTTTCCGAGAAGACGGAAATATCGTCGTCGGTCGCAACGCGCACCGGTTCTCCGCGGAAAGTCGGCAGCGGATCCCCGTTGTTCTCGTATGTGCGGATAAAGTGCCCGAGCCCCGCTTTCACGGGGTAGGAGAAGGTATATCTCGCGCAGTCGCTGCCCGTTTCGTCGATGCTTTTTAAAATGCTCATTTCATAGCGCGGCGTTTTTCCGAAATAAAAGATGCCGCTGATGCGCGGGGTGAAATTCGGCGCGTCCGGCTCGAAACAACGGGAAGCGAGGGCTTCCGCAAACGTTTTGCCTTCGGCGATCCCGTCGCACACGGTATCCGTCTGGTCGCCGTTCGTCACCACGAGGTCTTTGCCCGCAAAACGCACGGCATTATAGATGATAAGGGAAGGGTCGGACACTTTCGAAAGATCGAAAGGTTCCGTTTTTACCGTTCCGTCCGGGGAGACGGAGAACACGCGGTTGCGGCTGTTTTCGCTTCTTCCCGAAATGAAATACGCCGCGACGGCATATTTCCCGTTCGGCGTAACGCCGAAGACGATCCCTCTTCCGGGGTAGGTAAGCCCTGAGAGAACGTCTTCCGCTTTTGCGATGCTGTATGTATTTTCGTTCATGTTCGGTCTCCTTGTTTTTTCGCGGAAAGCAGATTGCCGCATACTTTTTCGGTCGCGGCGGGAAGAAGGATCCATTCCGCTTCCCGCATGACCCGCTGTTGTAAAATTTCGGGGGTGTCGCCTTCTTCCACGGCGACGGCTTTCTGCATCACGATCTTTCCGCCGTCGGGGATCTCGTTTACGAAATGCACGGTCGCTCCCGTTACTTTCACGCCGCGGGAAAGCGCGGCCTCGTGCACTTTCAGCCCGTAAAATCCTTTTCCGCAGAAAGACGGGATCAGAGACGGGTGCACGTTTAAGATCCTTTCGGGAAACCGTCTGACGAAATCTTCACTTAAAATGCGAAGAAAACCCGCAAGCACGATCACGCCGATCTTTTTTTCTTCGAGAAGGCTTAAAAGCTGTTTTTCGAAAGCTTCCTGCGAGCCCGCTTTTTTATAATCGACCACCGCTGTTTCCACCCCGGCGTTTTTCGCGCGGGTGAGGGCGAAAGCCGTTTCCTTGTCGGATACGACGAGGGAAATTTCCGCAGAGGGCATATGTCCCGCCTTGCTTTCGTCCAGGAGAGCCTGCAGGTTCGTTCCGCCGCCGGAAACGAATACGCAGACGGAAATCTTGTCTTTCGTGTCCGTGCAGGCGGCGTTCCGGGCGTTTGCGGCGGTCATAAAAGGGTGACCTTCGTTTCCGATTTTACGATCCTGCCGACGGTGTAAGCGTTCTCTCCGTTCGCTTTCAGAATTTCGAGCGCCTGATTTTCGTCTTCTTTCGCCACGACGACGCTCATGCCGACGCCCATGTTGAAGGTGTTGAACATATCTCTTTCGTCGATGTTGCCTTCTTTCCGGATGAGATCGAAGATCGGCAGAACTCTGATTTTCGATTTTTCGATCTCCGCGCCGAGCCCGTCGGGAATGCTTCTCGGAATGTTTTCGAAAAATCCGCCTCCGGTGATGTGGGAAACCCCTTTCACCGTAATTTTATCGAAGAGGGCGAGCATGGGTTTCACATAGATCTTCGTGGGCGTGAGAAGAGTTTCTCCGAGAGACGCTCCGCCGAGTTCTGCAACGGGAGCTTTCAGGTCTCTTTTTTCCACGTCGAAAACCTTTCTCACGAGAGAGAATCCGTTGGAGTGAACGCCGCTCGAGGGAAGGGCGATGATCACGTCTCCTTCCTTCATGGAAGAGTTGTCCAGAATTTTCTTTTTGTCGACCGCGCCGACAGCAAAACCGGCGAGGTCGTATTCGTCCACGGGATAGAAACCGGGCATTTCCGCCGTCTCTCCGCCGATCAGCGCGGCGCCGCTCTGCACGCAGCCTTCCGCAACGCCCTTCACGATATCGGCGATCTTTTCCGGCTCGTTTTTACCGCAGGCGATATAGTCGAGGAAGAAAAGAGGTTTTGCGCCGCAACAGATCACGTCGTTTACGCACATGGCAACGCAGTCGATGCCGACCGTGTCGTGCTTGTTCATGAGGAAGGCGAGTTTCAGTTTCGTGCCGACGCCGTCCGTGCCGCTGACGAGCACGGGGCGTTCCATTCCCCTGACGTCAAGTTCGAAAAGTCCGCCGAACCCGCCGACGTCCGAGCATACGCCCGAAGTCATCGTGCGGGCGATGTGTTTTTTCATCAGTTCTACCGCTTTGTATCCCGCCGTGATATCCACGCCCGCATCCGCATAAGCTTTGGAATGAGAATCTTTCATATTTGCTCCTTTCTTCTGATTGTTTTTTTATTCTTTTTCGTTTGCCGATATTTTCGTTTCGAATCTGTTTTTCATCGGGGCGGCGGGGATCTCCGTCGGGTAAGCCCCGTCGAAACAAGCCGTGCAGTATCCCGTGCCGTTGATTCCTTTTGCGATCTGTTTCACGCTGTTTACGCTCAGGTATCCGAGAGAATCCACGCCGATCAGTTTCGCGATCTCGTCCACCGTATGGTGGCAGGCGATCAGGTTCTCGCGGGAATCGATATCCGTCCCGTAATAACAAGGGTTCAGAAACGGCGGGGCGGAAACGCGCATGTGAATTTCCTTCGCTCCCGCTTCGCGCAGAAGCTTTACGATGCGCGCGCTCGTCGTGCCGCGCACGATCGAATCGTCTATCATGACGACCCTCTTGCCTCTTACGACGTCCGGTATGGGGTTCAGTTTGATTTTTACCTTGTCTTCGCGGCTTTTCTGTCCGGGCGCGATGAAGGTCCTGCCGATGTATTTGTTCTTGATGAATCCGAGTTCGTAGGGAATGCCCGACTGTTTGGAATATCCGATCGCCGCGTCGATACCGGAATCGGGCACGCCGATCACGACGTCCGCCTGAACGGGATGTTCGAGGGCGAGGAAAGCGCCCGCGCGGATCCTTGCCGTGTGAACGCAGCTGCCTTCGATCACCGAATCGGGGCGGGCGAAGTAAATGTATTCGAACACGCAGAGGGTATGCGGCGCCTTGTCGCAATGATCTTCGATGGAACGGATCCCGTTTTTATCGAACACGAGGATCTCGCCGGGGCGGACGTCGCGCACGAAAGTCGCGCCGACGGCGTCGAGCGCGCAGCTTTCGGAGGCGACCACGTATCTTCCGTCTTCCGTCTTGCCGTAGCAGAGGGGGCGGAAACCGTTTTCGTCTCTCACGGCGATCAGCTTGGAAGGAGAGGCGATCACGAGCGAATACGCCCCGCGCAGTTTGTTCATTGCCGCATTGACCGCTTCTTCGATCGAGGGGGCGGTAAGTCTTGCCTTCGTGATGATATAGGAGATGACTTCGGTGTCGCTCGTCGTGTGGAAAATGGATCCCTGCAATTCGAGTTCCTTTCTCAGTTCCGCCGAATTGACGAGATTTCCGTTATGCGCGAGCGCCATTCTGCCTTTCACGTGGTTCACCACGATCGGCTGTGCGTTCGCGCGGTCGTTCGTGCCCGTCGTGCCGTAGCGCACGTGCCCTACCGCGATGTTGCCTTCGCCGAGCCGCGCCAGGTTTTCCGGGGTGAACACGTCGTTTACGAGCCCCGTGTCTTTATACGAGGTAAAAACGCCGTCGTCGTTCACTACGATCCCGCAGGATTCCTGTCCTCGGTGCTGCAGGGCGAAAAGCCCGTAATAAGCCGTGCCGGCAACGTTCGTCGCTTCGGTGGAAAACACGCCGAAAACGCCGCACTCTTCTCTCAAATTACTCATATTGTCTGTCTGTTTCCTTGCGGTGAATTGTCTTTTTTTGTTCTTCGGTCTACAGGTTAAAATACAAACCGAGCCTATAAGCCGATAAACGGGTGTTTTTCCGGTCTGCTTCGGCTTAACCGAAAACCCTTTTCATCATCTCTTTGTAAGCGTCTTCCACGCCGCCCATATCTCTGCGGAAACGATCCTTGTCGAGTTTTTCGTTTGTGGTCGCGTCCCAGAAACGGCAGGTATCGGGGGAGATCTCGTCGGCAAGAATGATCTTTCCGTCGGGAAGTCTGCCGAATTCCAGTTTGAAGTCGATGAGTTTCACGTTCAGGGAAAGGAAATATTCCTTCAGGATCTCGTTGATCTTGAACGCCATGGATTTGATCTCTTCGATCTCCTCTTTCGTGGCGAGCCCGAGCGCGAGCGCGTGATATTCGTTTAAAAGAGGATCGTGAAGCTCGTCGTTTTTATAGGAAAATTCGATGGTCGGCGTTTTGAAAACGATGCCTTCGGGAACGCCGTAACGCTTTGCGAACGAACCTGCCGAAACGTTGCGGATAATGACTTCCAGGGGAACGATGGAAACTTTTTTCACAAGGGTCTCCCTGTCGTTGAGTTCTTCCACGATATGGGTGGGGATACCGTGTTTTTCCAGAAGTTTGCACAGATAATCGGTCATTTTGTTGTTGATCGCGCCTTTGCCGACGATCGTGCCTTTTTTCAGTCCGTCGAGAGCGGTCGCGTCGTCTTTATAAGAGACGATCACGAGGTCGGGATCTTCCGTCGCGAAGACTTTTTTTGCTTTGCCTTCATAAAGCTGTTCTTTCTTTTCCATATCGGATTACCTCCGTAAAATTGATTTTCTGATTGATAAAAAGTTTAAGTTATTTGTTTTTGCCGCCGCTCAGCCGTTGTACTGCTCTTCGAGCGCTTTGTTTTTCGCAAGAACTTTTTCGGCGCCGGCTTTCCGTTTTTCGTCGAGTTTTGCCGCGAGATCGTCATCCGAAACGGAAAGGATCTCCGCCGCGAGGATCGCCGCGTTTGTCGCGCCGTCCACGGCAACGGTTGCCACGGGGATGCCGGAGGGCATCTGAACGGTCGCAAGAAGAGAATCGAGCCCGCGGAACGCGCCCGCCGCTATGGGAATGCCGATCACGGGAAGGGTGGTGTTTGCCGCGATCGCCCCCGCAAGGTGCGCCGCAAGCCCCGCCGCGGCAATGATCGCGCCGAAACCGTTCGTTCTCGCGTTTTCGCTGAAAGCTTTTGCTTCCGCCGGAGTGCGGTGAGCGGAATATACGTGCATTTCGCAGGGGATACCGAATTCTTTCAAGGTGTCCGCCGCTTTGGAAACGATCGGCAGATCGCTGTCGCTTCCCATAATGATGGCAACTTTTTTCATAAAACCTCCTGTCGGAAATTTCCGGCATGTCGTTTGTTTCGTTTTCCGGGAAAAAGAAAGGGCATACTCATCCCTTCGATAAGCATGCCCAGACGGTCGGCAACAGAGTTTCTTTGATCCACGTGGTGCTCCACTTGCGCCGAGGGTGACCTCTTGCGCCGCACGGAAGTCCGTGCGAACCGTCAGGCTCAAAGAACTGGTCGGGCGAAAAGGGTTTTCTTTTCCCCCTTCGCTCAAAGCGGCGAACGCGATCGTTTGTTTCCGGACGCGACCGTTCGCCTTTGTAACATTATTATACCACAGCCCGGACGACTTGTCAAACGACCGCTCTGCCTTTTTTCGAAAAAACATTTTTCGCGATCGCCCCGCGGCGCGCGTCGGCTTTCCTTCTTTCGGTCGATCTCCTGACGCGCGTTGCGGAAATTCTTTCGGCGGCTCGGTTCGGGCGTGATCGGTTTTTCGGCGAAGGTTCCGTCTTTTCGCTTTTTGTTCGGAAAAGGAAAGGGAAAATCGGATGAAAAAATGAGAATATGCGGAAATAAATCAAAAAACCGTTTCTTTACTATTGACAAAAAGCCCCGAAAAGTATACAATATAAAGGAAACTAATCATGCGGGGGAGCATTTGCCCGCGCATGTCATCAGGAGTCTGACATGAAAAGCAAGAAGTTTTTAGGTCTGATATCGGTGCTTTCCGGAGTTTGCATCGCAACTTCCGCTTACGGCGCCGTTTCCGCCCTTGCCGACGGCGAGAGCGCGGGGGATACCTATACCTACGAAGCGTCCGAAACTTTTTTCCGGGAGCTTGCGGGGTTGAATCGCGAGTTCGATTACGTGACCGCAAAGAAGAACGGGGAAAAAGTAGACTTTGACACCAAAAAAGTCGAAGCTCTTACCGTTTATGCGACGGACAATACCTTCTCCAAAACGGAACAGAACAAACTCGGCAGCGGAAAGGCAGCCGATAAGTCGGATGAAACGGACAAGCGTTTCATCTGGAAAAACGGCGACAAAGGTCTGGTCTGGAATACCAAGGATTGCAGCGTGCAATACGTTTATAACGACGGGTTGGCTGCGGACGGCGCGAAAGATTACTATGTGATCGACGTGCAGATCGAAGGCGTTACCGACGTGTGCACCGTAAACGTGGAAGTTTACGGAAAGGCGACCGAAGGTTCTCTTTCCTATATCGATTTTACGACGGATGAAGGGAAGCAGAAACTGGAAAAAACGCGTACCGCCGTGCAGGACGCCGTAGACGGAGAGGGCAAAAAGTCGACCTATTCCGTTCCGACCGCCGTGTTCGATATTGTGAATTCGGAGTTTTATTCGAGATCGGAACTGACTTCTTACGTGTACAGCGCGGCGCCCGGTTCTTCGTTCAATTCGGGCAGCTCGTCCAACGGAAGCTATTCGAGCATTTCGACTTCTTCCGCGGGCGAATATCAGTTCTACGTGCTTTATAAGGATCCCGCGTATCCCGCGGCGATAAACGAGATCACGACGAAGGATCTCACGAGAAAGGTGGGAGAGCTCGGGCTCGGCTGGTATGACGACGCCGATACCCTTAAAATTCCCATTTTCGTCTTTACTTATAATAAAAACCAGGCGATCGGCATCGAAACGAGCGGCGGCGGCGAAGGGTTTGTCAATTACCGTTATAAAGATCTCGGCATCACCGTGACGAACGGTTCCGCAAGCAATTTCAAACTCGAATTCAAACCCGAAGGCTCGGAAGACTTCCGCGAGGCTGTCAATAAAAAAGACGCCGAATTCGATATCGATTCGTTCAGCACTTCTTCCATGAACTTCACCCCGCTGAAAAAAGGCGCGTTCAGAGTGACCTGCGAAGTGTTCGGGACCCTTTCCGATACGAAGGAGATCGCAACGACGAACGTCGTTACGGTAACGAGAGAATATCGTCAGGTAAAACTTGTAGACGAGAGATTCAAAACGTTCTGGCAGAACAACTGGAAGTCTATGATCTTCCTCGGGATCGCCGTTCTTTCTCTGATCGGTATCGTCGTCGTTCTCTGCTATAAACCGAAGGAAACTGCGGTTGCCGTAGGCAAGACGGGCAGAAAGGACATCGAAACGCTCGACGTGAAAACGGAAACCCCGGAAGAGGGCGCAGTCGCCGAAGACGCAACCGACGCGGAAACCGCTGAAGACGTTTCCGACGAAGACAATGCGGAAGAAACGGAAGTCGCCGAAGAAGACGCCGGCGAAGCAACCGGAACCGAAGCTCCCGTAACGGAAGCCGACGCGACGGAAGAAGCGGAAACTCCCGCGGAAACGGAAACTCCCGCTCCCGCCGAAGAGACCGCGGAAACTCCTGCCGAAGAAAATAAAGACTGATCGACGATCGGTATCAAAGCATAACAAAAAGCCGTTTTATCATCCGATAAAGCGGCTTTTATCATGCTTACTTTCTGTTGACATTATACATTTTTTCGGTTATAATTATCTTAGGCTCGGTATTCGACATTAAGGATTTCTTCTTACAGCGAAAAAGTTTTTCCGGAATGTACGCTACCGGCGGGTGTTGAAAGGAGAAGGAAAATGAAAAAATTTCCGTTGATGTTTTTATTGTCTGTTATCGCTGCGGCATGTTTGTTTTTTGCTGTGGCGTGTAAATCGTCCGAGAAGGTAGAGAAAGAGGGGGATGAACCGAAAAGCGCAAGTCAAGGCTTGGATTATAAATTGAGTTCGGATGAGTCTTATTATACCCTTACGGGGATCGGTATCTGTATGGATGAGGAAATCGTGATTCCTTCGGTATTCAGAGGAAAATCCGTAAAGGCAATTGCGGAAGAGGCGTTATCGGATTCTTCCGACGTGAAGAAAATAACCGTTCCCGATTCTGTCATTAAAATCGGAGCTTCGGCATTTATTTCGTGTAAAGAGCTGGTCGAAGTAAGATTGCCAGACTCTTTAACGGAAATTCCGGAATCCTGTTTCCGGATGTGTTATAAATTAGAAAGCGTGAATATTCCGTCATCTTTAAAAAAGATAGGGGATATGGCTTTTCTTTCTACCGCAATTAAAGAAATTGAGATTCCTGATTCCGTAACGAAGATCGGGAGCAGCGTTTTTCAATATTGTTCTTCCTTGCAAAGGGTTGTTTTGCCGGGCAGTATTACAGAAATCCCGGATCAGATGTTTATCGATTGCAATAATTTAAGTGATCTCGTTTTGCCGCAGGGGGTAAAAAGGATTGGCTTTTCTTCCTTCAGCGGATGTGAAAACCTGAAAAAATCGTTCTTCCTGATACCGTGGAAACGATTGGTGTTATGGCTTTTGCTAAATGCGGGATTGAATCGATTAAAATTCCGGATACCGTGGAAACAATAGGGGGCAATGTTTTTTCCGGCTGTACGAAGCTAAAATCCGTGATGATCGGAAATGGGGTAAAGTGTATCAAAGAGGGAGCTTTTTCCGGGTGCTCCGCATTGTCCGGCGTGTCGTTTAAAAATCCGACAGGGTGGACGGCTGTCTTCTCGGATAAAACAAAACAGATTCCGGAAGGGGATTTGATTTATCCTGGAATTGCTGCCGAATATTTAAGATCTGAGTATTCCCTGTACTGCTGGCAGCGTGTGTGAAAGTCTTCTATAGGATCTGAAAAATAGAGGCTTTATGTCAAATGTCGGGGTGTTGTAATTAAACGAATGCAATCAATATGTTTTACAAACAAATTATACTTCAGGGCGAATTGCCTTCTGAAGTAAAATTGCCTGCGCATCCGATTGATGTCGGTAATATGACGCAAGCGGAAATCAACGTGGAAATACAGAAAGGTTTTGACGATGCTCAAAACAATCGGGTAAAACCTGCAACCGAAGCTTTTTCAGATATTCGAAAAAAGTATAGCGTTAAAATATCAGGGGAGCGCGTGTGCTTGTCAGAATGCTTTGATTCAAGCATTTCCGTTTAAAACAGAATGCATTCGGATGGATAACTGCTTAGAATTCATCAAATCCTTTTTGCACCTTAAAATTAAAAAATGTCAGAGTGTTTTCCTCACACCTAAACACTTATTTTAGAACCTGTTCTTCTTAATCAAAAAGTGCGGCTATCAACCGATAGCCGCACT
>CABUWK010000015.1 GCA_902495325.1 uncultured Acidiphilium sp.
AGGCGTACTTGCCGTACTTCAAGCAAAGATTTGCCGCAACGGGCAAAAAAGACGGCTTTAAGGCTTGATGGAGTTCAAATCTCTCTCGGCTGTCGCGCAGGTTTATGCTCATACGGAAAAACATTCCGTCAAACAGAAACGTTTCTGCCGATCCTCGGTGCACGGAACATCATTGCGGCCCGCGACCGCTCAGCCCGATGTCCTTCATCAGCCGTGCGGCACGATTTGCCTTTTCCGGGTCGTTTGACACCGCAAGTCTGATTTCTCTTGCTCCGCGTTTCACGCTGCCGCCGAACAAAAGTGTAAACCACCGCCTTATCTCGCAAACCGGAAGCAACCACCCGTGTTTTTCGAGAACGGGATAACGATATTTCAGCGCATCCTTTTTCAGCCACACGCGGGACAAAAGATAGCGGATTTTCCCGCCCTTTTCGTTTCTTCCGATAAAAACGCTGTTTTCAAGAGTTCCGTACACGCCGCCGCTCAATACGAAATTCTCAAATTCCAGATCCGTCTCCGTCCGCTCTTTTCCGCCGAACCATACTTCGGTCAGAGAACGCGCCGCGTCCGCGAACTTCTTCAAACCGCAAATTTCAAGCAATTCGTTCCGTTTTTCTTCGTTCTGAGGAAGTTTTGTACGAAGGATCCATAGATCGGCGAACGGTTTTACGCCACAGCCGCCGTGCACGACGTGCTTTGCCATATGTGCGATGAAATACAGGTAAAACGTTTCGTCGTTCATTTCAGACTCGCACGTATCGCCGACCCGTTCGCAAATATTCCATATATTCCCGAGAACGAGTTCCGCCTGCCCGGGTCCGTCCTTCTCCGTCAGCAGATAATGCAGTTCGAGATGTACGCCGTTTTCGGAATACATCCCGATATCGTGCGAGCCTTTCGTTCCCTCGCGGTATCCGTTTTGCAAAAGAACCGCGGCGGCGACCCCGAGGGATTCTTCTTTTACGAGAATATCGATATCGCAACTTGTGCGCATCCACGGCTCGGGATAAAGCCTGCGGATCACGGCGCCCTTCAGCGGGATGAAATCGATATTCGCCCCGACGAAAAGTTTGCGGATCCTGTCCGTTTCGGCGTCAAGCATTTCCGCACGGTAAACGGCGGCGAGAAACTGCCTGTCGAATTTGTTTCCGGTCTCCCCTTCCGTAAGAATTCCGCATTTTGCAAGCGCGTCTCCGACCAGGTGCGCCATATCGTGAGCCTTGGAAAGCCTGTACAGTTCCGACAGGAAGGGAGCGGAAACATCGGGCAGAGCGATTTTGCCGCTCCGCCCGCAGATCTCGTATCCGATACAATCGATCATCGCTTTTCCGACGCCGTTCATAGCTTTCCCCCTTTCTGCGCCGGCTTTTCCCGACGGAAAACCCGAGCCTTCCGTTTTATCTTAGCACATTCCTTTTAAAATTTCAACTGCCCCGGCATCCAAAACAAAAGTTTTTGGCGTCCCCCGTGAGTTTTCCGATATTGCTCGCCGGAACTCCTGAAAAAAAGTCAGTTCATCTCCTCGATATGATAAATATAATCGAGAGATTTCAAAGCTTCGATTATTTCTTTATGCGTTTTGTATTTTTTGAGTTCCGGACTGATGATCGTAAGCGTGATCGAAAAGACGCTGAGCCCGGAACCAGCATAAGCGGAATTTGCCTCGATATCGTCGATCCTTAAGCCAAGGCGGCGAATGGTAGAAACGAAATTCTGCAAAGATCCCCTTTCTTTCAGTTCAAGGTGGATCTCGAAATGATTGGAACGGTTCTTCAGATAAATTTCGATCCGCGGGAAAAGGGCGAGAATGACAAGCAATGCGATAAAAAGGACAAACGAAACGGTATAAAACCCCGCTCCGACGCAAAGCCCGAGAAAAGCCCCTGCCAGAAGCCCCGCCGCGGTGGTAAGCCCCTTGATCTGATTTCTCGCGCTGAACACCACCGATTTCAGGCTGATCGCGATCGCGCCGATCACAGCCGAAGCGGACAGAACGGGAATAAATACCCCGTTTCCGTTTTCAAGCATCAGATCGAGAACGATGGATACGGCGGACGTAAGCGTGATCAGAACAAAAGTTCTCAGCCCTGCGGAATGCCTTTTGCTCGCCCGTTCCAGCCCCATGACGGACGCATAGACAACGGCGATGAATACCCGTAAAAGAGCGGATGAAATATTCGTTTTGCCCGCCCATTCGCCGAGCAGCATAACAACGGGATCTTTCATACTTTTCTCTCCTTAAGCTTATTTCTTACCGCCTCGTATTGCTCTTCGGCGGCTTCCGAAAATGCGTCCTCGTCCTCCGTCAGGCGGCTTTCCCGTTCGGGAATTTCTTTCTGTATTTCCCTGATTTTGCGGATCAGGATCTCCACGTCGGAAAGTTTCTCCGTTTCGGGCGGCGCCGGCACGATGTCGTCCAGTTTATCCGAATAGGAACCGGACAAGTAAAGCGACAGTTTGGCAAGCGCCGGTCCCACCAGTTCGTACAACACGCTGGAAGCCAGAATCACCGTTTCGAGCGCGACGCCCGACTCTCCGCCCAGCGTTCTCGCGCCGAGCGCGGCAAGCCCGATCGCCACCCCCGCCTGAGGAACGAGCGCGAACCCGAGATAATTTCTCACTTTTTTATCTTTCTTCACGGCAAGACAGCCGAGATACGCGCCGCCGTATTTCCCGACGATACGCGCCACGAAATAGCACACGCCCACCGCAATAAGGGGCACGCTGCCGATCGCCGCCGAATTGTTCACGAGAGAATCGAGCTTAAAGTTCAGCCCGGAGCGGACGAAAAACAGCAACAAAACGGGCGGGGAAAAGTAATTGAGTTGTTTGAACAGCTTATCGTCTCCCGTCAGGTTGATATAAACCGTTCCCATGGACATACATCCGAGCAGGGGCGAAACGTCGAGCACGGCGCAGATCCCGCAAAAAAACAGCAAAAGGGCGATCGAAATGATCAGGCGATTGTCCGTGGAACGCTTTTTCGGCATCAGCCATTTCATCAGAACGCCGAAAAAACCGCCGAGGAGGAGAACGCCGAGATTCAGAAGAAGGGGTTTCACCACACTTCCCGCACTGAATACGCCGGAAGAAAGGGCTACCGCCACCGATATCGCCACGCTGTAAGCGACAAGCCCCACGATATCGTCCAGCGCGACGACCTGCAAAAGCGTATCCACGAAATCCCCCTTCGCGCCCGTCTGACGGATCGTCATTACGGTGGAAGCGGGGGCGGTCGCCGCCGCAAGCGCGGAGATCACGAGAGAAAAAGCCAGGTCGAGTTTCAGAATCGCAAAGGAAACGAGAAACACCGCGACGGAAGCCGTAAGCGCCTCGAGCACCGTGATCAGAACCACTTTCGCTCCGTTTTTCTTCAGCGAAGAAAACGTAAAAAATTCTCCCGTGGAAAATGCGATAAATGCGAGCGCGATATCGGACAGAAACGCCGAACCTTCGATCACGCTTTCGGGGATCAGCCCGAAACAATAGGGTCCGAGAAGGATCCCCGCAAAAATATATGCCGTAACGTTCGGCAGTTTCAGAAGTTTCGTCAGCCTTGTCATCAGAAAACCGCAGATCAGCATGAGCGAAACGGAAACGATGATCACCGCTACGGGCGACGTGATATTAAGTTTTATGTAAATATCTTTCAACATGTTATTCTGTTATCCCTCCTTTGCCGCCGTTCCCTCCGACCCCGCGACGGCGGGCAGAAACGCCCTTTTTCCGTAAAATAATCGCCGGTTTGCCGAAGAACAAACCGACGGTCGGATCAAAGCTCGGCATCAGCCGCAAATTATGCCCGGCTTTTGCCTGTTTTTATTTTAAAATTGCCGTTTTATCGAATGCGTTTATATTTTTTGCTCCCGTTTTTTCGATCCACGCCCGGGTTTCGAGCGTTTTGTACGGACCCGAATTATACCCCTTTCCGCAAGGGTCGTTATTCCACAACCATTCCGGCGTGCACCACAGACAAACCTTCGGATTTACGAGCTTATAGAATTCTTCGTTTACGCCCTGTTGTCCGTGATGCGCCATCTGCACGATATCCGACGGCAGAAGACAGCCGAATTCGTCCGTCACTTCCCGTTGCCGCTTGAAATTCATGTCCCCCAGAATGAGAATATCGCTTCCCCGCGTTTTCACTTTGTATACGATCGACGAACAGTTCAGATCGTTTTCGAAAGCGATTCCCGTGGAAAGAGGAATAAACTCAAACCCCGCCGCGCCGATCGTTTCTCCCTTTACCGGTTTTTCGGTCGGGATCCCGGCATTTTTTATCGCACTTTCGAGTGCCGGCACGCAGGACGTCCTGTGATCCCGCGTTTCGAGCTCCGCGATGTAATCCTCGGGCGGAAAGTCGTAATAAACTTTGTCTATCCGGATCCTTCCCCGTCCGGCAATGCCCGTAAGCGCCTGAATGTGATCGTGATGGGGATGGGTCAGAAACCATGCGTTCACTCTTCCGCCGAGTTTCCGTAAAAGATCTTCGAGATTGCGGCTCTCGTTCGCCGTTCCGCCGTCGATCGCAACGACGCCTTTATCGCTTTGCAGCACGATACCCATGCTCTGCGTATGCCCGACGGACGGCATCAGATAAAGGGTGTCTCCGCCGAGATATTCCGTTTGTTCCATCATTTCGATATTCTCCGAATTTCCGCTTTCAAAAGCCCGTTTTTCATCAGTACGAATTCCTCCCTTCTGTGTTCGCCCGTCAGCCTGAAATGCAAAGGAACGGTCGAGGGCGGATCGGCGACATCCCTGTGCAAAGGTCCGAAAACATTCTTTCTCGACAGAGAAACCGTAACCGAAACGCTTTCTCCTTCGGAAATAAATGTGGCTCTATAAGGCGGAAAAGCAAGCATTTTGCATTCCTTTATCCCGTTCTTTCCCGAAACCGTGACCTTTGCGGTCGCCCCGCCGTAATCGACTTTTATTTCGTATTTCCCTTTCCCGACCGGCAGATCGTATACGATCTCTCCGCCGTAAAAAGGAAGCCCCTGTTCGCACACGTTCCCCAAATGCAGCTTATCGGGAAGGCGGACGATCGCCGCATAACTTCCTTCCGTTTTCACCCCGAAATTCCCGGCGAGATAAAAGTTTTCAAGCGCGGGATCCCCGTCGAAAACGCACGACGCCCGCAACAGGTTCTCCCCTTTTTTCGCCGACCCGTTTCCGATCGCGATTTTTTCAAAGCAACGATCCGCAAAACCCGCGGCGCAAGGCTTTCCGCCGAGTTTTTTTCCGTTCAGCGAAAATTCGAACAGACCAAGGTCTTCCCCGATCAGATCGATACTTTCCGGAATCTCCTCGATACGGAACTTAAATTCCGTAACGACGTTCAGCGGTTTGCAGGTCTCCTTTTTAAACCACGGCTGAAACATATTTCTGCCGCGGAGCGGAAGCCCGGCAAAGGCGCGGAGATCGTTATCGTGAAAAATCAGTTCTTTTTCTCCTTTTCCCTCGCCCTTCACCGTCATGACCGCCCGATCGAGAACAAGTATATTCGGCTCGGAAAGAGAATATGCGAATTCCGAAGGCAGTTTTACGGTTTCGCCGGGACGAAGCCGATCGTCACCGTGCGGCGCGCACTCCGTTATTTCCCCGCGGTTGACGAAGAAAACTTTTTCTTCCGTTCCGCAAAGGGAAAGAATGATTTCTCCCGAAAACAGGTCGTTTCCGACTTCGCCCGTTCTCGGGTCGAACGTCTTTGCGACATACCCGTTCTTTATTTTCATGCGGACGGTTTTTCCGTTCTCTCTGTCCGTATTCACGACGGCAAACGTAAATTCCGCAAAATCGCTCTTTCCCTTTATGCGGGAGATCACGCCTTCGGTCGTTTCCGAAAAAACGGGAAAATCCTGTTTCTCCTTCAGTTTTTCCGCAAGCGCCCTTTCGTCTCCGCCGAAATACTCTCCGAAAAAGCTTCCTTCGTATTTTTCCCCGCCGACGACCGACGGATATCCCCCGCCGAAAATAACTTCTCCGCCGTTTCCGCAAAATTCCTTCAGCAGTTCGAACGTTTCCCGCCGCATCGAATACAACCCGTAAACAACCACTCTTCCATAGCGTTTGTTTCCGAGCAAAATCGTCTGTTTATCGACTTTTCCGTTGGCTTTTAATAAAATTTCACTCCCGTAATCAAACTCGACCCCGCCATAAACCAGGGCTTCGGAAAGACTTCTGTACTTTTGTTCGACCGAACGGAACAGTTCGCTTTTTGCCCGGAACGGCGCATCGAAACCGCCGAGTCTCGCCAAGCCCCACACGCTTTCCACGGGATGAATGACAAGCGTTTCCGCAAGGCTTTCCCCCGACAGCGCGAGGGACATCCTCGCGAAATAATCTTCCACACAGGCATAATCTTTCCACCAGGCGGACTGTACGGAAATGCTCGCGGGATAGTCCCGTTTGGATTCCCCTTTCATCGTATACCATGAAAGATGAGTACAGCGGGAATTTATGCCGAGCATTGTCTGCCAGTCCCCGATCGCTTTGTATCTCGCAAAAGGGGTCTGCCAGCCCGTAGCGCCGTAAAGCTCGGAAACAACGCGTTTTTTCCCGAACTGCTCCGCAACGGACGAACACGTTTTCACGGCGGCAAAATGAGTTGCCGTGGAACCGAGATTGTCGATCCCGGGCTCATCCATATAATAGTAACAAGCAGCCAGATCTCCGCACATCAATGCCTGCCCGGCAAGATCGTCTTCGTTTAAAAGATGCCCCGTAAATTTCAGTTTGTAATTCCGGCAAAGATCGCGGTAAGGTTTGAAGAAGGCGGAAAGAAAGAGATCGAGACAGGTTTCCGTGTAGCGGTATGCCGCGCGCGAAAACTCTTCTTCGCAAAAACGAAAAGCGATCTCGGGGAGCTTTTCTTCGATTTTCTCGCCGAACAGTTCGCGGTATCTTGCAAACGCCTTCCCCGTATAGGGAAAACGGAATAAAGCGTCTTCTCCGCTCTGCCCGAATCCGTTGAAAAAACATCCGCGGTGCGGTTCGTCGGTAAAGATCCCGCAGATCTCCTTCCCGAACAGGTCTCCCAAGCTCTCCCTGTATTTCTCGTACGTGGTTTCGAAAAAATACCTCACGGCTTCATCGTTCATCAGATCCACATAGGTATTTCCGTTGTAAAACGCTTCTTTCGCCTGCTCCTTTACGGAAAAACCGACAAGCGTTTCCTCCTCTTTTCTCTCGCCTTCGGCAATGCGGTATGCCGTCATTTCTCCCTTTCCGGGATCGCCGGCAAACTTCACGAAAAAGTTAAAATCTCCTTCCCTGCCGGGGTCGACAACAAGAGATTTCAGCCTGTATTCCGGTTTTTCCGTCACCTTGCCGCCGCAGGTCCCGGAAGGCCAGCGATCTTCGTCGTACAGATAAGCCTCTAAGCCGAGAGAAGAAAGCTTTTTCGCGCCTTTTCCGATCAGCGAAAGCCATTTTTCACCCATATACGGCGTGACAAGTCCCGTGCGGGAATGAAGATAAGCGCCGCCGAAACCCATCTTCCGGAAGGCTTCCGCCTGGCGGTTCGTCTCCTCTTCCGAAAGATCGCCGTTCAGCGACCAGAAGGGTTTCGCCCTGTAATATGCGATTGGGTTTTTCAGATCTTTTTCGTCCATAAACTGCCGTTTTCCCTTACGGGAAGAAATCGTGCCGCCCGCACCGATCGTCAAACGCGTCCGCGGGCGGAAAAGAAATTATTTCATCTGCCATTTTTTCACGTCGTCGTTACGGCACGAGCCGGAATCGTTCAACGCTTTGAACGTTCTCCGCATCTGCGTAACGTTATCCGCCGTGAGATAAAATTCATAAGACAAAGGTTCGTAAGATTCGAGAGCAAACACGCCGAGGAAGGTAAGATAGTTGAACTGGATCTGCGCGTCGGCAAGCCCCGTGAAAGAGAGATTATAATTCAGGTGTCTCCCCGCAACGGCTTTCGTAATATCGGGGACGTAAAGCCCGAGACCGAAATCGTCCGCGTTGACCCACGCCGCCCAGCATTCCTTCGCTTTTGTGGTGGAAAGATAGTTTCCCGCCTGCCCGCTCGCGACCGACCAGTACCCGAGATTTTTCAGATAGGTGAGGTTTTTCCCCGTCCACGGATCGTCCCCCTCATATAAAACCATCGTGTTCAGGGGAACGATCGCCGAAAGCGCGGGGATCTCCTGATTCCGTTTGTTCGGCACGAGTTCGCCGTTTTCGTCGTATTTATCGTGCGTAAGCCCCGTCCAGTCGTAATAGCGGTTCTCCGCCTTTACCACTTTGCCGTCGATCGAATAGGTACACTCCGTGTAGGATTTCGTGCTTTCGCACGTCGCCCAGTCGCGCGGACGGGTCTTGATATAAATTTTATCTTTTCCGATCCTGTAATCAACCACCTGAGAATGGGTATCCCACTGATCCCCGCACTGAACGGGGTTGTATGGCCACTCTTTTTTCGTGGTGCGGTAAATCCCGCGCGTGTACGTTTCGTCGTCCGTATTCTTCCCGTACAGCGAAACCTGCGCACTGCGCCCCGCCGTAGAAGAGTTGATCAGATTTACCCTGTCCGCAACGAGTTTTGCCCCCTCTTTTTTTCCGTAATTCACCCCTACGGCGTTTTCGTTCCCGATCACCACCTGCTGAATATTTTTATCCGTGCGGGTAAGGAAGCCTACCCCTCCGCCCCAACCGAGGTTGACGCCCGCTCTGATATAATCGTTTTCGAGATACACGGTTTTGTCAAGTACCATCGCTCTTTCGGCAACCGATAGAGAAACGATCCCGATCTCCGCCGTTTCCCCTCCCTTGTTCGTAAGAGAAACCGAATCGACGCGCTTGTCGTATTCCTTCCTTTCATACCACGTTTCGGGAATTTTATAATAGGATTCGTCATTTTCTCTCGTGGGGACACCGACGCGGGAATACCAGTCTATAAGCTGATAAAACGGTTCTTTTGTTTCCTTTTCGACAAAGAAAGTCTCGCGTTTTCTCTCGTCCGTTGCCGCATCGGCGTAATCGAACGTACCCTCGAGATTTACGGGCGTTACGATTTCCAGTTTAAAATAATTCGCACCGCCGATGTTTTTTGCGATCGTTATCGTTTTCTTTTCGCCGGGGGCGAGCGTAAAATTCTGTTTTCCGAGAATACTTCTGAAATTCAATTTTTCTCCCTCGTCCGTATCGCCGCCGGGCACGCTGTCGCGTTCGCTTTCCGATACGTTCTCGCTTTCGCCCGCGCTCCCCCCGTCGTTCCCGCCGGGGTGCATACCGCCGCATGCGCAGGCGGAAAACAGCAAAATACCCGCCGCGACAAGAGCCGCCGTTCTCTTTGTTCCGTTCATCGGTTAAAAACTCCTTTCGCGCGGGGATCTTCCCGACGCGAGCCGCCCGCTCCGGACGCCGTCGTTTCCGACCGGAGCGCCGCAGCGACCGTAATTTTCTCAGATATATATTTTTTTGCGGTATTCCGCCGGAGTGATCCCTACGTTTTTCTTGAATTCGTTGCAGAAATGCCCGCAGTATTCGTAACCGACGAGATAGGATATCGCCTCTACGCTCATGTCGGTATTCCGCAGCAGTTCTTTTGCTTTTTTGATCCTCGTCATGATAAGAAACCGATGCGGCGAAACGCCGAGGACCCGTTTTATCGTATGATTGAGAGCGGAACGCGTTAAGCCGAATTCCGCACATACGTCCGCCGATTTCAGATCTTTGTTGTAATTTTCTTCGATATAGGAGATAAAGCGGTCTATCACCTTATTGCCGCTTCCGCCGACCTTTTCCCGCCCCGTATTCTTCGCAAACGAAAGAGAGGAAAGAACGATCGCGGAAACCTTCAGAAGTTCGGAAAACTCGTCCCCGTTCTCCCCGTCGGCATCGGCGATCTCGGATAAAACCACTTTTCCGATTTCGAAAACAGACGCCCCGTCCGCCGCGTTTACGGCGCGTTCGGCGATCTCTCCGTCAAACCACACGGCGAAATATTCGCCTGCGTTTTTTACGTTCCAGATCGTATAGGGCGCGATGAGCGCGGCGCGCTCTGCGGGAACGGAAAACCTTCTGCCGTCCTCTTCGAACTCGATTTCGGCAGTCCCGCTCAGCGAGATCACGAGAGAATAATGCCTTCCGAAATAAGAGGGCCTTTCCGCTCCGCCCGCATTCCGCGAAAACCCGAAAACGATCAGATCGGAAAAAGGAGAAAAATTAAACTCCTTCTTTTTCATGCCTTTTCCCTCCCGCGGAGGAGGTTCCTGTTCAGTTCGTCGAAGGTTTTCCTGATCTCCGTAAAATGCCCGATCGTGAGATAACAGTCGTAAACGATCGTTTCGAGATTCTTCAGGTCGAAATACCCGATCGCCGCCGTGTACGAGGTAGACTTCACGTCGTCCCGCGTGAGATCGTCTTCCGGAAGAACGAGCCTGCCCGCATAGTGATGTTTCGTATGGGGCGAATAAAGCCCGACGCCGAACCCTTCCGCATTCACCCACGCGCTCCAGTTGCCCGCGGCGATGAAATGCTGTTCCGATTTATACGGCATTTCCGCCCAGTAACCGAGATCGTCGCATACGGTGAGCGTTTTATCCTTTACGTACAGAAACCGACCGAGAAGAGGCGTTACGTAAAGAGACGGCAACTCCTGCGCCCTCAGTCTGCCCCAGCGATGATCGAACATGGAATAATCGAAAAACTCGCAATGCATTTTCAGCAATTTCCCGGAAACGGAATATTCCGTTTCCATCACCGAATCGCACGGCTCGTTGTTTTTCGCCCTGTCGAGGGGCTTCACTTTAAAACGGATCTTTTTGTCGTCGGCATAAAAATCGAGAAGTTTTGCGTTATTGCCGAAACTGTCGCCGCTCTGTACGGGATTGTATTTCCAGAGCCCGCCGAACAGAAGAGAAGGCGAATACGGCGGATTTAACGCCCCGTAATAGTTCTGCGCGAAACTTCTGCTTTTTTCGTAACGATTCAGAAGGTTGACCCCTCGCCCTTCCTTTTTGTCCAGGAATTTCAGTTCCCCGCCGACAATTTCCGCCGTGTACTTTTCCGGCGTTAAAAAGTTAAGCGAAATCCCGAACCGCGGATCCGTTCCGCAACGGAGATATTCGTTGAAGATCTCCCTTTTCGTATCGGGATATTCCCTTGTTCCGAACGCTATTTTCTTCAGCGAAACGAGACCTTTTGCGTTTTCGAGGTTAAACAGGACGATCTCCGTGATCACGGCGATCTCTTCACCCTTCTCAAGCGCGGCGATGAAGCCGCAATAGGTATTCTTTCCCCGTATGATCGGGAAAACCTCCGTTTTCTGCACTCCGCTCGTCGTGGTGAAAAGCAACCGGCATTTCAGCCACACGGCGGATTCCGCCTCGACGGTGACGTAGTTACACGCCGATTCCGCCCCGATCTCCGCGGAGAAGATCTCCTTCATTTCGAAATAGTGCTTGAGCTGCATAAAGTCCTCCGACTTAACTTTCTTCGATTATACCATTTTTTTGTCGGATTGTCCCGCTATTTTTCGGAAAATTATAAAATTATGCCGATTTGCACCGAAAACGTTTTTCTCCGGCGCGAAAAACTTTCCGCGCCGGAAACAAAATGTTTTATGCCGCTTTGGAAAGGACGATATCGTAATAAACGATATCTCTCGCTTCCGTCGCACTGTCGCCGACCGCGGTTGCCATCTGCGCGTCGAGACGGATCGTGGTAAGAGCTCCCTGATAACCGGTTTTGTTCAGCGAGAAGGTAACGGTGATCACGCCGTTTTCGTCCGTCGTCATCTTAATATCCGCGCTCTTGTTGTTTCTCGTATTGCCGAGAGCGATCCATCCGCCGTTGTCGCATTTGATAAACGCCCTGTAATTGCCGTGATTTTTGCTCGGTTTGAAACGGAAGCTCACGGTATCGTATTTTGCCGTATCTACGGAAAGTCCGGTCACCATAAGTCCTACCGTAGCGTTGGCGAGATAAGCGACTTTCAAACCGTCTTCGCCGGCAGTCGCGATAAACTTATCGTTCGCCGCGCCGTCTTTATGGGCAAACCATCTGCCTGCGCCCTTCGTGAAATCCCACGTCATGGTGCCCGCTTCGTCGTCTACGGCAATGTTGCTCGTGATGACTTTTTCTTCCGAAGTCTCCTTGCTGCAACCCTCGATCATCTGCGCGTTTTCCGTACCGCTTCCGAGAACGATCGAAGCGATCTGCATCGTCGCGACGTCGTTTTCCGAAACGTCGATATCGAAGGCGAAGCGGATCCCTCTGATCTTGCCGCCGAAAAGGTTCGGCATGCTCTTTTCTTCGATCAGCGTTTTAAAGCCGTCGCCCGCGTCGACTTCGTAGTAGTTATAAGCATACTCCGCTACGGAAATCGTAAGGGTCTGCCATTCGCCGGTCAACGCCGCTTCCGGAAGGGTAAACCAGGCGTTGCCGTACCATGCGACGCTGCCTTGCGGCATCACGCTGAGCATCACTTTTTTCATATTCGCCGTCGCCTTATAGCGAAGGGAGATGGCGTTCATCTTCGACGTGTCCACCGAATAATCGATCATCGTGTTTTCGATGCTCGGGTAGCTCGTCTTTTTGACGCTTTCCTCTGCGGTCGCTTCCGCCGCCTCGTCCTTTCTGAAGGTTGCGGTCGCGTAGTCCTTTCCGGGAAGGAGATCGTTGTATCTGTGATAAGCGGAATCTTCGGTGGAAGTGGTCTGCCAGCCGAGAAGAGAATAATCTCTCGTCTCCTTCGCGAAATCGTAGGTCACGGAAGAAAGCGCAGGATCTTCTTCGGAAACAGGCGTGGAATCGTACGTATCGTAAGTTTCCGAACCGAATGCCATCGATTTGAGAAGAACGGTCACTTTGTCTCCTTCCGAACGAAGGGGAAAATCGAGACGGAACGAACGGAGATAATCGGGTTCGTTCTCGTATTTCGAATAATTGTTCGTCCAGTTTCTGAGGTCGATCACGAGGGTCTGCCAGTCATCCGCTTCACTCATGTTCTTTCTGATCGACGCGGTGTTCTTCCAGCTCGTGTCGTCGCCGAAAGAAGCCATTTTCGAAGTGTTATAGAAAATATTCACGCGGTAAGGATCGCCGAGACATTTATAAACGATCTTCAGGGTGGAATAATCTTTCACGGGCAGATATAAGCCGTCCGTGCGGATCCCCACGTCGACCGAATTGGAAGAATGCAGATCCACTCTGATATACCCGTCTTCTTCGGTGATCTTCGTTCCGTCGTCTCTGCCCGTCTGTACTCTCGTATACCACCATTCTTTGCCGTTCGCGAAATCCCAGCTGTCGAAAAATTCGGGAACGCCGTAAAGATCGAGATTGCCGTTGATCGGCGTTTCCTTGTCGAATTCCTTCGTCATTTCCTTATCGAGATACCATTTATAATAACGGCAGCCCGAAGTGACGGCTTTGTTGAGATATTCTACCTTCTGTCCTTTCTTCACGGTCGTGGTCGCTTCGTACGTCCACGCGCCGTCGCTGTCCGTTTTGTGGTTGTCTTCCGCGGTACTCCAGAAATATACCGTGTAGGAAATATCCCACGACGCATAAAGGGTGATGTCCGAATTGACCGTCGTGGTGATGAAGTTAAATTCGCTCGCGGGGTCGGCTGGATCCGTCACCCAGGCGATAAACGTTCCTTCCGGATGGGTCGGTTCGTCGGGTTCCGTCACCTTTCCGCCCGCTTTCACCACCTGGCTTTCCACGGTGCTACCGCCCTGAGAATCGAACGTCACGGTATATTCCGTTTTCGCGGGAACGGATTCGCCGGCAGATTCGCTTGCCGATTCTTTCGTCGATTCCCCCGCAGAGTTTCCTTCGTTGTTTTCGCAAGCCGAAAACGCAAACAGCGAAAAGAGAGTTACGATCGCAAGAAGCGCAGCGATCAGTTTTTTGCCTTTCATAATTTTTCCTCCGATATTTTTCTTTTATCCGCCGCCCTCTTCGTTTCCGGCGACACCCGGATGCCCGGGGCAAACGCCGCCCCGAGCGATCGGGCAAGCGGACGAAAACCTTTGAATCACAACTTCATGCCGGAAGCAAACCCGCCCGACGAGAAAAATTTCAGCGAAATGCCGCTCGTAACGATAAGCGGGATGCTCGAAATGAGATACATCGCGTAAACCACGCCCCAGTCGTTCGCTTCGTAAATACCGCTTTTGCGAATGAGAACGACCATAAGGGTCATTTTCGTTTCCGTTTTCATCACGAGCGACGGCCAGAGATAATCGTTATAATAACTGGAAAAGCCCTGAATAAACCCGTAAATGATGATAGGGATCGCCAGAGGGATCACAATCATCAGAAAGATATGGAAATCGTTCGCGCCGTCGAGCTTGGCGGCTTCGATCACCGATTTCGGCTGCTGGCGGAAAAAGGTGCGGAACAAAAAGATCGCGCCCGCCTGTCCGCCGCCGATATACGGAAGCCACATTCCCCAGTAACTGTCGATCAGATGCACTTTATAGGTGAATGCATACAGAACGGACGTTCCCAGGATAGAAGGGACAAACATCATCGTGAGGTAAAGGTAAAAGAAAAACTCTTTTCCCATAAACTCTTTCTGAGCGAACAGATACGCGACCACCGCCGCAAACGCCATTCTTAAAAATCCGCCCACCGCCGCGACGAGCACGCTGTTTAAAATGTTGCCGCCGATTTCCGAAAACGCCTTGGAATAATTGGCGAAATTAATTTTTTTCGGAAGAGCGAAAATACTCGTCCGGATCTCGTAGTTGCTCTTTGCGCTGTTGATGATCGTCATGAACAGCGGGATCAGGCAGAACACCACGCAAAGAGAAGTGATCACGGTGATCGTGATCTGGATCGATCTTTTTTCGGAATATTTCAGTCTGACCGTCTTATGCATACGAAGCCTCCGACCTGATCTTGTTTCTCATATTGATCGCCGTTACCACGGAGAGCACGATCATCATCATGACCGCCATTGCGGAAGCCATGCCGTACTCGTTGTTGTTGAGGTACATATAAAGCTTATACATCGGCGTCATCGTGCCAACGTCGCCCTTCGTCGTCGCCTGAAGTTTTCCGAGAGACTGCACGGAATGGATAAAGGTGATAATGAACACGTATTTGATCTGCCCCATGATAAAGGGAACGTCGATCGAGATCAGCCTGCGGAAGAGTTTACATCCCTCGAGTTCCGCTGATTCGTAGATCTCGGGAGGAACGTTCATGAGCGCGCCGTAGAAAATGAGGTACGACCCCACCCACGGGAACCCCATGAACACGAGAGATCCCACGCTCGTTTTTTCCTGTCCGAGAAAAGCGATCGGCGACTGATTCATCGCCTTTAAAATCGTGTTGATCACGCCGTATTCGCCGTAAATACCGTTCTTCCACAAAAGCGAAGTCGCGATGCCGGGCAGAATACCGGGAAAAAACAGGGCAAACCGCATAAATTTGGAATATCTTTTGTTCCGCATGATCGACAGACAGAACGCAAAGAATACGGGCGGCAGAAGGGCGAGCACACAGTCCGAGATCATGAAAATAAACATATTTCTCACCATCTCGCCGAAATAGATATCGTGAACGATCTCGCCGAAATTCTTAAGTCCCACAAAGATTTTCGCCGTTCCCGCCGAATAATCGTAAAACGCATTAAAAACGGAAGCGATCGCGGGATAATAGCAGAAAACGATCAGAAGGGCAAGCGAAGGAAGCATCACGAGATAGATCAGTTTCCCTTTGTAAAGCCCGCGGAAGAAATATTTCACTCCCCCTGTCGTCTTTTTTGCAAACGCCGACGAAAGGAAACAGGCAAGCGAAATACCGCCGATCGCGACCGCCGCCCCCGCCAGCACGAACAGGATCGTTTTCCACGTTTTCACGCTGTTCGAAAAACGAACGGTGGAAAGGTTGTAGGAAAAAGCGGAGGAAACGTCTTCCTCATTGTTTACGACAAACAGTTTATTTCCTTTTTCGTAGGCAAACACATAGGTAATGTTGTGTTTCGCTTTGAAGGAATACAGGATCTCCCCGTTTTCCGCATTCACGGCGGTAAGATCGTCGTTCAACAGATAAGGCACGTAAATGATCTTATTTTTCTGATCGTAACGGATGCTCGCCACCACTTCGGGGAAAGTCGTAAGCGTTTCGGTTTCGAGATCCGTCGTCATTTTCACGAGTTCGCCGCTGCGAAGCGCGTAATAAAACAGCTGCGTCTCCTCGTCGTATACCACGGTATAAATTTCGTCCGGCGCGACGTACTCCGCCACGTGAAATTTTTTCAGAGAATCCACTCGGTCGGTCAGAAGGGAAAGGTCGGACGAAACTTTGTAAACGATCCCCTTTCTGGAAAACACGTAAAGATACTTCCCGTCTTCCGATACGGTCACGTTTCTCGTTACCATATTGGAATCCTTCACCGTTTCCTGCCCCTCGTCCCCCTGTAAGGTATAAAACTCGTCGCCGGCGACCTCGGTAAAGGTATCGCCGCTTAATACATAGGAAAAAAGATACAGGTCGGTAAGATTGGCATTGGAGCTGATCCCGAACCAGAACATATCTCCTTCCGCCGTGGCTTTATAGCTTGCCGTCATGAAAATTCCAGGAAGTTCGAGACGGGCGAGCACGCCGAAGTTTTTATCGATCAGGGCTACCCCGCTCGCGCTGCCGCAAACGAGGATCCTGTTTTCGTCTATCACGGTGATCTTCTGTATGATCTCTTTTCCGAAAACGGAAAGGGAGCGGACGGCGTTTCCCTCTTCGTCCGTCTCGTACACGTTTCCCTTTTTATCTCCCGTGTAATAAGTATCCCCCGTATAAGAGCTCTCGAAAGTGGAAAGCTCGTTTGCGGACGACAGCTTCGTTGCCGAAACGTCGAGCGCGAGAGCTGTAAACGGGATCACGATCCCCGCCGCCGCGACGACGAAACAGATCGCGGCGACGATAAGAAATTTGATTCGTTTCATGATTTCCTCTTACGATTTCGGGTTGTCCTCGGGAACTTTGTAACAGGTGCTCTTATATCCTCTGGACGAGAACTGATCTTCGTAATATCCGACGATCTTATCCGCCCAGCCGTTCATAGCCGTATCGATGCTGTCTTTCCCGCTTAAATATCTTTGCATATAACCGCCGAACGCCTGCGAATAGGAAGTAGACCCGCCGTGAGAATACATTCTCTGGAAGGGATTCATATCGCAAAGCCCGTTGAACTTAACGCCCCACGTTTCTTCCATTCCGTTGAAATATGCCGTCCATTCGTCGCTCATCACCACATTTTTAACGGTGGTAAGCCCGTCGGGAGAAGCGTTTTTCTTCGCCATGCCGTTGCAGAAAACGGACTGTCCGTAAGGAGACATGAAAAACTTGATGAAATCGAGGTATTTCTCCACTTCTTCGACCGATCTTCCCTTTGCGTAGAGAGAAAGATAGCCGCCGTTACCGCCGACGTCGCGGACAAAGTTCGTGGTGCAATGTTTCGTTTCGTGCGGACACTCCATATAGGGATAATCGAACATCGCGATGGAGAACTTTCTGTCGCCGGCGTCCTTGATGTCGTTTTCGAAAGAAAGCCCGAAGCCGACGTAATCGAGCAGAATGACGGGGCTCGATTTATCCGCTTTGTTTGCAAGGAAAAGGTCTCTCACGTTATCGAAAGAATTTGCGGAGAAAAAGCCGGAAAGATAGGGTTTGATCTTGCCGAGGTTTTCGAGAAAACATCTGTATTTATCGCTTTTGGGTCCCACGTAATCCATATACTTCGTCGTCTCGTCGAGCACGGCGTTGTACACGCGGATCATATTCGGATTATACTTTTTCGCGGCTTCCGGCTGGGGATCGTCGAGATCGAGAGAGAAACCGTTTTTCAGTTTCGTGTAGCACCAGTCGCCCTCTTTCGCCTGAACGTCGCCGAGAAGATCGCGGTAATACTGATCGCCGTAAACACGGAACAGCCAGGCAAACTGCGTACCCGTGAGCGCGTCGGCATTGCCGGCAAGCCCGAGAGGGCTCTGGTATCCTTTCGCCTGCAGCCTTGCGCAGATGTCGATCAGTTCGTTCCACGTTTGCGGCAAAAGCGCATTCCCCTTTTCGTCGGTAACGCCCGCTTCTTTGAAAGCGTCCGCATTCACATACCAGCATGTTTCGAGAGACTGAGAGTTCATGACGTACAACGTGTCCACCCCGGTAGAGGAAGTGTTCATGGTATAAGCCTGCGTCGTTAAAACGTCGCGCCAGATCTTATTGCCCGCGTAAACGTTCTTACTGTCGAGCGCGCTCGCTTTGAAATCGTAACCGTAGGTAGGAACAAGGGTGTTCACATAGTTTCCCGCAAACACGCCGAGCGATGTGGAATCGTTCTGTAATTCCTGCTTGATCGCCGTGGCGTAATCGCTTCCGCCGTGCGACCTGAGGTTTACGGTAACGTCCGGCTGAAGCGCCTGATATGCCTGTTTCACCGCTTTCCAGCCCGCTTCGTGCTTGCCGAATATCATATCCACGTTTACTTCGCCGCCGTATTTTTTCAGCTCGTTCACCACGGGAAGGTATTCCTTTGCTACCCCCGTATCGATAAGCCCTTCCGGCAGAGAATCGCCCGATTCACCCGCGCTTTCGCCTGCAGACGTCGTACCCGCCCCGTCAGACGAACCGGACGGCGTTTTGTTCCCGCACGAAACGCATGCGGCAAACAAAACGGATGCCGCTATAAGGCTTAAAAACTTTTTCGCTTTTCTCATAACACTTTCTCCTTGAAATCTCTTCTCCGTCCGGAGGCAGTCTTTCCGGATTCCGTTTCCGGAACGGGCGTTTATCCGGACACTCGTTTTCCGGACACTCGTTTTCCGGACGATCCTTTTCCGGACAAACGACGAAACGCACGCCTTCGGCGGAAGAGATCTGCAGAATAAAAATCACAAAACCCGGTTCCGGCATAAAAATATGCCGTTCCCGAGTGATCGACCTTTGTTTCGCCGTGCAGGCGCAGCTTTCCGGATCGCTTTCGTTCTCTTTCCGGTCTGCGTTTTCTCTTTCTTACCCGATCCGCTTTTCGTTTGCCGACCGGCTCTTCGCCCGCCTTTCGTTCTTCCGGTATCATTATACAACTCCGCAGCCGATAATTCAATACAAAAATCAGTCCGAAAATTACTAAAACGTGCCATGTTTACATTCCGGCAACGTGAAATTTACCTTTTTCTTACATTATTTATGCCAACCGCCTCTTTTACGCCCGGATCCGCGCCCGCCATGCGATACCGGGCATTTCCTTTCCCGATGCCAGGCAAGAGTAATACGAACCTTGCCTGGCATACCGTAAAACGCAGAACGAAAAATGCAATAAAAGGCGGGGAAAAAGAAAGCCCGCGACTTTCACTTCGCAGGCTGTTCGTATTTCTCACCCGACACGGCTTTGACGGAATCCAGACAGTTTTCCGATTCGCCGGCGATCTCGTCGGCATCGCACCGCCGCAATCTCTTTTCCCGTCTGAAAACAGGGCGCGCTGTTTCCGCTCCGTCGCTGCGGCGCTCTGTAGCCGAATAGGCAAAGACGAAACGTTTTCTCACGATGCTCAGCATATAAGTTTTATCTTGTCCCCGAAAGAAAAAGAAATAACCTTTCCAGAAATAAAAAAGATTGCCCGAAACGGATATGCCGCGTTCGGCAAAGATCCGTTTCACCCTATCCGTAATTTCCGCGTAATCGGAAAACGCCACTTTTTTCCCGAGCGGAAGTTTTTTATAAATACCGACTTCCGTTCTGTCACAACCGTAACTTATTTCGGTCACGCCGCATGTGAGGAACCCGTTGCCCATTTTCCATACGTAACCGAGCTCTCCGTGTACGAAATCGGGATCCCCCAGCTTTTTCCTTATTTTATCGGAAAGTTCCGCAAAAACCTTCTCGTCGTATTCTCCTTTTAATCCGAAAACCTTTCCCGTTCTTATTCCGAAAATCCCTTTCCGGCACGAATTTTCCGTTTCATACCCACTTAAAAGATCCTCTGCCAATCGTTCCATTTCCGTTTTTATCCCCTTTTCTTTATTTTCATTGTATTCTATTATATCATAAGCGGAAGGAAATGGCAACCGTCCGCGAAAAATCGAGCGATCAAAAAACGGACCCCGAAGGATCCGTTTTTCCGATCGCCTTGTTTTACGGCTCAAAAAGCCCTTTAATCGACCCATAGGTCGGCATATGTTTTCACGGTGATCTCTTCCGCAGAGACGGGGACAGCCGTTTTCACTGTAATCGTCCTCTCATCGCCTTGCTCCATATCGAAATAATTGTCCGAAATTACGGGGTTTGCCCGATAAGGCGTATCGATAAATACAAGCCGGGCAAACTTTCCCGCACGGATCTTCAGCGAAAACTCGTTTTCGCCCGTTTTTTCTTTTTCGACGGAAAGATCGGTAACAAAGGTTTTGTCTTTCCAGAGATCGTAAAAATACACGCTCTTGTCTTCTTCGTCCCCCGTGATTTCCGCAACGAGATAAGCGTTTTTGACGGACGGATCGAATCCGACGGCTTTTCGCACGTATTTTCCGCCGGCGGGCACGGTGATCTTTTCGGTTTTCTCCCGGTAAACCTTACCGTCAAGCCCCTTTTGCGCATAGAAAAGCGTAAGATCCACGGGAGTGAGCCTGTCGTTGCAGACGTAAAGATTCACCGTCTTCTCCGAGTAGGCATAGAACGCGTGCACCGGTCTGAAAGCGGCTTTCTGAATGTAGAATACCGGCTTTTTCTCGCCGTAAAAATCGATCACGGACCACGTTCCGCACCCCCAGATATCGTTGAACATCCAGTTTAAAATCCCGTAACAACGATCGCTTGCTCTTGCGTATTCGATTTCCGACCGCATGATCTCGAGGTGCACCGCCATTGCCTTTTTCACGAATTTCTCCAGCGTATCGATCTCGCCGAAAAGCTCGCGGGAAAGCCGTTGTTCTTTCGTGATGAAGGTTTCCTCCGGCACCGCCGCATATGGGTTCAGCATGAAATGTTCGTGCCACACCTCGTTTACTTCCCACAGCTTATCCTCGGGGATAAACTTTTCCAGGCTGCGGATGCGGCAGGGACCCAGGATCGCGCACTCGGTGGTGAACGGGCTTACGTTTGCCGCGAGATACTCCCGATAGTCGGAGATCCGGTCGTCGATCAGCGCGGGATCGTAGCAGGACGTGTGCAGATCCCCCGAAGTTGCATCCATATCGATATCCGTTCTCGAATGAGGGCTGTTCGGCACGTAAACGCTCATTCCCGTAAGTTTGTCGTGAAGTCCGCGCAGCATGACTTCCCAGATATATTCCCCGTATTGCGGTCCTTTGCAGTCGAGAAATTTTCTCCTCTCGTTTCCCCCGCACCATATGACGACGGATGGATGATTTCTCAGTCGTTTCAGCTGATATTCGGCTTCCCGGTATACCGTTTTCCGGAATTCGGGCAGATCGTCCGGGATATCGGAACAGGCGAACATAAAATCCTGCCACACCATAATTCCCTTCTCGTCGCACAGACGGTAGAAAATTTCGTTTTCGTAAAAACCGCCGCCCCATACGCGAAGGAGATTGTAATTGCCCTCCTGCGCCGCCGACAGAAGATGCCCGTAAGTTTCGTTTCCGATCGTTCCCGTCATATTGCTCGCGGGAACCCAGTTCGAACCTTTGCAGAAAATATCCGTTCCGTTTACGTTTACGATAAACGAAAGAGATTTTTCGTCAAGCGGGCGTTCCGTAATCCTGATTTCGCGGAAGGCGAATTTTCCCGAAATTTCATCCGCGACTTCTTTTCCCCGGTAAAGGGTGAGCCTGTAAGAATAAAGGGGCTGTTCGCCGTAACCGTTCGGATACCACGGTTTCATGTTCTTCAGGGTCACGTTCTGCAAAACATACTGCCCTTCGCATTTTAAAATCACATCGCACGCGTCCGAAAAATCCCCGTCCGGCTTGTTCGTAACGGAAAGTTTCAGCGTATATCCTTCCGGTCTGAATTTGAATTTATCGTCCAGTTTCGTGATAAAACCCGCATTGCCGGAAAGATCCGTCGTAATTTCCGTTTCGAGAATGTTGTCGTCGTCCGAGAAGAGGAGTTCGACCGGGCGGTAAATGCCGTATCCGGGGAAATCGGGAGCCCAATCCCACATGAAATGACATGCGGGTTTACGGAAGAAAATGCGGTTGGGATGGAAAATGCTCAGATATTTTTCATTCGGTCTCGAATCGTAAACCGCATAAGGCGATTTCATTCTGACCGAAAGTTCGTTTTCTCCTTCGCGGAGTTTTTCTTTTACGTCAAAGGAAAAGGGCACGAACATGCTGTCCGTTTCTCCGATCTTTTCCCCGTTTAAAAAGACTTCCGAAAAGGTATCGATCCCGCAGAAACGAAGCCCGGCATGCGGAAAAGAAAGATATTTCCCTTCCGCAAGAAATTTCACGCGGTATTCCCACGGGCTTTCGAGCACCCATCTGATTTTTTTAAAGTTCACCCCGAACAGGGGGTCCGGGATCTTACCGGCACGGAAAAGATCGTTCGTAATGTCCCCGGGAACGTTCGCCTTCACCGTCCCGTATGTTTCGTTTCCGATCGTCCAGTTATCGCTTATCGTAATAATTTTTTTCATTCTTCTGTCTCCGTCCTATCGATCGCTTTTATAACTTCTCCGAGGTCCTCTTCGGAAAATCTATTGTTGCTCATGGAAACCATCTGCCTCAGCTCTAAGCTTTCCGCCACGCGCGAAAAGAACAAATCGCCCTCTATATGCCCGTTAACGATCGAAAACGGATAGTTCTCGTCGTCGCCGACAATACAGCCGACAATTGCCTTTTTCAGATATTTTTCCGCTATCTTCGCCCCGTGCGGCGTACCGATCAGCTCGCCGACCGTCAGATGGCGATCGGCTTTCATCGCCGGCGCAAGGCTGATTTCCGCCGAAAAAATTTCCTTCGTCGCATCCTTATTCAGGCTCAGTCTTACCCTGCCGCGGCGAAGGACGAATTTTCCCTCTTTCGGCGAATAGCTTTTCAGCTCGCCGAGCGGAACGAAAAGCCCGACCCTCTTTTCTTCCCCTCGTTTTAAAAAAATCTTATCGAAGGCGACGAGTTTCAGCGAAGGATCCCCGTTCCGCCCGTCCCCGTTCAGATAGACCTGCAAAACCTCTTTTCCGTCGTATAAACCGCTGTTCTTCACGGTCACGCTCAGCATAACGCCATCGTCCTTCTCCGTAAGTTCCGTTTTATCCGCCGTAAAACCGGAACAGGTAAACTTCGTATAAGAAAGCCCGAAACCGAACGGATACTCCGGCGCAACTCCCTTTCTCCCATAATACCGATAGCCGACAGAAGTTCCCTCACGATAGAAGATCTCCTCGTCTCTTTCCTCGCCGGCAGCATAGCAATCGGACAGTTTTTTTACGAACGTTTCTGCAAGCCTGCCGCACGGGTTCGTTTCTCCCGATAAAAGCATAGCCAGCGCTCTGCCTTCCGCCTGACCGGCATAATAGGTTTCCACGATCGCCGCGGAATTGCGTTTCACCTCTCCGAGCGACAGCACAGCCCCGTTCGCAAGAACGGCGATCACATTCTTATTGTACCGGTAAGCCTTTTTTAAAACCCCGCAGTCGACCGATATATTCTCCCGATCGAACCCTTCGCTGCTCTCGCCTTCTTTCAGAAAAACGATAACGACGTCGAAAGAGGAAAGTTCCTTTCCCGGTCGTTCGATATAACGGGCATCCGGAAAAACTTCCGTAAGCTCTTCCGCAACGGATCTGCTTCCGCTTCCCCCGACAAACGCGCAACCGCCCCCGCAGAAAACGGCTTCCGACGCCGCATCGCCGAGGATCGCCGCTTTTACCGATTTTTTCAAGGGCAGGATCCCGTCGTTCTTTAACAGAACCATGCTCTCCGCCGCTATCCGTGCCAGATCTTCCGGAAATCGTCCGTCGTCGGATGAAAGCGGGATCTTTTTCCCTTCGGAACAAAAGCCGATCAGTCCGAGAACCCTGTCCGCGCTTTCGTTCAATCTCTCCGGAGACAATTCTCCCGAGCGTATCGCTTTTTTTACATCCTCGTGCGTCTTTCCGTCCGATCCCGGCATTTCGAGATCTCCGTACGCACGGTAAAACAAAGCTCTCCCGTCCGTTCCGCCCCAGTCCGACAACACGACGCCGCGAAAGCCGAGATCCTTTCTCAGAATTCTTCCGAGCATTTCGTTATTTGCGGCAAATTCCCCGTTTACGAGGTTATAGGCGGACATAACGCATTCGGGATCCGCTTTTTTCACCACGGTCTCAAACGGTTTTACATAAACTTCCCGCAGGGTTTTTTCGTCGACGTTAACGTTACAGGAAAACCTTCCGTTTTCCCGGTCGTTGCAGACGTAATGTTTTACGCATGCCGCCACGCCGCGGCTCTGCACCCCTTTTACAAACTCCGCCGCGAGCTCTCCCGTAAGAAAAGGATCTTCCGAAAAATATTCGAAATTCCTTCCGCCGGTCGGCGTTCTTTTCAGGTTTACCCCGGGGGCAAGCAACACGTCTGCCCCGTGTTTCCGGGCTTCTTCTCCGAGCATTTCGCCCATCCGGTATACAAGCGATCTGTCCCACCCGCATGCAACGAGGCACAGATTCGGAAAAGATACCGCTTCCGTTCCGTCGCGCACGCCGTGCGGTCCGTCGCGAAGGGTCAGCGGTTTTATTCCGAGCCTTTTTATCTCCGCGGTATGCCAGACCTCATTTCCGGACAAAAGGGAGATCTTCTCGTCTTCCGTCAGATCTTCCGCCTTTATTTTCTTCTTATTCATTCGTAACGTCTCTCATATCCGCACAGATCAGTTTTGCCGCGATCGTGCCGACGGAATGTCTGCCGCCGATTCCGATCGTAACGTAAACGTCTTCCGTTCCGCCGTGCATTTCGTTCAGACAGACGGAAAACCGCTGCTTCCCTTCATAACGGTAAGTATTCTGCAAAGGAATCGTAAATTCGTTTCCTCCGGGAACCGTCAGTCCGCCGCTCGTAAACACTTTCACGTCCGCCCACAACGGCGAACGGGCAAGCCCGTTATTCAGAAGGATCAATTCGAAAGAAAACGTTTTCCCCGCCCCGATATAGGGGGCTTTTTCATATGCGAGAACGGCTTTGAAAACGGAAAATTCGGAAAACGTGCACCATTCGGGAAGCCTCAGCAATTCGTTGACGTCGAATTTCCTTTCCCCGCGATTCCGCCATAAGTTCCTTTTGAAAACCTCGTACGGTTTACGGACAAGCTCTTCTTCCGGTAAAGCCGAAACGGAAAACCCCTTTTCGCCTGCCTTCACGAGAGGTTCGCAAAGATAATCCGGTCTCAAAAACGCGGGGATCGTTTCCAGGATCTTATCCGTAAACTCTCCTGTCGTTTTCGGAAGAAAAAATCCCCATTCGGACAAATCGATGCAACAGGTATTGATCACGCCGTCTAAAACGCCCGCCCATTTTTCGGGAAGCCCGTTATCCCCGAGAACGATCCCGAGCAACGCGCCCGCGAAACCGGCGGAACAATCGGTGTCTTCCCCGCAGTTGACCGCCGTACAGATCGTTTTTCCGAAGTCTCCTTCGCCGTAATACAGCCCGATCGCCGCAATGCCGACGTTATTCGGCGCATCGCAGCCTGCTTTTGTATTTTTCTCTTCGATCGTCATTTCGGAAAGCGGCTTGCACTGAAGCCCGAACGAACCGGGGACCTCTTTAAAAAGTTTTTCCCGCGCTTCCCGCCACGAAAGACCGCTCCTGTAACAGTTTCCGGCAAGCCTGACGGCTTTCGCCACAAGGCAATTTTCAGGAATATAACTCAACCCGATCTCCAGGATCCGACCGATATCGCTTACGACGAAAGCCGCGCTCTCCGCCGCCGCGCAGAACACTTCGCCGTAGATCCCCTCGCCGTAATGATCGACGCAGGAATCGTAAAAAGCGTAAACGGAGGCGATCTCCGGATGCCCGGGCGCAAGACACGCCCAGATCTCGCTCCGGATAAAACTTCCGCAGCTCTCCCCGTAGGCGTTTTCCAGCCTGCCCGAAATACCTGCCGGAAACCCGCGGGAAAGATTGGCTTTCGCCGTTCCGTATTCCGACCATCGGGGGTAAATATAGGTAAGCCAGTACTCCGCAAGGACATTCCGGTCGATCTCCGCCCCGAATTTCATAGCGGCGTTCAGCCACACGATCTGAAGATCCAGATCGTCGTTCGGCGGAGGATTTTTTTCGATGTTTTTCTGCACGTAAAAGGTCACGTCGTTCGTCTGTCTTAAACATTCGAACGGCGCGCCGAGCGTTCCGCCGATGTTTTTTCCGTTGAAACAGCCTTTTATCCTGTCTTTCAGTTCGCTAAATGTAAGTTCCTTCATACGATCCCGTTATTCGCTTTGAATTGATTTAATAAAGAACCTTCGCTGTATCTCGTGAAGCCGAGGGAAGAAAGTTCGCTCAGCACCTCGTCCACACACGTTCTGTATCCGGACTGGTCGTCGAAATAATAGCTGTTATAGTTATACATGATCATGAATCTCGTCGGCGCGCGAACGATTTTAAGCCGCCTTATAAGCTCCGCCTTTTCGCTTTCCGCCTTCCCGGAGACAAGAACTTTATCGATCGCTTCCGTGATAAGAGCTTCCTGCGAACGAAGGAAGGAGATATCGTAAAATTTCGCGTTCGAGCGGTCGGTTCCGAGTTTCAGCGTGTAATCGGGAAACCGGTCGAAAAGCGCGCGGTAATAAAGATCGTAACCCGTTTTATACTCTTTCACGTAAGGCATCGCTTCGCCGTAATAATACGTAAGAAACTCGTCCGTCAGCTCATCGATGCTTCTCGAGCTGTCCCACATCAGTTTCGAAGCGACGTAGGCTTCGAGATTCGCCTGCCAGCCGACTTTCTCGTTCTGCGCCGACTGCATGAGCAGATATTCCACCCCGACGTTTTTATACAATCTCAGATTTTCCTTCCACGTCTGCATGGTCGGATAGTAATTGAAATAATTGTAATAATCGATATGGTAATCCCACGCCATGAAATGATCCGCAACCGCGCTCCACGATTTGTAAAGAGTTCTGTATTTCGCGATCTGCAAAGGATCTTCCAGCGCGTAATAGTTATTGCAGAAATAAGTTGCCATGCGGATGTACACGTTGTCCTCCGCCTTTACGGTATCGTCTATCGGGCGGTAATCGCCGTTTTCGCCGATCAGAACGGGAGCCTCTTCGGAATACTGATAAGCAAACGTGACCACCTTTATTTTTCTGCCGCCGAGTTCTTCGTCCGCCCATTTTTGTATTTCGCGTGCGAGAATGTTAACGAATCTTACGTTGATCCCTCCGCGCGTGTACTTTTCCGCCATGGCGAGACATTTCGCGCACGTGCAGCATTTCTGCGTATCCTGCTGGCTGAACATGAAATATTCCGTATCTCCGGAAGAATCGAGAACAAACTTTTTCAGCGAATCGAGCGCGATTTTTATCGGGCTGAGTTCAACGCTTTCGTCGATCTCCCCTTCGTCCGTAATGCCGTACGTCTGGCAGATCTCCACGGGCGTTCCGTTTACCATTGAGAAAAATTCCGGATGTTTCGCGGCATATTCCGCGGGAACGTAGGCAAGCGAGTTGTGATTTGCCGCAACGTCCTTCGTTTTGTGCCAGCCGATATTGCCGCCGAACTTTTCGGGAACGGTATGGTATTCGTTCACGAATCTTAATTTGGACAAAAATTCTTTATCGTTGTTGTACCCGCCGATCATGAAATTGCGGTAACGGAAATCGGGCGATTCCTCGATATCCGGGCATTCGATCTCACAGCGGGAGAGTTCCGGGATATACTCGTAATCGTAAGCAAGAAACTTTACGCCGAGATATCTTTCGATGAACTCGTACGCGCCGTAAAGGGTCCCTCGTTTCGTCGCGCCGTTGATAAAAATGCCGTTCCCTGCGGTTTTGATCATAAAACCGTCGCCGTTCATGCCGTCGTAATCGGCGGTCAATCCCGATTTTTCAAGCGCGTCCGTCTGCCCCACGGAGATAATTTTCGCCGATTTGTCGTAAGAAACGAAACGGTTCTGTTTTACGGGGATCTTCACGCCGGAAGTTTTCTTTACGTATTCCGCAATATTTTCCGCCGCGTTTTTTTCGGCTTCGTCCGCCTCGTCGGGATAGACGATCGTGTATTCGCTGCCGTTGTTTTCAAAAAGTGTCATTTTTTCGCTCCGTTCGTCGTTCCCGCACGAAGAAGCAGATCCCTCTCCCGCGGAGTCGTTTTTCCCTTTGCACCCTGCCGGAAAGAAAGTTACGGCGGCGAGCACGCAGGCCAACAACCCGATCAGAATTTTATTTCTTTTCATCATGCCTTACCTCACGGTGAATTTGCGGATCTTATAGGCGACGTTCATCGATCCGTCGAATGCGTAAACGATGAATTCGTATTCGCCCGCTTCGCTTAAAACAATGCTTTCGCCCGCGGTAACGCCGATCGTTTTTCCGTCGGCGTTTTTCAGATACAGATAGACCGTCAGAGGATCGGAATCGTCGCCGACGGCGGACTTGTCGTCCGTAACGACGACTTCCGGCACGACGAAGGTTTCCCCTTTCCGGTATTCTCCTTTCACGTCCGTATTTCCGATCGCCGGCGGGGTTTTATCCGCAACGTAAAGGCGAAAAACTTTCTTGCCTTCGTTATACGCGCCGTCTTCCGTTTCGAAGATCAGCTGATAATAGCCGTACTCTTCAAGGCGTATTTCCCATCCCTTTTCCGGAATAACTCCGCTTGCAAGCGTTTTCCCGCCGGGCGATTTTACGGTAAGTTTCACTTCCGTTTTTCCGGAAAGCACGTCTCCGGAGCAGACCTCCGGCATTGCAAAGATCTCTCCTTTTTCATATTCCTCTTTCAGTTCCGCCGCAAAGCCGACGACCGCGGGCGTATCGTCTCCCGCTTTCGTATACGCGTTGAAACTCTGGTTTGCAATATAGTTCAGAACGACGGAACTTTTCTGTTTCACGCCGCTTGCCTGCAGGGAAACATATACGTTTCCGCCCGAAAACCCCGTGAATTTTCTTCCCGAATCGAACGAAGCGATCTCCGCGATCTCGTTTCCGCCGATCCTGATTTTCCCGCCCCACGAAAAGGCGATCGCCGCGGAATCGTATTTTCTGCCGTTATACGCGCTTAAAGAATTGTACGTTCCGCTTTCGAGAGACAGGGCGTACGTCTTTCCGTTCAGGCTCAGGCTTCCCTTTCCCGCTTTCACCGAAGAAAACGTCAGCGTGACCTTCTCTTCCCCCTTTTTTGCCGATGCGATCGTAACCGACACGGAAGAATATTTCATCGCGTCTTCCAGAAAAGTCAGTTTGACCGAAAGGTCGTAAAAAGGCACGGCATAAGGGGTCCGGACGGAAAAATCGCCTGCGGAAGTAAACGTGAGCCCCGTTTCGAAAAATTCCGCGGAAACGTTCTCCCGGTCGTACACGAGAGCGTCCGAAATATCGGTCCTCGTTTCCGGAATCACCGCGATCTCGAACGTTTCGGAAATGCTTCCGTCTTTGCTTCTCGCCTCGGCTTGCAGTTTTTTCACGCCGCGGGGCACGGTATATTCTCCCGAGATCTTCTCCCCGTCGATATACAATTCGGCGATTTCTTCGAAACCTTCTTTCCCGTATTCCGAATAGTCGAGCAGCACCGGCACGGGGAAAAATACCCTTTCCCCTTCCCCGCACGCCGCAGGCATGCCGTCCGTCACGAGGAATTTTTTATTCATATCCACCTTCACGGTGTAAGACGTCGCCTTGCAGAACCCGAGTTCGTCGGTCACAAACACGGAAACGACCAGATCGCCCGAACCGTCGAGCGTGATCCTTTCGCCGGGTAACGCCGCCCGCCAGATCCCGTTATAATAAATCTGATACCGCACGGAAAGACTTCCCGTTCCGCCCGAAACGGATGCCTCGGGAAGAACGAAATCGTCCCGCACGGAAAGAGATTTTATTCCGTTGGTCCCGATCCCGATATCGACAGGCGAGGAAAGAACGACAAATTCGTAATACTTCGTCGCCTCCTGTCCGAAATTATCTCTGCCGGTGAAAGCAGCTCTGTATTTCCCGCTTTTCAGCGGTCTGAACACATCACCGGAGAGCGTTCCGTCACTTTCGGTTACCGCTCTGTAAACGCCGCCGTCGAAGATCTCCAGGCTTCTCTCCGCCTTGATCTCGCCATATAAAACGTCTTTTCCCACCGCGACGGGAAGAATATAATCGTATCCGACGACGCCCGTTCCCACGCCGTCCGTCTTTTCGTAACGGATCGCGCCCGCATTGCGGAAATCGTCTGCCGTAAGCGATCCGAACGTTTCGCCGCCGATCTCGGATACGACGACCCCGCCGCCGTCCGAAACGACGAATTCCACGCTGAGATAGGCTTCCGTTCCGGAAAACCCGCGGAACGGTTTCCAGTTTTGCAGTTCGTCTTTGTTATCCGCGTCGAGCACCTTATAATCGGGCGTGTTTTTGTTGATCGCCGAATATACGGTAAGCTCGTCGTAATCGTAACGGAAATTGAAGGGCACGCAGTTTTTGTTGGAAACGTTGGTAAAATTATGACAGACGACCGCGCCGTAGGTGTTCCTCACCACTCCTTTGTCCTGAGACTCGTTGGAGATCGCGACCGATACGTCGTCATACTCCACGAGCATATAACTCAGGTGATCGTTCCACGGGTTGAGCCACCAGTAAACGGAAAGCGTATTCGTTCCGTCGCAAACGTCCGTCAGCGTGATCCTGACTTCCGAGATCGCGTCTGCCTTTTTCCCGTACGGCTGAAACTCGATGATCTTCTTTTTCTCGTCGGAAAGCTTTTTCAGATCGATCGTTTTCGCATAAGCTGTTTTCGTTCCCGAGTTTCCCTTCAGAAGCACGCCCGTCTTTTCCGTATTCGCGCCCGAAGGATAGTTCACGTTTTCCTTAACGCTGACGTCCGATCCGACAAAAAGGCTCGAAACTTCGTAGGAAACGCCGATCGTAACACTTCTCTCCACCGTCTTTCCGTCGATCGCGGCGGAAAAAATAAGCGTATTTTCGCCGTCGATCCTCGGCGTAAACGTGTCGTCTCCGATCTTCGTTTTTCCGATTTTATCCGAAAGCACGACGTCGCATTCGTACATCCCGCCGTCGTAATACCCGTAGGTCTCCTCTAAGGAAATCGACTTCCCGAATGCGATTTCCGACGGGAATTTCTGCAGAACGATCACGGGGTCGTTTCCGACCGATATCATGGCGGCATAAGTCGTTTCCAGACCGAACACGTCGGTAAACACATAAGTCGCCGTCCATTCGCCCGCGATTCCGAACGTGAACTTTTTATCCTCTCCCGAGATCTCGTAACTTTCCTCTCCGAGGGTCATCCGCACGACGTATCCGGTATAATCCGCGATCGCGCTTTTCCCGACGGCTTCCGGAAGATACAGCGTTTCTCCCGCATTCATCGAAGAAGGCAGTTCTCCGCTTAAAACGATCGACACCTCGGGCGCGGACTTATATACTTTCAGCAGAGAAAGTCCGTTTTTACGGCGGATGACGTATTCCCCTTCGTAAGTTGCCTTAAATCCGCCGCCCGCAAAAGAAATGCTGTCCCCGGAAGGGTCGACCACTTCGGTCACGTTTTCCGCATCCGGCAGGATAAATCTGTGCCCGCGCAGGGCATAATACACGTTGTCGTAAGCGGTTTCCGCATGCGCCGAAAGGGGCGCAAAAAACAGGAAGCCTGCCGATAAGGCGATCAACGCGAAAATCGGCAAAAGAAATTTTCTGAGTTTCACTCTTTTAAACCTCCTACCGTAAACTTGGCGAGTATGAGTTTCTGCGCCGCAAGATACAGGATGATGTTCGGGATCGCCACAAGGGTGAACCCCGCCATGATCTCGGGCACCGTCGCCCCGTATTTATCGGCGTTCGCCTGAAAGGTAAGCATGCCGTAAGCAAGGGTCGGATAGCTCGGCAACCAGATGATGAACGTACCGTAATCGTTCCACGCGCCCAGAAACTGCAACACGAAGAGGACGGCACAGGTCGGAAGCACGAGAGGGATCATGATCGCATACATGACCATATGATCGGATGCGCCGTCGATAAACGCCGCTTCGGCGTACGTCCAGGAAACGTGCTTGAACGCCGCGTACATCAGCATGAAATGCACCCCGGAAAACACCGTGGAAGGGGTCGTCAGGATCGTGAGCAACATGTTGTCGTAAACGCCGAGCGCCTTTTTGACCGTCATCGCCGAGGGAAAATTTCCCACAATGGGCGTTATCATGACAAAAATGCCGAGCGCGTAAAGAAACTCTCTGCCGCGGAAACGGTATTTCGCCATCACATATGCCACGATCGTCGTGAAAAACACGTTGATAAACGAGGTGGAAAAAGCCCAGATCACCGAAAACCCGAACATCTGCGGGAAACGGTATTCCGCGGGATACCCGTTTTTGATGACGGGCATCACGAAGATTTCAAGCATGTTTTTAAAATTCGAAAAACCGGTTTCGGCAATCGCTTGCGGGAAATCGAACGCGTTGATCGTAAATTCGAATTCCGATTTGAACGTCGTGTAGATCATCCACAGCAGCGGAAACAGCATGCTGACGCAATACAGGATCATAAGCGTCCAGAGCACGGCTTTGAAAATCGCCTGCCCGACGCTTTGTTTCGGTTTTAAAGTCCGCATCGCTTATTCCTCCACCGGGTCGAGTTTATCGAGAAGAAGCTTGACCAGATACGTAAGGGGCGCGGAAATCAACGTCAGGATAATGCCGCCCGCCGCAAGCCGAGGATAATCCATTTTCTTGCCCGTCATAACGCCCGTTATGAAATAATAGCCCATATTGTAAACGGACGTGTCCGCCCCGTAGAGGTAAAATTCGATCAGCGGTCCGCAGTTTAAGAAAATACCGGCAAACCCCGTGACGAGAAAGGTGGACAGAGTGGGAAAAATGAGAGGCAGAATAATATACCACAGCTCCTGAAACATATTGGAGACCCCGTCTATCTGCGCGCTTTCCGTAATGCCCTGATCGATCTCCTTCATCGCGTTCGGATATACGATCAGACTTCCCGAAAAGGAGATCCATATCATATAAAACAGAGTGGTCGGAAACATATAGCGCGTGTCTCTCACGAGATTCGGGAAATCGTTCACGTTGAATTTCCGCATAAGATCGGGAAGAGCGCTCCCCGTGAAATTCATGAACAGCAGACAGATCACGAAGGACGAAACGACCTGCGGGATCATCACGATAAACCGGATCGTCTTATTTAAAAAACATTTTTTGAACAGCATGTACGAGAACAGAATATACAGCGGCATACAGATCACAAGATTGATCGCATACATCAGAAGGGAATTTTTAAACGATATCGCCACGAGCGACCCCTGCGAAGAAGTCATAAGTTCCCAATATTCTTTAAAGTTTTCAAACCCGGCAAACGTCACGTTGCCGAAAACGTCGATATGTTCGAACGCCATGACGATCGAATTGAAATTGATCGCCACGTAAAATATAACAAACAGAAGCAACGGGTAAAACAGCACGCTTATGATAAAACCGGTCTGTCTCAGGTTCTTCTTTTTTTTCGGTCTTACGATTTCCATTTTCTATAAACATGCCCCTATATGCCGTTTATCGTGTTATTCTCAGATTGAGGAAATCCGGTTTCAGGCGTAAAAGCCCTGTTTTTTCGCCTGATCGAGAAGCTTTTGCCAGGAAGACGAAGTGAATGCGCCGCTCACCATGTTAAAAATCTGATCCTTGTTTTTTCCGCCGGAAAGCCAGCTTACCGCAACTTTATCCGACCCCATGATCTTACCCGCATCGTTGTACGGAAACACTACGCCCTCAAGCCCGGCGGTCGTCGCGTAAACGATGGGTTCCTTCACTCTTTCCTGGAAGGGGCGGACGATCGCGATGTTTTCGGTATCCCTGTAAATGTTCCACACCGTTCTCGCAAAAGGCGTCATTTTCGCAAAATTCCCGTCGGAGATCTCATAATCGTACGCGCGGATGATCCCCGTTTCGGTCGTGAATTTTTCAAGGCAATCGTCGCTCAGCGTCCGCGCGAGAAAATCGAGCAGAATTTCCGTTTTCTTCGTGTCTTTTTCCTTCACCACGAAGAACGATCCCGTATCCTGCCCCGCAAGAACGGAGCCTTTGCCCGTACCGTCGATCCCTTTCTGCCCTTCCATAAAGGGAAGAAGCATAAACCTGTAATCGCGCTTGCCGTAACCTCTGTCCGCATCCTGTTTTTCAACCTGCGGGAACACGCCTTTTCTGGCTTCGTTCTCCCACCAGATCCCCTCGCAGATCATTGCCGATTCGGCGATCTTACCGCCGGAAACGGGCGCGAAAAGATACCGTTTCTGAACGTCGGTGTGATTTGTGTTTTCCTTCACCGCGGGATTGGCGTTATCCGAGCCGAAATAGGTTTCCATAAAAGCAATCGTATCGTAAATCTCTTTCATGCCGAAATATTCGTAGCCGTTTTCGATCGTGATCGCCTTTTTCGAGCCGTCGTGCATCTCAACTTCTTTTCCGTCCGAATCGAAGGCGAAATAAGCTTCCGTTTCCGCAACGCCCGCAAGCTGCGCGAAAACGGCGTTCTGCACCATGCCCGTGTAATTTTCGAACTTACTCGGCCAGATGAAGGGATAGCAGTTTGCCGTCGATTTGATCTTGCCGAGCATTCTGTCCCATTCGTCGATCGTCTGCGGCTGACCGTCGTCATACGTGCCGTATTTCCCGTCTTTGCCGGCGGTCATGATGCGGTCGCCCTCTTTATAATTGACGGAGCCGCCGTTTTTATAAAAGAGTTTTCCGCCCTTATTTTCGTAAGAGATCCCCTGCCGGTCGAGCGCAGAGGTAACGGCGGCATCGTTTCCGTCGGCAAATTCAAGCCATCCCCTTTCGACGAAATCGCCGTAATCGAACACGAGCCCGCCGATCGAATCGCAGTAAGGGAGAAGATAACAGCCGCTGCCGTTTTTCGAAGCCAGTTTCATCCAGCTTTCGCGGTTTGTCAGCTTGTCTCCTATCTTTTTGCTTTCTCCTTCGAGCGTCGTTTCGAGAATGGGGGTAAGGTCGACGAGTTTGTCGGTGTTGACAAGCTCCTGGAACGCGATGTCGACGGTGAAATATGCCGACGCCACGCCGGAAGCGGCGTTCACTTCGTCGATGATATACCCCGCCTCCCTCTTTTCGTCCTGAATGTAGATCTGATAGTCTTCGAGGGTTTTATTGTACTCGTTTGCCTCTTCGGTGATCCAGCTCGTGCCCGTGCCGCCGCCGTAAACGTTGATATAGATCTGCGTTTTGTTTTTATCGATTGTCTGCCCGGATTCTCCGCCCTGTCCTTTGTTTCCGCACGCCGCCGCCGAAAACGCAAAGCACAGGCAAAGCATCGCCGCGATTTGTTTCTTCATTCTACCGTCTCCTTTCATGTATTTCAGCCGACGGAACGACGTTTTCCGAAAAAACGTGTTCCGCCGGCTACGCCCGGCATTCGTCATACCAAGCCTGCGTTTTGATTTTAAACGAATCTGATCTCGGTGAAAACCATGTTGCAAACCGTGGTTTTGCAGTTATCGATCGCAAACACGGAAGTTTCCGTTCCCTTGGCGATTTCCATTTCGCACACCCTTACTCCGTTCACCTTTGCGCCGAGGATATTGACCGAAGGATCTGCCCCGTCCGAGGAGAGATACTGCGCATCGTCGGCATAAATTCTCACTCTGCCGCTCGACTGCGTATCGGTATCGATCTTCGTCCAGACGATCTTTGTTTTCCCGAGCAGCTTTGCATAGAGAAAAAGTTTATCGAACGCGAACTTCACGCCGCTCTTCTTTCCCTCCGCATAATCGAGTTTCAACGCCTTCTGCCCGGCGTCGTAAGACGCGCTTCCGCCCCTTTCGTCGCCGACCCAATATTTCAGATTTTCTTCCGAAGCGAGATTGCTTCCGATCAGGCTTACGATTTCGTCGTCCAAAGCGATTTTCTCGAATTTCAGCTCTTTCACGTACAGCGCTCTGCCGCCCGTTGCGTCGGACACGAGGAAAGTGATCCCCGATCCATCGCCGAGCGAAAGTCCGGTAAGCGCGAGGAAGGAAGAAACGTATCCGCTTTCGGAATTCACGTTATATATTTCGTCCGCCGCCCACGAATTGTCGACGAAAACTCTCACGGAAGCGTTTGCCCCTTTCACCGTGAATTTTACGGCGTTATATCCTTTCTCCTTCGCCTCTTTCACGATCCCGTGAGAAAGGGTGTAGGTATCGTAGTTCCCGTTCGACGGGAAAACCATGGCTTTTTCCTCGTTGTCGTAAGAAGGTCTGACACCGGAACCTTCGTTATAATACCATTTTTCGAGCAGTTCTTCCGAAACGAGATTCATTGCGGTGTAATCGGGTTCGGGATCGGGCAGATCGTTCGTAAACCGCATTTCCTCGATCAGAACGGGATCTCCCCCTTTTTCATTGGAAGAAAGGATCGCGATGCCCGATTTTTCGTTGAATACGAGATCTCCGAAATACAGGATGCCTTCCGCGTATCCGCCGTTTGTGTTGACGGCGAATTTCACGTTTCTGTCCCAGTTGCTTTCCACGAACAGGCTGATCTCGCCCGCGCTTCCCTTCACGGTGAATTTAAGAGCGGTATACCCTTTTTTCTGCGCTTTTCTTAAGGCTTCGTGCTCGAAGTTGAAAGTGTCGTAATTGCCGTTGGCAGGGAAAACCATCGCTTTTTCCTCATCGCTGTAGAACGCCGCGTCGCTCCCGCCTTCGTTATGCGACCACTTATCCGCAAGCTCTTTCGCCACAAGGTTCGCCTTATTGTAAATCCCTTCTTCTTCCACCACGACGTCCGTCCGGTAAAAACGGAATTCGGTGAGGATCAGCGCCTTGTCGTTCGTGATAACGGAGAAACCGGCGGTCTCGTCAAGCTCGGCTTTTTTTGCCGCTTCGTCGAGATTATAGGCGATCCTTCTCGAAGTCCCTTCCGCAAGGTCTCTCGAAAAGCCGCCCCAGTCTCCCGTAGCGTTGTTGTAAATGCGGGTCGTCCCCTTTCCGGTATACGCGATCACGAGATATTTGTATCCGTTGTCGTATGCGGTTCTGATAATGCCCTTCTGCAACGTGTACGGCCAGGAATTATTCGTTCCCGTAAAAGAGATTCCGTCTGCTTCTTCGTCGTAAACGGGCGTGCCGTAATCGGCGTTATAGTTCCAGAGAGAGAAGAATTCTTTTTTCGAGAAATCGAGGGTCGAAATGTCTTCCGCATTGAAAGCGGAAACTTCGGACAGGGTAAATTCTTCCGCAAACACCCCTTTCTCCGAAACGATCTTCATTTCTTTCACCGCGGAAAGCGAAAGCCTTGCTACGGTATATTCCCGGGAAGAAAGGGTAAATTCTTCCTCTCCGCAGACGATCTTTCCTTCCCCTTTGTAGCGGATTCTCGCGAACCGATAGCTTTCGGGAATATCGATCTCGCTTAAAGCGCACGTTCCCGTATATTTCGCAGCCCCTTCCGCGTCATCGTAAACCCCGCCGAAAACGACCGAAACGTCTTTTCCGGCAAGATTGGCTTTCGCAAGGTCGATCACGACGAAGGTGTTTTTCTTTTCCGAACTCACCTTGCCGTTTTTCATAAACGTGGCGGTATAAACGTATTTCCCTTCCGTCGCCACGAACGTTCCGTTTTCCGTTGCCACTTCCTCTCCGTTTTCCCTCGTTAAGGAATATGCGGCGGAAATATTCTGCACGGAAGCGGGTGCTCTGACCGCAACGGGAAGTTCGATCTCGCTGCCCGTAAGATACACGTTACCGAGGAGATCGTCCGCAAGATATCTGAAAGCGGGCGCGCCGTCGTCGGTAAATTTCAGAGTAAACGAAAGAGACGTTTCGCCGAACGAAACCGTTGCCGCATAGCTCTTTCCGAGTTCGAACGATCTGATATAATCTTCCGTCAGTTCGAGAATGCCGGAAGCGTATTCGTAATTTTCCGCCGCCACGGAAACACCTTCCACGGTAAACGATGTAAGCTCGTCCGTAACGGGATCCCGATCGGGAGACGCTTTCTCATAAAACGTAAGCCCGGCGAGCGCGTTGCGGTAATCGATCGAAACCGAACCGTCGGCGGAAGGTTCGTCGTCTGCGAAAACGACCCCGATTTCACGCGGTTTCGTTTCCGAAGCCGATTCCGACGTGCTTTCGGGTAAACTTTCTCCCGTCGTTTCCGAAATCGACTCGACCGGAGATTCCGAAGCGGAGTTTTTGTCGTCCGGTTCGGTACAAGCCGCCGCGCCGATCAACGAGATCGCCGCTATCAACGCAACGAGCAGAACTTTTGCTTTTTTCATCTTTATTTCCTCCTGTTTCTATCCGATACGGCAGCTTTTCGCCGTACGATTATCTTCTCAGCGTGATCTTCACGATAACCCTTTTCGTGTTTCCGACGGGGTCGGAAGCCGAAATTTCCGCCTCGTTCTCACCGGCGGAAAGCGTTCCGTTTTCGCTGCCGTTGATCTTGCAGCTCAGCGTAAGCGAAAACCCGAACTGATCGGTCGCGGAGATCCCCGTTAAAATTTCTTCCGCGGAAGAAACCGTTTTATCTGCCGCGCCGGAGATTTCCGGAAGGGTTTTGTCGTAAATATAGATCTGTTTCCCGACGAACGAACTTCCGCAAAAGTATCTGACGGGGTAAACGCCTTTCTTTCCCCAGATAACGGCGGAATCGTCCGTTTCCACGGGATACGTTTTCCCGTCGCCGTTTTCCCGCCGTGCCGTAACGGAAGAAAAATCGACGGAATCTTTCGTCGCGTCCGTCGTCACGAAGAAATCCGTCGCGCCGACGATAACGTAAACGTATTCCGTCTCGTCCCGCCCGCTTTCGCCCGGACTCTGCACCTCGCTTTCCGCCACGCTTTCTCCGGACGGAATAGAACCCTCTCCCCCTTTTTTACAGCTTATTCCTGCGGCAAAGACCGCTATATACGCGAAACAGATCGCGATCGGAATGAAAAATCTCTTTTTCCTCGTCATACCCTATCTCCTTGTCGGCGGGGCAAAAAACGCTTTTCCCCGAGCGACCACGATTATTATATCACCGCGTCGGCATTCTTTCTTGTTTTATTTTATCGTTAACAGGCGATTTTCTACTGTCTTTCTTTTCCTTCCGTCCGGAAAATACGCCGTTTTATCCTGAAATCGGATCATTTTCGGGCAAACGACAAAATTTTCGTTGCGATTTTTAATTGACATTCTGCCCGTCGTCTGCTATAATCCGGGTATGGATTCTTTTGAAAAACCGATCTTCACGGATATTGCCGTGCCGAAAAACAACGAAGTGAACACCGCAGACTTTCTGCGCTCTTCCCCCTGGGGCGATTGCGACATCACCTTCACCTGGACAAATTCGGACTTCAACGCCCTGCACAACCACAATCACTGGGAACTTTTCGTCATCGCGAACGGAAAGATCACCCATTCGATCAACGGGGGGATCTTCACACTCTCCCGCGGAGACGCCTACCTTGTCCGCCCGCGCGACGTTCACTGTTTCAAAAATCCCGATTCGAACTACCAGCAGATCAACTTTCTGATCAAAAGCGAATTTCTCCGCCGGTTTCTTTCCGCTTACAAAGAAGGTTTGTACGAGGAACTGTTGTCGGAAAAAAGCCCGCTTGCGTTCAGGATCCCGGAAAACCTGTTGCAAAGCGGGATTTACAAAATGCTCTCCCTGCAAACCGTACAGGGAAACGACGTGGAAAACCACGTTTTTCATACGAAACTTATTTTCGATTCTCTGTTACAGTCCTTTTTCGACCAGAGATATTCTTATACCGAAGCCTACCCGCAGTGGTTCAAAAATCTGCTGAACGAACTCAACAAGCCGAACGCCTATCAGCTTCCGACCGACGAGATCGTGAAACTGACCCCTTACAGCTATTCCCGCCTTTGCTATCTCTTTAAAAAACATACGGGAAAAACGCTGAACGAATACATGCTCGGGCTGAAGCTTCTGCACGCCAAAGAACAGCTCCGCTTTACCGGTCTTACCACGCTGGAAATTTCGGGAGAGATCGGCTTTTCTTCCCTCTCCCATTTCAACCACATTTTCAAAAAGACGTTCGGCATGACGCCTTCCGAATACCGCGCAGGCTTCCGCAACTGAACCGGAACCTTTCCGGAAGACGTTTCGCCCCGACCGGGAACCGAAAACACAAAAAACAGGCATGGCATTTGCCGGCAGCAACGACAAATGCCATGCCTGTAAATTTTTTCAAAGCGATACGGACCCTGTGTCCGAACGATCCCGGTTCCGGACGCCGGGGGGGCGTTCCCGCGTTTGCCGCCCCGATCGGAAATACCTTCCCCGATCAGAAAAATTCTTCCTCGAGCATCGCGCAAAGGCAGTGATATACTGGCAGATGCAATTCCTGCACCCGGAACGTTTCCGTTTCCGGCACGCGGACGGTCACATCGCACAGCGCGGAAAGCAAGCTTTCTTTCCCGCCCGTCAGCGCGATCGTTTTTACGCCGACCGCCTTAGAGACTTCGGCGCAGTACACACAATTCCGGGAATTGCCGGAAGTGGAAAGCAGCAGAACCGCATCTCCCCGGTCGGCAAGCCCGTAAAGTTGCTGTGCAAACGCGACCTGCGGTTCGCGATCGTTCGCAAACGCCGTGGAAAACGCAGGGTGAGACGTCAGCGACACCGCGCGGAGAGAGCCTTCGAGCGTTTCTCTCAGAATTTCTCCGTCTTCTCCGAACGCCCCGAGGTTATCGTAAACCTCGGGAGAAATTTTTCTCGGTTTCCGGAAACGTTTCAGCAGTTCGCCCACGATGTGTTCGCTGTCCGCAGCGCTTCCGCCGTTCCCGCAGACAAGCAGTTTTTTTCCGTTTGCATACACGACGGAGAGAATGCCGAACGCCGTTTTTATATCGCTTCCGCAAACGGTTAAGGAAGGATACCGGATAAACAGTTCTTCGAAGATCTCTTTCGTTTCCGTTTTCATCTTAAAAGCCTCCTCTTGCGACGGACAACGCCGCATAATCGCCTATATTTTCGCCGAGCCCCGCGGGGACGACTTCAACGTCTTTCAGAGAGAACGAAAGGCATTCTCTTTTCATCACCCTTTCCATATCGGGCGTCAGCAGATCCCGCGCACGCATGAATATCCCGCCGATCACGATTTTCTGCGGATCGAGAAGATCGACGAGAACGGCGATCGACCGTCCGAGCATTTCGCCGCTTTTTTTGTAAACGGCTTTGCAGAACTCGTTTTCCGCCCGCGCTCCGTCGGCAAGATTTTTCGCGGAAATACATTCTTCCCCGCCGATCACGTTCAGGTAATCCTCATAAGCCTTCGCGAATCTTTTCTTTCTGCCGACGATCTTCGCCAGCCTTGCCATGCCGCTTCCGCTGCAATATCCTTCGCACGATCCCTTTTTATGATAGCCTTCCGGTCCGCTTTGCGTAAGGCGGACGTGACCGATCTCTCCCGCATTGTCCGTCGTTCCGCCGTATAACCGCCCGTTCAGGATCAGCCCCGCGCCGAACCCCGTGCCGAAAGTGAGAAAAACCATATTCTCCGTTCCCCGCCCCGCGCCGAATTTCCATTCCGCGACGGCACAGGCGTTCGCGTCGTTCTGAAGATAGGTTTTTATCCCGAATTTCCTTTCGAAATAACCGACGACCCCGATCCCGTCCCAGAGCGGAAGGCTCGGCGGAGCCATGATCACCCCGCGTTTGCTGTCCAACGGTCCGCCGCAACTGATACCGATCCCCTCGACGGGAAAATCTCTTTTCGCCGCGCCGATAAAATCGGAAAACTTCCGCAACACGCTCTCCGGGCTATGCCCCGCCGTGGGAAATTCTTCCCGTTTCAGAATCCGGATCCCGTCTCCGGATCCCGAGATCAGCCCGATCGACCGGGCGCATTTCGTTCCGCCGATATCGAGCCCTATGTAATATTTTCCTTTCGGATCGTTTTGTTTTTCGTTCATTTCTTCCCCTTCCGCATGCGTTTTTACCGCCTTTTTTTTACTATACACCCTTTTTCGGGAAAAATCAAGCTTTTATCCCGTTTGAATTGTAGATTTGTCAAACGTTTTTCGGTATTTTTCAAATTTTTTTTGAAAATTTTTGATAAACTTTGAAAATCGGGGCAATTTCCGCCCATTTCTACAAAAATATTATACTTTTTTCGGAAAGATAAGTCAAGCGGAATTTTTATTGCACGACGACAACACCCGACGACGTTTCCGCCGGGTGTAAATATCCGCCGCCCGCGTTTAAGATTTCTTTTTCAAAAATCTAATTTTCGGCTCGTTGTCTATTTCCCGTAAGATTTCCAAAAGTTCGGCGCGCTTTTGTAGCGGTGTTTGCCATACTTTTTTACCTTCCCGATTTCGTAAAGCCGAGTGCGGGCGATTATTATACACGGTAAGCCACGCCGACATTTTTTCTTGCAATTCCTCAAAAGACGAAAATTTCAATTTATTGTAGAAACCTTCTTGATCGCTACGGTGCGATCTTTCAATTTTTCCGTTGTGGCGCGGGGTATACGCTCGTATAAGTTGATGTTTAACACCTATTTGATTTAACAATATATCGACCGTGTGTATTTTCCTTTCGCCCGTTCCTTTCGGGTTTGTAAATTCCGCGCCGTTGTCAGTCTGAATTGTTTTCGGTAAATACCCGAAGTAAATCAAAGCCCGTTTTACAAAATCACGCGTCGAGTATCCCGATTTTTCTTTATACGCATATATAAACCGCTCGCGCGTCGCCTCGTCGATTATAGAATATTGATAAAATCTTTCGTCGCGGAATTTTCCGACGTTGCAATCGAGTGGCACATATTTTACGTCCATTTGCATTTTAATACCGAGCATTTCGGGCGTGTCGTAAGGCTTGTTTTCTCGTTTTTCAATTGCCTTATGCGGACGCAATCCGTTTTTAACGACAAAACGATAAAAACCGAAGTAAGTACGTTTATAAGCATACTTTTGCCGAAGTTCGCCCAACGCCTCGGCGTACCCGATGTCGGGGCGTTCTTTTAACAACATCGCGATTTGCGCCCATTCTTCCGCGGTGTGTGCGTTCGGGTGCTTTGTATGCGGGCGCGACGATTTATTTTGCAGGCTTTCAATCGTGCCGTCAAACATCGTTTTCCAACGCCACAACGTGCGCTCGGAGCATTTGAATTTTTTACTCACTTTTAATATATCGACTTTTTCGTTAAGCCACATTGTAAGAGCCTTATATTTTTCTTTTGCGCTATATTTTATGCCTTTCATATATTAAACCTTTGTGTGTAAAAAGCGGGCTACCGTGTGGCAACCCGCTTTACCGTTTATCCTTTATTTATTTGTTTGTTGTAATTCGCCCGCCGCCCAACGCAAAAACTGCGCTCTATTCATACCGCAATTTTTTATAATGGCGTCTATTTCCGCCGCCTCGGCAGGCGTTAATTTTGTACCCCACGTTACGGAGTCTTTTTTGTGCGTTTCGCGGTAACGTTTATCGGCGGCTTTTTGTGCCTCGCTACGTGTCATAGTTTAGTCAAATCTATTCCCTGTGCGCGTAATTGATCACCTATGGTGTACGAATTACTTCCTGTGGAATATACTTTTTTCTTTTTCGTCTTTCGTTTAGGGACTACCGGCATTTTTAGTTGCTTTATCTTATCCGTTGTTAAATCGATAATCGCAAGAAAATCCTCAAAAGATATTACTTTTACATTTCTTCCATCGTCATTTTTTGGTTCATCATAATTTTTGGTGTTTTGGAAAAACAAACAGTGAATAAAAAAAGAGCCAGAGGCTCCAAAAGTAGTATAATTAATTAACCACAATAAACCAACTACTAGAGGATCAAA
>CABUWK010000016.1 GCA_902495325.1 uncultured Acidiphilium sp.
CAACCGATAGCCGCACTTTTGTGTTTGATATTGTTTCCTTTAGGATCAGTCGAGAATCGCTTTGATCCTGCGGACGCCCGCCGAGGACGCTTCCTCTTTCACGATTTTAAAGTGATGAAGTTCGCCCGTCGTTTTTGCGTGAGGTCCGCCGCAGATCTCTTTGCTGTATTTCCCCATGGTGTAAACTTTTACTTTCTCGCCGTACTTGCTGGTGAAAATACCGACGGCGCCCTGTTCTTTGGCTTCTTCCACCGTCATTTCTTCGAGCGTTACGGGAACGTTCGCCGCGATGGCTTCGTTTACCCGGTCTTCCACGCGTTTCAGTTCTTCCGCCGTCAGTTTTCTCGGGAAGTTAAAGTCGAAGCGAAGCCTTTCCACCGTGATGTTGGAACCTCTCTGATTGATCCCGTCGTCTCCGAGAACGGATTTCAGAGCCGCGTTCAGAAGGTGAGTTGCGGTGTGCAGGCGAGCCGTCGTTTCGTTCTGTTCGGCAAGACCGCCCTTGAATTTCTGATCGCTGCCGATCTTCGATTTTTCGATGTGAACTTTTTCGGCTTCCTTATAGCCTTCTTTGTCGACCGTAAATCCCTGCTCTTTGGCGAGTTCTTCGGTGATCTCGAGGGGGAAACCGAAGGTATCGTACAGACGGAACGCCGTTTTCCCGGGGAACAGGTTGCCCTGCAGGTGAGAAACGACTTTATTGAATTCTCTCAGACCGTCCGAAAGGGTCCTGGAGAATTTTTCTTCTTCTTTATTGAGTTCGTCGTAGATCTTCTGTTCGTTCTGTTTGATCTCTTCGTAGGCGTTCTTATATTTTTCCACGTAGGTCGCCGCGATCTTCGCAAGGCTGCCTTCGGGAAGCCCGAGCGTTCTGCCGAAACGCACGGCGCGGCGGATCAGTCTTCTTAAAACGTAACCCTGGTCGACGTTCGAGGGCACGATGCCTTTCTGATCGCCGATGAGGAAGGTCGCCGTTCTCACGTGGTCAAGAATGATGCGGAATGCCTTGGTGATCTCCGGGCTTTCGCCGTATTTCTTTCCGGTCAGCTCTTCGATCTTCGCCTTCGCCCCCGTAAACGGGTCGGTTTCGTAAACGGTTTCATAGCCGTTCGAAATACAGAGAACGCGTTCCAGCCCCATACCGGTATCCACGTTTTTCTGCTTTAATTTGCTGTAATGCCCGTTTTCGTCTTTGAAAAACTCCATGAAAACGTTGTTCCAGATCTCGAGGTATTTCCCGCAATCGCAGGAAGGATCGCAACCGTCGTGACAGGGGGCAAATCCGCGGTCGATGAACATTTCCGTGTCCGGTCCGCAGGGTCCGGTCGTTCCGGCGATCCACCAGTTATTCTTTTTGGGAAGATAGAAGATCTTTTCCTTGGGGATGCCGCATTCTTCCCAAAGTTTTGCGCTTGTCTCGTCGCGCGGGGCGTCGTCGTCCCCGGCGAACACGGTAACGGCAAGCTCGGAAACGGGAATGTCGAGATAATCTTTTCCCGTTAAAAATTCATAGCTCCAGGGAATGGCGCTTTCTTTGAAGTAATCGCCGAGAGACCAGTTGCCGAGCATTTCGAAAAACGTAAGGTGAGAGGCGTCTCCCACTTCTTCGATATCGCCCGTGCGGACGCATTTCTGAACGTCGGTCAGCCTTGTGCCTTCGGGGTGCTTTTCACCGAGAAGGTAAGGAACCAACGGGTGCATGCCCGCCGTGGTGAAGAGAACGGACGGGTCGTTTTCGGGGATCAGGCTTGCCGACGGGATGATTTTATGTCCTTTGGAAGCAAAAAAATCAAGATAGAGTTGTCTGAGCGATTCGCTCGTAAGTTTTTTCATAATATTCTCCGTAAAAGCGGTTTTTCTTTTCGTTTGCCCCGGTGTGCGTTTCGGTACGATACCTTCGCGATACGATACCTCCGGCGATCGCGCGCGGCGCAAAACCGCCGACGCTATCTTATTATATTATAACCGCTCTTTTTTGTTTTGTAAATCGTTTGGAAACCGTTTGCGGATATTTCCTCTTTTCGCGGCGGCGTTTTTTGACCTGCGACCCGCGGGAAAGGGGTTTTGTCGTCCGATCCGACGACAGACTTCTTCGTCAGGCTTTTTTTACCGTGACGCCCGTTTTCGAGATCATCACGTTGTAGCCGGCGTCCGTGATCTCCGCGCGGAGACGATCGGAAAGAGCGTAATCTTTTTCGGCGCGCGCCTTTTCGATCTGCTTTGCTTTTTCCGTGATTTCGGCGGGAATATCGGTTCCGTGCTTTTTGTCGTATGCGGCGATGAATTCGGCGGGGGCGGTTCGGAATAAACCGAGCAGGGAGTAAGTCTCGCGGATCTGCCAGAGCATTTTTCCCGCTTTTTCGGGGTCGGAACGGAGCTCCTGCCGAATGGTCTTAAAGTAACCGTATAAGTCGGACAGGGCGAGCGCAATGTTGAAATCGTCCGATAAAGCTTCGTCGAAATTATCGTTAATCGGCTTATAGCCGTCTTTCAGCAAAACGCCTTCTTTTTCCGCCTCCGCGAAAACGGAATAAAATTCGTACAGGTGTTTTTCCGCTTCGGGGAACAGCTCCGGTGTGATATTGATGTCGTTGCGGTAGTTTGTGGACAGCAGGGCAAATTTGACCGCTTCGTTGGAGTATTCCTCGAGAAGGTCGGCAAGGAGCAGAGAATTGCCGAGCGATTTGCTCATTTTCTGTCCGTTCACTTTGATCAGACCGTTATGCACCCAGTATTTTACAAATTGTTTTCCGGTGAGAGCTTCCGTCTGCGCGATTTCGTTTTCGTGGTGGGGGAAGATGAGATCCCTGCCGCCGCCGTGAAGGTCGATCTGATCGCCGAATGCTTTGCGATTCATTGCCGAACATTCGATATGCCAGCCCGGTCGACCTTTCCCCCACGGAGAGTCCCAGCAGATCTCTCCCTCTTTCGCCGCTTTCCACAGCGCGAAATCGAGAGGATACCGTTTTTCTTCGTCGTTTTCCACACGCACGCCGTTCAGGGCGTCTTCTAAATTCCGGTGCGAAAGCCTGCCGTACGCGGGGAAGGATTCCACAGAGAAATAAACGCTTCCTCCGGGAACGGGATAGGCATGTCCCTTTTCGATGAGTTTCTGCACGAAGTCGATGATATTGTCGATGTTGTCCGTCGCCTTCAGCCAGATGTCGGGATCGTCCACGGCGAACCGTCTCATGACCTCGTCGATGCGTGTGATCATTTTTTTAGCGTAAACGTCGGCGGGGATCCCCGCCTCTTTCGCCTTGGCGATGATCTTGTCGTCCACGTCGGTATAATTTCTCGCGTAGGTCACGTCGTATCCCTGTTTCTTTAAGAATTTGCGGATGATGTCATAGATCAGCGCCTGATAGGCATGTCCTATGTGCGCGTCGCCCGAAACCGTGATGCCGCACGCATACATGTTTACCTTATTTCCGTGAAGGGGAATAAATTCTTCCTTTTTTCCCGATAGGGTGTTGTAAAGTTTCATGGTCGCTCCTTTCCGATTGTTATGATTGTATTGTTTTTGAATGTTAATCGGCTTATAGACTGCTTTTTATTCTGCTACGTCTTCTTCGCTCCGCTTTTGCCCGCTCTGCGAGGCGGCGAGTTTCCGTTCAAGCTCGTCTACGCGGGCGCGGAGATGGCAGAGCTCCTCGAGAACGGGATCCGCCTTGCACGGGAGGAGATCGGCGGGCTTTTCGCCGTTGATCCTCACGACTCTCCCCGGGATCCCGACGACGGTCGCATGGGGCGGAATGTCTTTCAGAACGACGCTGCCGGCGCCGATCTTGGAAAACTCGCCCACGGTGATATTTCCGAGAACTTTCGCCCCCGAACTTACGATGCAACCCTCTTTGATCGTCGGGTGACGTTTATGGGTCTTGTCTTTGCCCGTTCCGCCGAGGGTCACGCACTGATAGATAACGACCCTTTTCTCCACGACGGCGGTTTCTCCGATCACGACGCCTTCGCCGTGATCGATAAATACTCCGCTTGCGATTTTCGCGCCCGGATGGATCTCGATCCCGGTAAAAAACTTCGCCGTCTGGCTCAGCATTCTCGCGAAAAGTTTCCACCGGATCTTATAGAAAAATGCGGCGGCGCGATGCCAGGACAGGGCGTGCACACCCGAATAGGTAAGAAATATTTCGAATTTCGATCTCGCCGCGGGGTCGCATTCTTTTGCAAAGGCGATGTCCTCGCGCAATCTTTTAAAAAACATATATTTTCCCGATAGGCTTGGCTTTTGCCGTCGCCGATTCATTTATTTACGCGCGAAATCCTGTCCGACCGATCCGCCTGCGGCAGACGGCGAGGGGATCTCGCGAGATAAAAAGCCGCCTTTCCTCGGGACGATCCCGATGAAAAGACGGCAAATAAACTTGCGTGGTTCCACTTTTCTTTTAAGCCGGAAGGCTTTCTCGTTTTCGCCGGTAACGGAGCGACCCGTGGGTGATTAACCCCTCTTGACACCGGAACGCACTTTCCGTTTCCATTCGTCGGGCTTTCACCTGCCGCCCGCTCTCTGCGCCATGAAAAACGTACTCTTTTCCGGAACGATTTGATTCAATTTTCTTTATTTTACCACATCTGTCCGGAAAAAGCAATGATTTTCGGGTCTCTGTTTTCGTTTTGTTCTTTTTCCGCGTTCACGCTGTATATTATGCGGAAAATTTGCTTTTTGATCCTTTTTTGCCGTACGGACTTAAAAGTTCGCCTCCGATTTTTCGGAAAATTCGAACTCAAGGCTTCCGTCGATCGTTTTTTCTTGCCCGTCGTGCCTGAAGATACAATGAAAACCTTGATTTTTCACGGTTATCCCGATACGCCCGGATCGCCTTTGCCATTTTATAGAAATGCTTTTTCCGTTACGGCTATAGGATATTTCCGCGCGATCGACGCCGTTAAAAAACGTCGGGATAATTTCCACGGTATCCGCCGATCTCACGGTAAGCCAGCCTATATAGCGATAAATCCATGCCAGAACGCCGCCCCAGAAATGATGATTGAACGAGGGGATGCGTTCGATCCCGTCTTTTCGCGTCAATCTGCCGTTTACGCGTTCGTATTCTTCGAAACTTTCCCAAAGGGTGGTCGCGCCGCAATCGATAAGATAGCCGTAAGAGGGAAAACTCTTTTGCGTGATCAATTGAAAACACAGATCCCCGTTTCCCTTCTTCACGAGCGTGTCGAATAAATATCGGTATCCGATCACGCCGACGCGGAAATGGTCGTTTTGCTTTCCGATCTCGTCAAGCAGCGTTTCATAGGCTTCCCGTTCTTCTTCGGCTTTAAAAATATTCAGTTGCAAACACATGGCAAGCGCGGTCTGCGTTTTAACGGTCAATTGCCCGTTTTTGATATATTTTTTTCTGAAACTGTCTTTTAAACGTCTGCCGAATCGTTCCGTATCTTCGGCGTTCCGACCGATCGCGAAAAACATTTCGGCTGTTTTCCGCGCGAGATCGATCATTGTGAGACTGTCGGTTACTTCCAAGGGGGTTTCATATGCCCATTCCGTATTCGTATACGTCTGACACCAGTCGCCAAGCCCTATATCCACAAGCCCGTCTTTATTCAGGCGGGTTTTGATATACGCGAAATATTTCCCGATCGCATCGGCGTTTTCTTCGACGATCTCTTTTTTTCCGTAAAAGCGGTATAACCGGTAGGGCAATTCGATCAGAACGCTATCCCAGGCGGGACCGTTTCCGAATTGGAATCCCCAGCCTGCCGTAGGAATGATCCCGGGCAGGGCGCCGTCGTTTCGTTGCGCTTTTCTGATACAAAACAGCCACTGCCTCAGGCTGTCGTATGCGTCGAACGTATACAACATTTGCTCTGCGGATAACGACGCGTCCGCCGTCCAGCCGTTCTTTTCGCGGTGAGGGCAATCGTACGGATAATACATAAAATTGCTTTCGTCGCTGCGGAGCGTGATTTCGACCAGCTTGTTTATCGTTTCGTTATCGCAATCGAAATCGCATTTTTTCCCGATCGCGGAATGCGTCGGGATAAAAGTCAAAGTTTCTTTCGTCGCCTGTTCGTCCGTGATCCCGCGGATCTCCGCATAACGAAATCCGTGCCAGGTAAAACTCGGCTTATACTCCTGTATTCCTTCTTTAGCGACGTAAACGTCGTGTTGAACGTATTCGCGATCGCTCTTCTCAAACGATATGCTGCGCTGATCAACGCCGTTATCGTCTATAACTTCGGCAAAATACAAGTCGAGTCTCTGACCCTTTTTCGCGTTTATTTTAAGGTGAGGAATCCCTGTATCGTTTACGCCGAAATCATAGAGATACCCTTTTTCGGTCTTCGTGACGGATACCGCCTTTCTTTCCGCATATTCTTCGATCGGCTGCGTTCTGTTTTTAACGATATCGCCCTTCGGCGGATCGACCGCTACGGGCTTATGAAAACCGACGACTGATACGCTTGTCAGAACGTCTTCGATCTCCAGGTTGGCGTCGTAACGTTCTCCGCAGCGGAAATCGTCGAACGTGATCGGAGAATCGACGACAAGGAAACCTTCGTCGCTCCCGATCGCTTTTTTACCGTTTGCCGTTAATTCCAACGAGAATTTCGGCGCCGAACGATAGGTTGCCGTTTCGTTTTGCCAGATATCGAAATCGTTGTTGTCGATAAAACCGTTGCCGAGCAAAACGCAAAGCACGTTGTTCTTTTCCTTCAGCCTATCGGTCACGTCGTACGTATCGTAGAACACGACTTCGTCGGGGTTGCTCAGGTAGGGCGAAAATTTTCCGGTGTTGAGCTCTTTTCCGTTTAAGAATAAACGATACAAACCGACCGCGGTGATTTTTATTTCGCTTTTGCCGCCGCACGGGGAGAAATCGAAAACGCGCTTGAAGAGAGGAGCGTTTACGTGTTTTTCTATTCTGTTAAATTCGTTGCTTTTCGCTAAAAACATAGGCTTTTTATTTTTTTCCGCAAATAAATGCCGGAACCGGACGTCCGGCTTTTCTTATGCGGTCATACGTTGCTTGGGCGGAGACCCCTGCGTTTTCAAAGCGATCCGGACGATCTCCCGGTCGCTATTTCGTGAGCATTGTTTTTACCAGTTCGTAAGCGAACAGATAGTGCATGTCGCTGTCGGGGTGGTTGAGTTTATTCGCGAGAAGTTCGGTCACGTTCACTCCGCAGTCGGACAGTTTTTTCCACAGCGAATAACAATCGCACACCGTAACCTTGTTTTCTTTCGCCGCAGAGATCCCCGCCTCGATATACTTGTCCAGAAGTCCGTTTTTCATTCTGGACGCAAAATCTTCGGCAAACCCTTTGAACGCCTCGACCTTAAGCTTGGGACTGACGTTATAGTTCATGGTATTCGGCGTCATATAAATACATTCCGCGCCGAACCGGTTGATTTCCGAAAAAATACGATCCAGGGCGGATCTGTATCCGGAAACGCCCTTTTCTCCGTCTCCGCTGTCGTTAAGACCGAAGCATACGACCACAAGATCCGGAGCGTACGACAAAACGTCTCTTTCGAGGCGGTTCAACCCCGTGCGCGCGTTGCCGCCGCTGATGCCTGCGTTTATAACGGCGATCGGAACGGAAGGGTATAATTTGTTCAGTATTTTCTTTACTTTTTCGCAATATGCCTGTCCGGGGAAAAAGTCCGTTTCCATTCCGCCCGGAACGGGTTCGTAACAATCGAAGCAGCCTTGCGTAACGCTGTCGCCCAGAAATGCCAGGGTGATCGGTTTTCTTGCGTACAGATCGCTTTGTTTTTCTTTGATTTTATCTACTATTTTCATGGTTTTATCCTCTTGCCGGCGAGTGCCGGATCTATTTCATGGTTTTATCCTTTTGCCGGCGAATGCCGGATCTATGATGATTTATTGATCGGATCCCGTCAGTTCTCCGAAACGATTTCGCGGTATTCCGAGTTGGAATCTCTGAGAAGCCGTAAAATATACTGTCCGCGCTCTTCGTTTTCGCTGAAGCTGTGCTCGGTCTCCATGGTTTTATCGTAATTCCAGGCAAACGACAGCTGAACCCTCGTTGCCATCATGGTTCTGAACATTTCGGACAATTTCGCATACTTTTCCTCGACGGTATTCCCCTGATCGGCATCCGAGGCAAGCACGGAGAATTCCCCTACCATATAGGCTTTCCCCAGACTTCTGTATTTTTCGACGGAGTTTTTCATAAGTTCGTAAAGGGATAATTCCTTGTCCGCCAATTGATATTCGAAAATATAATTATGCTCGGAAACGACGTCCATTTTGCCGGGGGCGAAGTCGATGTTCATTTGATGGTGTTGTTCCTCGGTGTCCACGAAAGAGAAGGTCCCCGTGGTATGCTGAGCGTATTGCGTGGTTCTCAGAATGGCATTTCCGTTCGAGATCATTCTGCCGTGGGGATCGTTTTTCGCGACGATGTCCGCAAATTCTTCAAACGCTTCGATCGCATTGCCGGACGTAAGCATCATGCCTTCGGCGTCTTCTTTGCTCATGCCTTCGGCGTCCATCCAGAACTGCGGCCAAAGATCGCAGACGTTATTGACCTCGTTTCCGAATTCCCAACCGAAAACGGCTTTGCTGTCTTTTAAAAGATTGACGATCTCCGTCGTGTATTCTCTCATGTACCGGCGGGTCTTGCTGTCCTTGTCTCCCCATGCGGTCAACGGCTCGCCATACAGATCCGGAACGCATCTTATATTCCAGAACAGGCTTGGCAGAAGACCGATGTTCAGGGCTTCCGCTTTATCGACTATTGCCTTAAGGATCTTTAAAGATTCCTTTTTGTACGTTCCCGAAAGATAGGTCATTTCTTTGGCGTAGAACACGCCGCAGTTGAAACGTACGACGGGTACGCCGTATTCTTTCATGGTTTCGAGCATCGCAAACGGGATCTCGGTGCTGAAATTATCGTGCAGCCCTTTGTTGAACAGGCTGTAACAGTTTGCGCCGATTCCGTAGAAGGGGGCGCCGTTCAAGGTCATGACTCCGTTTTCGACATGTAACCCGTAGTTTTCGTTCTGTTCCCAATAATTCGTTTTGGTTTCCATGTGGGTCGACTCCTTACCGGTTTCGCCTGAGTTTGCCGAGCACGACGTGAACGTGATTGCCGAAACGACGGCGACGATCAGCGATAATAATTTTTTCATCTTTTTCTCCTGTTCCCGTTATTTGTCGTCTCCGATCAGAAGTTCTTCCGGCAGGATCTTTGATTTTCCGCCGTAAGAACGGTCGATGACGATAAATTACGGGTATATCAATTATTTTTTTGTTTTCGTTGTTCCCTCCGGTTCTCTCCGGCGGGAGTATTCCCTGGGCGCGCATCCGTAATGAGCCCGGAACGCTTTATAAAAATAACTCAGGGAAGAGTAACCGACCTTCGACGCGACGTCCAGAGTGGAAAGGTTGCTGTTTCTCAGTAAAAACGCCGCGTATTTTATTTTAACTCTGACGAAATAATTGTTGAGCGTTATCCCTAATTCCTGTTTGAAAAGCCTGTTGATATGCACCTGCGAAAAGGGGATATCCCTGCATATTTCCTGAAGGGATAAGGGCATGTTTTCCACGGAATTCAGTTTTGCTATCAGCTTTTTTATTTCGGGAGAACCCTGTTGGCGAAGGGAAGCGATCTCGTTGTGATTCTGTTCGAGATAATACTGGAAATAAACGAATTTCAATGCGTCCAGCGTTAAAAATTTGATCGTAACTTCCTTCAGCGGCTCTTCGCCGTTCAGAAAGAGTTTATCGATCAGCTTCGTGAAACTTTTATACTGATAGTTGCTCAGGTGAATGCACAGGTTGTCCGTCGTGTTTTGTAAAAAGCAAAAAAAATCGGCTCCTATCAGGTTGGTGACGATCTCCATTTTTTCCTTGGTCAGCATGATATTCAGGAACTGAGCTTCCTGCCCGTCGCTTTTGTAAAAAACGTGAACGTCATCGGGGCGTACGATGAACATATCGCTTTTTTTCAGAACGCATTCCCTGTCGTTTATATATTGGATCATCGTCCCTTCCGTAACGATAAAGATCTCCCAATAATTATGCGTGTGCAAATCATTATATAAAGCGTTGAAATAATGGAAGTCTACGCCCGATTCGGGAGACGAGAAATCAGAATGGTAATCGCAGAAACGAATCATGTTGCTTCCTCCAAGGGGTTGATTCCGGGTAAAAGCAAGCCTGCTGTTTACGATTCCAATTATAGCACAATCGCGTGCGGATAAACAATAATAGAGAATGGGTAAATTCGAAAATGATAAAATAAAGCAAAAGATTGAAATTATAACGCAAGACATTTCACATTTATTGTGATATAATTCAAAACAGAAAAAACGAGAGGAACTTTATGAGTAAGATTGTTTTGTCGGATTGGACCTTAGACGTCGACGGTGGGAGTATATCGGTAAAAGTCCCGGGGGATATAATAAACGACCTTACTCAAAGCGGTATCATAGAGGATTGCCTGTACGGCGATAATTACAAAAAGGCACTTTGGGTGCACGATCGCGACTGGCTGTATTCCGTAAACTTCGAACTGTCGGAAGAAGATCTGAAGGAAGAGACCCTCACGGTGACCTTTGACAGCGTAGATACTTTTTCCGAAGTGTATCTGAACGGAAAAGAGGTCGGAAAAACGGATAATATGTTCCGTTCCTTCACTTTCGATATCAAATCCGCGGCGGTCAAAGGCGTCAACAGGTTATCGGTGAAGCTTATTTCTATAAGGAAAAAAGAAAAAGAACTGCATAACGATAAGTATTTTGCGTGTTTTTCGACGGATAGGATCTTCATCAGAAAGCCTCAGTGCCATTTCGGATGGGACTGGGCGCCGAATTTCCCGGGTACCGGCATTTGCGGCAGAGTGACCGTTTGCGCCTCGCCCCGGGGAAAGATATCCGGAGTGCAGATCCTTACGGATAATTCGGGCGCGGCGTCTTTTATCGTGGAAACGGATTATAATAACCGCAATCCCGGAGAGAAAAAGATCGAGGGCGACGAGATCGTCGTGAAAACAGAGCGCGCCCCCGGCTTCGGTTTAAATAACGCAATCGAAAAAAAAGCGATCGTCTTCGGCGACAAGAACCTTCTGAACCTATATGTGGACGACGTAGAACTGTGGTATCCGAACGGATACGGCGATCAGCCGTTGTACGCATACGAAATTTCCCTTGTGAGAAACGGCGTTACGATCGATCGGAAAACGGGGAAATACGCGTTCAGAAAATTAGAGGTAAGAGAAACTCCTTGCGGGGACAGACGCCGTTTCGATATTTATTGCAACGATACGAGGATCAGGGTGATCGGTTCGAACTGGGTTCCCGCGTCGATGTTCACCGGGCTGATCGATCATGACAGATACCGGAAGTTGTTGCGGATCGCAAAGAATGCCGGATTCGATATGCTGAGGGTATGGGGCGGCGGACTTTACGAAAAGGATGACTTTTACGATCTTTGCGACGAATACGGGATCATGATCTGGCAGGATTTCATGTTTTCCTGCAGCATTATTCCGGACGATCAGCATTGGTTCGAGCAGGCGTTGGAGCCGGAACTGAGAGAGCAGATCATGCGTCTTCGCAATCATCCGTCGATCGCGGTCTGGTGCGGCGGAAACGAAATGACGAATTGCTTCCGCTATAGTTATCCCGGTTACGGAATGCACGTGTCGCACGTGATCCTTCCCGGGCTTTGCTATGAACTTGACGGGACGAGAAAATACGTATGGGACTCTCCGTATTCCTGTACCGGGATCGGAAACGACGTTACGAGCGGGGACTGTCACAACGCCACGCTTACCGGTGCGACCGTAGAGGATATGCTGGCATACCGCGAACAGCAATGGGGAAAAGAAAACAATTTCGACACGGAATGCGCCGTTCTCGGGATGTGCAGACCGCGCAGTTTCAGGAAATTCATGCCGAAGGATAAGATCTGGCCTCAGAACGAAGTGTGGGAGGATCGCCTTTCGTGCAATCCGTATGACGAATACATAGCGTCGTTCACGGAAAGGATCAATTTATCGGTCAACGCGCTTTTCGGCGGATACGACGATTTTTACGATTATACGAAAAAGTCTATGACCGTACACGCGGAAGTGCTGAAGGACGAGATAAAATATTACAGATCGTTTGAATTCAACACGGGTCTGATGAACTGGATGTTCAACGATATATGGGGAAATTCGACCTGGGCGGTCGTCGACTATTATCTTGAAAAAAAGCCTGCGTATTACGCAATGAAGCGTGCGGGCAGACGGCAGGGCTTGGGTATCGTTTACAGGAAGGACGGGTATTTTATCTCCGTGGTAAACGATTGCAAAACGGAATGGAGCGGAAACCTTCGTTTCTCGCACCGGAGTTTAGACGGGAAAATTTACGATCGGTCTGAACGCACGATAACTTTGCCTCCGTTTACTCAGCAGAACATACCGATCTCGTTTGATAAAACGATCAGGGATTCTTTCCTGTACGTCGAGTTCGGCGGCGAATGCGACGTTTATTTTTACGACATGTGGAAGGACAAGCGGTTCAGAACGGATCTGAGCGTCGATAAGAAAGTGAAAGGAAACGTTGCCGACGTGACCGTAAAGGCGAACGAGTTTGCGAGAATGGTCTTCATAGATCTTCCGGACGGGGTTTTATGCGATATGGAAGACAATTATTTCGATCTGCCGAAAGGGGAGCAAAAAACCGTTCGTATCGTTGCGGACAGGGAGATCGCCGAGCGGGATATCACCGTCAGGACGTTTGCGGACGAATGGAGGGAATAAACCGTTTCGCAACGACGTTTTTCGTTTTTAACTTCGGAAAAGATATCTGTCGATATTTTTAAATTCATTTAAGGAGGATTGTTTGATGAAGAAATCAAAAATTCTGTTCAGTCTGGCGATCGCATTGATGTTGTCGTTGGCGATCTGCTTCGGCACTTCATGCAGCGGCGGTTCGGAAAGCACTTCGGGAGATCCCGTAACGGGGGATCCCGTAATATCCGTTACGGGGGTCCCGACGTCGGGGATCATAGGACGCGAGGTGATCCTTCCCGCGGCGACCGCAAAGGATTCTGCGGGCGCGGACGTAAGCGCGAGCGTTAAACTTACCGTTGCGGGATGTAAGGAAGACGGCACGGTAGGCAGAGAGTTTATTTACCGCGAGGCGGCTAACGTTTCCCGGAAATTTAATCCTACCGCTCAATTCGTAAATTACTCGATCGTTTACGAACTGAAAGATTCCTACGGCAAAACGGATAAGAAAGAATTCGCGTTCGTTGCCGAAGCGGATAATTTAAAACCGGTTATCACCGTGACCGAAGAAGGGTATAACGCCGAAAACGGGATCAAGGGGGATTCTCTGAACGGTTTTGTTCTTCCCGATATCTCCGTGATCGATCAGCCGGGGGATGTCGACGTTACCGCCGGCGCCACGTACGCGATCATGAACGGAGACGTCGAGGTTTCCTCCGAAAAGGCTTACGTCGCGGGCAAGAAGGTATTTATCGCCGCGGCAGGCAACTATACGCTGGTGATCAAGGCAAAAGACTCTGCAGGCAATGCGGCGGATCCTCTTTCCGTTGCGGTCGGCTATGAAGAAAAAGCACAGACCGGCATCAATCTCATCGACGAAGACAGAGTCGTCGTCGGAAAAGACGCTTATATCAACGAATACGGCGAACTGTGCGTCGGGGCAAGCGCAAAGGGCGGTCATTCCGATCCGAACGACTCCGCTTCCTATGCGACTCTCGGCGGCATAAGCGTGAAATACGGGCAGTTGGTCGCTCTTTCGGTGAACATGGACGTTCAGCCCGCGGAAGCGTATAACTGGTTCTTCCAGATCGGTCTTTCCCTGAATCAGACGTCGCTCGTTCCTGCCGGAAACGAATGCGTATGGCCCGATTTCGAAGTCAGATTCTTCAACGATAAAACTCAGGTTCACGGAACGGGCAACGATATCGCCGCATACTATCAGACCGCGAAATCGTTAAGAGACGGGAAAGATCATACGATCTATTTCAATCTTTCCAGAAACGGCAGCGGTCCGGAAGATCCCAATGCTAACCTTTGCATCTGCATGTGGATAGACGACGTGACAAACGCCGCGATCTTCACGACGGTAAGCGTTGCCGGCGTCAGCGGGTTGGGGATCATGAGCCAGGAGGCTTTCACCAGAGCGTGGAATAACGAAACGCATTACCTGATGTTCGGCGCGGTCTCGTTCAACGGCCCCGCGGAAAAGGTAAACGACGTCATGACGGTAAAATCGGTCGTGGTTCAGTCTGCCGATAAGGCGACTCCCGACACGTCGTGCGATATCGTCGCTCCTGCGGTCACCGTAAACGGCGAGATCCGCAAGGCGTATGACCTGAACGAGAAAATGAATCTTCCCGAAGCGACGGCGGACGGCAACGAAACCGTTGAGATCTACCTTACCGACGCTAACGGCAAAAGAGTGAAGATCGAAAAAGATCACGTTCCTACGGTCAAAGGATCTTACAAACTGTCTTTCGTCGCCAAGGACGCTGCCGGCAATTACGGCTATGCGGAATATGACGTCAAGGTTCTTAACAAAGATACCGTAGCGCCGGTTCTTACCGTTTCCGATAAAAAGGATATTGCCGCCAACGTAGGCGAAGCGTTCGCCGTTCCTGCCGCAACGGCAAGCGATAATATCGACGGCGACCTGACCTCCTCCGTGATCGTAAACGTTCTCGGAGCGGCTTGGGCAAACGATATCGGCGCCGGTAAAATCCCCGGAACTTATACCATTATGGCTGCCGGCGTACACTACCTCGAATATGTGGTAAGCGACGAATACGGCAACGAAACGAGAGAAACCGTCAAGGTGAACGTCGGCGGATCCGTTACGGGCGACGTGCTGCCGGGCGTTGTAGGTTACGATACGGAGAAAAAGCTCCTTAACCTTTACAACTCCTCGATGACCTATGCAAATCAGCAGATCCTGAACGAAAAAGTTTCCACGATCCTCAATTTCAAGACTCTCGGAAACTTTGAGATCAACCTTGCCGGACCGAGAGGTACCGTCGACGGGTATGCTCAGGGTATCATGATGAGAATCTTTGCAAACCGTATCGAGATCCGCGTGAACGGCAACAACGGTTTCCGCATCGGTTATTCCGAGGCAAGCCCGTTTGCAAGTTATGATAAGGACGGCAATCTGGTCGCTTCCGGAAAAGACGTCGTTCTCGATTGGCAGATCACGGAAGAAACGCTCACCAGCAATTACGGAACGTACGACGTGTTGCGTTTCAGAGTCTGGATCGACGGGACCGAACTTCAGATGGCGGTTTCGCAATCTTACGGTTGGTTATATGCGGATCTTGCCGGCGACAAAAATGACGGAGGATACGGAATCTGCCTGATCAGAAAAACCGCCGCAGACGACGCGAACGCTCAGTATGCGCTGGAAAACGCCATGAAGTGTTCTCACCTTTATCAGGCCAGCGAACTCTATATGGCTTCGACGTTCGATACCAACGTTGACGTAAAGGGGATCCGTTTCGACGGAAAGTCTTTCGCGGACGCCGAATAATAAATAAACTGTCCGGCTTAAGGGTGGGGAAACTCTTTTTCCTCGCCCAAAGCCCGGTTTTGGGCAATTGCTCGTTTCAGACAGCGATTTCGTTGCCGACGGCAAATTTTTTTCTCTGAGGAGCATCACGGATGAACAACAAGGATATGGCACGGAACGAAAAACAGAATATGCGGGTTTCTCAAGGTGCGGGTGCCGGAAATTGCTTTGGCAGATTTTTTACGCACATAAAGCGTCATTGGCAACTGTATGCAATGTTTGCGCCCGGATTTATCGTTCTGTTTATTTTTGCCTACATACCTATGTACGGAATTACTCTTGCCTTTAAATCGTATACGCCGTCGCTTGGTATTTTAAAGAGCGAATGGGTGGGACTTGAGAATTTTAAATATATTTTTTCGAACGACGGGTTTTTAAAACTTACGCGCAATACGTTAAGACTCGGCGTTCTGACGCTTATCTTCGGCTTTCCTTCTTCTATCGTCATGGCGCTTATGATAAACGAGCTTCAGGCGAAGAGATTTAAAAAAATAGTGCAGACTCTTTCCTATATACCGTATTTCATATCCTGGGTTGTAATAAGCGGTATGTCTTATTCGCTGTTCTCGAAGGATTACGGTCTCGTAAACTCCTTTCTGACGGCATTGGGATTCGAGCCTGTTTTCTGGTATGCGACGCCAAAGGTGTGGCCCATGCTTCTTACCGCGATCGGGATCTGGAAAAACGTGGGATGGGGGACGATCGCCTTTCTTGCGAACATGACTTCGATCAACCCCGATCTTTACGAGGCTGCCGTCGTGGACGGCGCGAATCGTTGGAAGCAGACGATCCACGTTACCATTCCCGGGATCATGCCTATCGTTTCGATGACGTTTATACTTACTTTATCGAAAATCGTACAGGACGATTTTGAAAAAATCTATGCGCTCGTCGGCACGAACAATATGTTGTACGAAACGACGGACGTTCTCGGAACCTGGGCATACCGTACGATGTATTCGAGTTTTTCGAACTACGGCGACGTTACGGGCGTTCAGTTCCTGCAGGGGCTCATCGGATTCGCGCTTATTATGCTCGGAAACCTGATCGTTAAAAAGACCGATAATCAGCCGTTGTTTTGAGAGGTGGAAAAAGTGGTACAAAAAAGAACGACAGGACAAAAAGTTTTCAACGTATTCAACATTTTTTTGCTTTCGCTCGGTTGCGTTATCTTCGTAATACCGTATCTGATCGTAATTTCGTCCTCTTTCACGGACGAGATCACGCTGATCGCCAACGGGTATAACCTTTTTCCGAAAAAGTTTTCCCTTTACGCGTATGAATTTCTGTTCGGAAAGAATCTGCCGTTGGTTCAATCTTTCCTGAACACGATATTCGTTGTGGTCGTTTCGACGTTTCTGACGACGCTCACGTGCACGCTGTATGCGTACGCCCTTCAGCATCCGGCGGTCAAAGCTAAAAAATTCTTTAATATTTTTATCGTTTTTACAATGCTGTTCAACGGCGGTCTTATTCCTACGTATCTCGTGGTGACCTATTTCTTCGAGGATTCGCTGTGGTCGCTTATCATTCCCGGAATGATGACGTGTTACTATACGCTTCTCATCCGGAATTACTTTCTCGGTTTACCGAGATCGTTTGCGGAGGCGGCGGAGCTTGACGGCGCTTCCGATCTGAAAATACTGTTCAGGATCTATATTCCGCTTTCCGTTCCCGTTCTGGTTACGATCGCGATGTTCTGTGTGGTATTCCAATGGAACAACTATACGGGACCGATGCTTTTTATCGAATCCCAGGACAAGTATACGATACAGCTTATGTTGCAGAAACTTCTCGATAACGTGGGGAATATGGTTTCGTCGTCGACAAGTCTGATCCCGACGGAAAGCCTGAAAATGGCTGCGATCGTCGTTTCGACCGTTCCTATCATCTGCGTTTATCCGTTTATCCAGAACTTTTTTATCAACGGAATGATAATCGGCGGCGTTAAGGAGTAAGTTTCGGGCAAAACCGCAAAGACGATCGGGGCGCTTTCCGATCGTCGGACGCGCGGGAAAAATAAATGGGGGGAAACAGAATGAGAAAACCGATATCGTTGATCCTTTCGGGCGTGATCCTTGTTCTCGGACTTGCATCCTGTAAAAACAAGAATTCCGCAGACGGATCCGAACATGTTATTACCGTTTACAGATACACCTCGCTCGGTCTCGACGAGGGAACCGAGGATGCGGCGGTAGAGCGCGCGATCGCCGATAAGTTCTACAAGGATACCGGATTTAAGATCAGGCTCGACGTAAAACTTTTCACTCATAGCGAGCTGAAGTCCAAGGTCGATACGAACTGGGCAAAGAAAACCGCCGATATGGACGGCGTTCTGCATTACGTGTCGGAAGATCACGGCTGCGCGACGTTGTCGTATGCGACGATGAAGAATACGGTGTTCGAAGTGAAAGATCTGCTCGATCGATACGGACCGAACATCAAAAAATATATGTTTCTGAATGACGAAAACAAAGTTCGTCGGATGTCCTGCTACGTAAAATGCGGCGACGGGTTTAAAATGAATTATCTTATCGGCGTGCAAAAGGCAGGGCAGTACGGGCTTCTGGTAAGAAAAGATTATATGAAAGCGGTTCGGGACTCTACGGGGATCGATCCCGAAGAATATGACGTTACGAACGAAAATTACAAAAATATGAGCTTTTCGGATTTCGAGAAAGTGCTTTACGCCATTCGGGAAAAGTATTCGTCCTCCGAAGTGAAATACCCCATCGTCGGCGCTCCGTGGGATATGGATAAAACGCTTGCGAACACGTTCGGGATGAGCGGATACAGCACGCAGAAGGGCGAGGACGGCAGATATGGTCGTCCGCAATTCGCTCCCCATACCGGAGAATGGCTCGATACGATCCAGAAATGGGCGCACGACGGGATCTGGGAACCGGAATCCACCGGCGTGACCGACGCGCAGAGGCGCGGGTGGTTCGTCGCGGGGCAGGCGGCGGTATTTGCGGGCGACCCGACCGCGGTCAATCTGATCGCTACCAGGCGGTTGCTTCAGGCGTATGACAAAAACGCCGAATATATGCTTATCGCGCCGCTTTCGGACGAAAACGGCGTTGTAAGAGGTTATACCGATACTTATTCTCCCGACGGACTGATCATTCCTTCCAAATCCGACGACGCCGAGATGCTGATCCGGTATATCGATTGGCTTTATTCGGACGTCGAAAACTACGAGCTTGCCGCTTACGGCGTGAAAGGCGTTCATTGGACGGAGGGAGAGGACAGAACCGTCGGAGACGCCTGCTACCGGACGTGGGTTTACCCGGACGGAAAAGAAGACGAATACAGCCTGAACGTCCCCTATCAGGGAAGATACAATATACTCGGCAACGTTTACGTTTCCGACCGTATACGCGGAGATTACAACACGGAGGAAATGAAGTGGTATCATTGTATCGCGAACGAATTTCCCGTGTTTCACAGCAACGATCTCGAAGGCATTCATATCGGCAATCCGCCGAGCGAATACAGGGCGGGATATAACTATGTGGACGGACCGTACGTGGAATCTGTCCGTTCATACGCGTGGGCGGGGATCTATTATAAGAACCCGGATACGGGAAAGCCCGAGAAAGCTTCCGAAACGTTAAGGTCCTATCTTGCGGCAACAAAAGCGACCCCGAGTTGCGTGGAATATCTGAATTGGCTCAACGACCTCGTCGAAGAAGCCACGGAATTTAAAAAGACACTTTAACGATAACGCGAAGGCAGGCGATCCTGCCGGAACGACGGAAGGGGAAACCGCAATCAGGTTTTTCCGGAGAGCGGGCGGTTAATCAACGGTTGATCATACCCGAAAAGGTATATAAACAATAAAAAACGTCGCCTTGTGCCGGTCCTTGATCCTTTCGGACGGGTACGACGGCGACAGAACGGAGGAAACTATGAAGAAATCAAAAATATGCTGTCTGGCATTGGCGGGGATCCTCGGAGCGTCGATGTTTCTGGCGGGTTGCGGAAGTAAAGGTAACGGCGATAAGGATACGACCGTATTGACGATTTATAAAGCGCGCCCCACCTATATGGTCGACGGAACGCAGGACGACGTTGTGAAAAAAGCGATAGAAGATAAATTCTATCAGGATACCGGAGAAAAGATCTCTCTTAACGTCAAACTTTATAACGACAACGAGCTTACGCAAAAGGTCGATATCAACTGGAGCAAGAAAAAAGAAGACATGGATGCGGTGATCCATTACATAAGCGAAGACGTCGGTTCGGCGATCAAAAAATATGCGACCGAAAAGAACACCGTGATCGAGGTTTCGTCTCTTCTTGAAAAAAGCGGAAAGAACATTCTGTCCGAGATCCGTAAAAACGATACCGATCATATCGGAGAGAGAAGCGCGTATTTCCCCTATTCCGACGGAACCTACGCCATGAATGCCATTCCGTCGATCGAACAGGAAAAGGGATACGCCATGACGGTGAGAAAGGACTGGATGCGCCAATTGTATAACGAAGGACATTTTTCGTGCGATCCCGAACTGTTCGATACGAGCAACGACGAGTACCGGAGCATGACGATCTCGGAGTTCAACGAGTACCTTTATGCCGTAAAACGTTATATCCCCGACGTCCATTATTCGATCGAGGGCGCGCCCTGGACCATGAACTGGCTTTTAGCGAGTGTTTACGATGCGGATAATTATTCGATCATGTTAGACGAAAACGGTAAATACGCTCCCGCCGAGATGAACGAGAACAACGCCGTATTCCTGAATCGGCTCTGGCAATGGGCGAAGGACGGGATCTGGGAAAACGAATCCGCGAGCAGAGCAGATTCTAACCGCGAGACCGATCTTCTTGCCGGATTTACGGCAGTCTGCTGCACCTATCCGCAGATCGAAAACGTGATCTCTCTTCAGAGAAAGTTTCTTGCCGCCAACCCGACGGGCGAACTTATGGTAGTCGCGCCTATCGCGAAAGACGACGGAACGGTTAACGGCTATATGAAACGCCTTCGTGCGTCCAGCGGCGCGATTCTTCCCGATAAGCTCAATTCCGACAGCGAAATGGTCGTAAAATACATCGATTGGCTGTATTCCGACGTCGAAAACTACGAGCTTGCAAGATACGGGATCAAAGGAGAACATTGGGTAGAAGGAGACGATTATACGCTGAACGGGAAAACTTACAAGACGTGGGTGTATCCGGACGGAAAGGAAGACGAATTTAATGAAAATCCGCCGTATTCGGGTGAATATCTGATCCTTGAAAACATAAACGTTTCCAACAGACTTCGCGGAGATTATAACACGCTCGAAAAACGGTGGTACGTTCTGGCAACGAACGAGTTTCAGTCGTACAGCTCCAACGATATAGAGGGCGTCTGGCTGCCGACCATCCCGAGAGATCTGAAATCCGCTTATAACCAGATGACGGGTCCGTACGTGGAGTCTATCCGCAGCGTTGCCTGGGCAGGGCTCGGCGATAAACCGATCACCGAACTTCTTGCGGAACACAGACCCTGGGCGAGAACTTATTTCCCGGAGATGTTGGCATGGTACGACAACAGCATCAAAGCTTCCGTTTCCTACTTTGACCGGGTGTTCAAGGATTGATTCGCGACAGGAGGGAAACGGATGAAAAGAACGAAGTTATTGTCTTTGCTGCTTGCCGGTCTGATGGCGATGTCCGCATTCGGCGTTTTCGGGGGTTGCGGGAACAAAAGTACCGAATCCGTCGATCACGGCGACGTAAATGCCAACAGAGAGGTTCCTTCGGACAGTATCACGCTTGAGATCGGGCAGGAGTCGGACGGAAGACAGGTTCGGCTTTTCGGCGCGCAGATGGATCCTCATTTCCTTTCCGGTTGCGTCGGACGCGAACTTACGAAACCGGACGGCACGACCGTAAAGATCGAAAGATCCGAATGGGAAAACGTGACCCTTCCCCGTCTCAGAGAGATGGGTATCACGTATATCAGAATGATGGCTCTTCCGAGCTGGTGGGCAAAGGAAGAGGTCTGTTATACAGAGAAAAAATATACGTGGGATTCTCTCCCGATGCAGGATATTTATCTCATCTGCGACGCGGCGCGGGAACTCGGGATCGATATTTGTTTTACCGTCTGGCTTTGGGACTGCAAGTATGCCCGCTATCCCGGATACGACTGGGATGACAACGGCAGGAACTGGTGTCTGCCCGATCCGGACGGAGGGAATACCGTTATGGCGGAAGTCGTTGCGGATTGCCTTAAATACCTTATCGAAGAAAAGGGATATACGAACATCAAGTATTTTACCCCTGTGAACGAACCGAACTCTACGTTCGGTTATCCCTATACCGCAACGGGTCTTGCCTACGGTGCGTACGATGAGATGTGCCGCGAGATAGACAGAGTCTTTAAAGAAAAAGGCATCAGAGATAAGCTGAAATTCAATCTCGGCGATTCTTCTACCGGCGACGGGGGAACCTGGTTCGAATCTACAGCGGAAAGTCTTTATGCCGACGGCGTTGCGGATATCGTAAATACCCATTGGTATAATTACGACGAATCGTGTACCAATAAAAAACTTCAGGATCCCGACGTTCTGACCTCTCCGGCAAGGTGTATTTCGATCGCGAAGGAGTATAACGCGCCCGTTGCGTTCGGCGAATACGGAGCGTATATCAATAACGAGGACAACGCGACGAGGGCGTATGATCTTGTTAAAATTGCCGCAAATATGTGGCATGACGGCGCGGTCGGTATGAGTTACTGGAGATTACAGAGCGATATGTGGAATTGGGACAGAGACAATCCGGACGCCTCGCCGTATTTTCTCGGTCTCTGGAAGAGCGCAGACGGCGACTATGCCTGCAGACCTTCCTATTACACCTATTCGCTGATGACCAGATTTATCAAGAACGGAATGGATATCTACAATATAGAGATGAGTGACGACGACGTGGTTGCGGTCGCATTCAGGAAGGGCGATCAATGGACGTATCTGATCGTTAACGATTCCAAAACGGAGACGAAGAAATTCTCTTTCCTGAACAATACCAAATTCCCCGCCTCGCTCGAAAAATACACGTACGAAGTGAATGCCGCGCCTACGGATAATAAGGCGATCCCGTCAAGCGGAAGCGTTACTCCGAACGGAAGAGTGCTGACCGATTCGATCGCGCCGCACAGCATTATAGTTTATTCGAACGTGTAACGTTACCGATTGTATTTACAAACGAAAAGGCGGATGACTGCAAATTTACAGTTATCCGTCTTTTTGATAGATTCTCGTTTGAAGTACGACCGGTACGTCTGCATACGCCTTTACCGAAAATCGACAAAAATATCGGCGTCAGACTATTTTTGCGCAAACGAAAAGGAACCGCGGGTTCGACCACGGTTCCTTATGGTGGAGATAATCGGACTCGAACCGACGGCCTATGCGTTGCGAACGCATCGCTCTACCAACTGAGCCATATCCCCATGTTGCACGCTCTTTTCAAAAGTGCTAATATAGTATAGCACGCCTTTTTGTTTTTGGCAACAAAAAACGGGCGGTTTTTGCGAAAAAATTCAAAAAAAATCGCGCTCTGCGGAAAACGACGGCGGAAATGCGTTTGTCTGTTCCGTTATGCCAGACAAGAGTAATACGAACCTTGCCTGGTATGGTTCGGCGGTTTCGGATTCGGCGGTCGTTGCGGGCGGAATATCGGCGGGGTGGCGGCGCATAAAATAGAACGAAGCAATATGCTCGAGGTTCTATGAGATTTGTGAAGATGCAGGCGACCGGCAACGATTACGTTTACGTGACGGAAAACGAAACGGAGGGGAAGGATCTTTCTGCTCTCGCGGCGGAAGTTTCCGATCGCAGAACGGGGATCGGCAGCGACGGGCTGATCGTGTTGGCGGCGGCAGGCGGCGGGGAAGAAAAGGAGTACGAATTGAAAATGCGGATCTTCAACGCCGACGGAAGCGAAGGCGTAACGTGCGGCAACGGCGTCCGGTGCGCGGCAAAGTTCGCTTATGAAAAAATGGGGATTACGGTAAATCCCATGCGGGTGCTTACAGGTTCCGGCATTCGTTCGGTTCGCATGATGGAAAGCGACGGGAAAATCGTATACGCCGAAGCGGAAATGGGGAAACCGCATACCTTCGCTCTGGATCCGCGGCAGCGGGCATGTATGGAGGAAGTCGGTTTATATGTCGATTATCGCTCGATTATTCCCGTAAATGTCGGGAATTTACACCTCGTTTTTTTCGAGGAAAACGAAAAAAGCCCCCTGATGCTCGCAAAGCTTGTGGAAAGCGGCGGCGCATTTCCGGACGGGATCAACATCGAACAGGCAAGGGCGATCCCTGGGGGATTCGCCGTCCGCGTGACGGAACGAGGCAGCGGGGAAACGTTTTCCTGCGGGAGCGGAGCCGTAGCGGTGGCGTATGCCGCGTTGCAAACCGCGCGCGCCGCGGCGGAAGACGGAAAAAGGGGGATCGGGGTCGGAATGCGCGGCGGAAGGCTTCAGGTCCGCTTCGAAGGAGAAACGGCGTATCTGAGAGGAAAAATCGAGGAGGTTTTTACGGGGAATTATGAAATATAACCGATATCTCGAGGATATGTGTTCCCGCTATTGTTTCGACGCCTTAAAAGAAAGCGTTGCGGCATATAAGGCGGCGAATCCGGGGAAAAGAGTGATCGATCTCGGTGTGGGAGACGTCTGTCTGCCGTTGCCGCATGCGGTGGGAAGCGCCATGTCGCGGGCGAGTATCGAGCTGTGCGGCAGGGAAACTTTCCGCGGATATCCGCCGGGAAGCGGATATTCTTTTCTGAAGCGGAAGATCGCGGAATCGTATGCCGCCGAGGGGATCCCGCTCGGGGAAGACGAGATCTTTATTTCCGACGGGACGAAGAGCGACCTGTCCCGTATCTGCGATCTGTTCGGGAAAGTTTCCGTCGTCTTGCCTTCCCCTTGTTATCCCGCCGTCAGAGACGTGAATCTGTCCGTCGGGAACGACGTGCATGAGTTCTGCGCGGGAAAGGAAAACGATTTCGTGCCGTCTCCGCCTTACGGGAAGCGTTACGACGTTGTGTGGCTGTGTTCTCCGAACAATCCGACGGGCGGTGCGTTTTCTTTCGACGCCGTCCGCAAATGGGTCGATTACGCTTTATCGTGCGGGGCGGTGATCGTGTACGACGGCGCGTATGCCGATTATTTAAGCGATCGCTATCCGAAGTCCGTTTACAAAGACCCGCGGGCGAAACGTTGCGCGATCGAACTCCGGTCGTTCTCCAAAGGCGCCGCCTTTACGGGGGTGAGGTGCGGTTACGTCGTCGTCCCCCGGGCTTTGGGGGAATACAACAGGCTGATGAAGCGGAATATCGGGTGCAAGTTCAACGGCGTTTCCTATGTGACGCAACGCGGCGCCGAGGCGACTTTTCTGCCCGAAGCGAAGGGCGTTTACCGCGGTTATATCGGTTTTTATAAAACCAACGCGGAAATCGTTAAAAACGCTTTCAAAAATAAAAATTTGTGGTATAATATTTGTGACGGATCTCCTTACGTGTTTGCGGAGATCCCGGAAGGGCTTTCTTCGGCGGATTTCTGCGGAAAACTGCTTGCCGGAAAAGGAGTGGTCGCAACGCCGGGTGACGGGTTCGGCAGCGGGGGCGAAGGCTTTATCCGTCTTTCCGCTTTCTGCACGCGGGAAGAAGCCTTTGCGGCGAGCGATGCGCTCGATTCGTTTTTAAACGGTCTTTAAGTCGATAAATAAGCTATTTGCGGTATTTTCGCCGTGAGAACCGCGGTGAAAAGGAAGCGGTCTCCGGCTTGAACGCGGAGAAAAGGAAAAACAAATGAAAAGGAAATGCGGTATTTTAATGCCCGTGTTTTCCCTTCCGGGGAAATACGGGATCGGAACGTTCGGAAAGGAAGCGAAGGATTTTATCGATTATCTTTTCCGCGCGAAGCAGAACGTGTGGCAGATGCTGCCCTTAGGGAGAACGACGTTCGGAGACAGTCCTTATCAGCCTATGGCGGACGGGTCGCTGAATCCCTATTTCGCCGATCTCGACGATTTATACGAAAAAGGGCTTTTAACGAAAGCGGAACTGAGATCGGCGGCGTGCGAGGTCGGCGAAATCGATTACGGTAAACTCTATCGGGAAAGGTATCCTCTTCTGAGAAAGGCTTATTCCCGCTTTGAAAAAACGGAGGAGTTCTATCGATTTTCGAAAAAGAGCGACGTGAGAAAATACAGTGCGTTCGCCGCGCTGAAAGACGTGTTCTCCCGTTCGTTCGATCTGTTTCCGAAAGAGTATAAATACTATGACGATCGGCTTATAGCGCGGGTTATCCGCGAGTACGGAGACGAGTTTTATTTCCATGTTTTTACGCAGTATATCCTATACGGGCAATTTTTCCGCCTGAAGGAATATGCGGAAGAAAAGGGGATCTCTCTGGTCGGAGATCTTCCTCTTTACGCCGCTTACGACGGGGCGGACGTGTGGTCTTCCTCCGAAAATTTCCGGCTGAACGAAGATCTGAAACCGACGGAAGTCGCCGGGGTCCCGCCCGATTATTTCAGCGCGGACGGTCAACTTTGGGGCAATCCGGTTTATAACTACGAGGAAATGGAGAAAAACGGGTATCGCTGGTGGAAAAATCGCCTGAAAACGGCGCTTTCCTTTTACGATATCGTCCGGATCGATCACTTCCGCGGGCTCGATCGTTATTGGGCGATTCCTTACGGAAGTCCGGCGAAAGAAGGCGGTTGGAAGCTTTGCCCCGGGCGGGAGATCCTGCGCGGATTTTCTCCGGCGAAGCTTATTGCGGAAGATCTCGGCACGATCGACGACGGCGTGCGCTCGCTGATAAACGACACGAAACTGCGCGGGATGAAAGTTCTTCTCTTTGCGCTGGACGGAAATCCGCAGAATCCGTATCTGCCCGAAAATATTCCGTATCGGTCGGTCTGCTATACGGGCACGCACGACAACGATACCGTGGCGGGATTGAGAGAGAAGCTTCCGGAAGGAGAGCGCGAACGTTTCGACTGCGCCGCGAAAGAAGCTTTCCGGAAGATCGGGGTGAAATATGTGAAAACGGAACGCGGTGCGAGCCGCGCTTTCGTCAAGGCGGCGTTTGCCAGCAAAGCGGAGATCGCCGTCGTTCCCTTTGCGGACGTGAAAGGGCTCGGGAACAAATACCGCATCAATACCCCTTCGACCGTGGGAAACTGGCGCGTGCGTTTTCCGAAAAGAATGTTCGACGGGAAAAGCGCGGAATTTTTAGCCGCGCTTGCCGAGAAATATGACAGATAACGAATGCTGAGCCTGCGAAAAGCCCCGCTACATACGACAGATGATAACGAGTGCTGAGCTTACAAAAGCCCCGTTGCCGATCCGGAGGGGATGGCAACGGGGCTTTATTCCGCCGGGAAAAGGCGGGTGCTTGTTTTATGCTGCGCCCGGCAGGAAGAACAGAAGAGATAAAACGAGAAATCCGCAACCGGTAACGATTGGAAGCGCGAACGGTTTTTTCTTTGCCTGTCTGCGCGTTCGGTATTCGTAAAAAGTTTCTCTGTTTTTTCTCTTTTTTGCCGGTTGAAAAACGGAAAACACGCTTTTTACCCCGTAGGCGAGCATGTCGAACGTGCCGCCGTTGCCCGCGAAAAGGAGCAGCCCGAACCCGATGAGACAGACGGAAGCGACAAAGCAACCGTCCGACGCCGTTTTGCGGATCTCCGGGATCTCGCCTGCCGTGAACAGTCCTCTTGTCGCGGCGACGGCGAAGGCGACGATAAGCCCCGCGGAAAAATATGCGGCGATTCTGATGATCTTCTTTTTGTTCATGATCGGTCTCTCCTTTAAAAAGTTTGCGTATAAGCCGTTTATCGGCTTTTTATTTTGGTTTTACATGCGGGGCGGATCAGATCCCGGCTCCGAGTTCTTTGCGGTAGCGAAGAAATTCTTCTTCGTTGCAGCTGACGAAATGTCCGGGAGAGATCTCCCGCATGGTCGGCTTGTGTACGGAATAGTCATGTTCGGCAAGGGGATTGTATACGAAACGTTTTCTCTTTTTCTCGTATTCGGGATCGGGCAGCGGGATTGCGGAGAGAAGGGATTTCGTGTACGGGTGTAACGGATGGGCGAATAATTCGTCGGAAGAGGCGAGCTCGACCATTTTGCCGAAATACATCACGCCGATGCGGTCGGAGAAATATTTCACGACGGAAAGATCGTGCGCGATGAACAAAACGGTAAGCCCGAGTTTCGCGCGCAGGTCGTTGAGCAGGTTGATCACCTGCGCCTGAACGGAAACGTCGAGGGCGGAAACGGGTTCGTCCGCGATGATGAGATCGGGATTCATGATCATCGAACGCGCCACGCCGATGCGCTGCCGCTGTCCGCCGGAAAATTCGTGCGGATATCTTCCCGCGTGTTCGGGTACGAGTCCTACGAGTTCGAGCATTTTGTAAACCTGATCGTCGATATAAGCTTTGTCTTTCACCCCTTCGATCTCAAGCCCTTCAGCGATGATGTCGCGCACGGTCATGCGGGGGTTCAGCGAGGCGATCGGATCCTGAAAGATCATCTGGATCCTCGTGACGAGCCTTGCGGGGTTATATTTTTCCCGCATGATAAGGGCGATAACGACGGCAGATATCAGGCATACGAAAAAGAAGATCAAGGAAACTTTCGCACCCGTTGCCTGCGGTTTTTTCGCAACGAGCACCGCATTCCCGTTTTCGTAATACAGATAAACGGTCAGACGTACCGTGCGTTCTTCCGTGGAAACGCCGAGGTCGGGATCGTAATAACGAAGAACGTAGTCGTGATCGACGGGGTTTCCTTTTTCGTCGTTCACGGAGTAAGTGACGTCCGTTGTGCCCGCTTCGGCGTCGACCGCTTTCACGATCGCCTGTTTTCTCTCGATGTCGCCGTAACGGTTATGAAAAGAGGAAAAAGAAACGATCGACGTGAGAAGAAAAACGCATGCGAGCGCGGCGAGCAGCAGGCTTGCTATGACGAAAACTTTTTTCGGCGTTTTCGGCAGGGTTTTCAGTACGGCGAATTTCTTTTTGTCGTCTTCGGAAAGAGCTTCTTCGCAGCCCGCCGTTTTCACGGCTTCGGCATATTCCTCTTTCAGTTTCGCAAGATATTTCTTTTCGCAGTGTTTGTGATCGCTTTTCGCTCTTCCGATCTCTTCTTTCTGTTTCGCGATCGTCTGCCTTTTTTCCTCTGCGGCGTCCGCGAGAAGTTTTGCGTATTTTTCGCGGATTTCCTTCGTGCGGTCGGGGTGACCGGCAAGTTCCTTTTTCTTTTCCGCCGACAGTTCTTTTCTGCGCTCCGAAAAAGCCGATTTCGCTTTTCCGATCTCCTCTTCGTAAGAGCGCGTGCCCGCGCAGATCCTCTGACCTTTGAAAAAGACGCTTCCCGAGGTGATGTCGTAAAGCTTGATGATCGAGCGCCCGGTTGTCGTTTTGCCGCAACCGGATTCGCCCACGAGACCGAAAACTTCGCCTTTGTATACGTCGAAACTGACGTCGTCTACCGCTTTGATCTCTTTTCCTCCGCCCGCTTTGAAGTATTGGCGGAGATTTTTTACGCTGAGCAGTATTTCTTTTTTATCGGGCATATCCTTTTTCCTCCGCTTCTTTCATCCGGCGAATCCTTTCCGTCACCGCGGCGGGCGGGTCGACTTTCGGCGCTTTCGGGTGCAACAGCCAGGTTGCCGCAAAATGGGTGTCCGAAACGGGAAACATCGGCGGCTGACGTTCGAAATCGATCGCGAGCGCGTATTTGTTCCTTTCGGCGAAAGCGTCTCCCTTCGGCGGGTAGATCATGTTCGGCGGGGTGCCGGGAATGGCTTCCAGACGTTCTTTCGTGTCGAGATCGGGCATGGATGAGAGCAATGCCCACGTATAGGGGTGGGCGGGAGAGTAAAAAATATCTTTTGCGGTGCCGATCTCGCAGATTTTTCCCGCATACATCACGGCTACGCGGTCGGCAACGTTCGCCACGACGCCGAGGTCGTGCGTGATGAAGATGACGGAAAGCTGTCTTTCCTTTTTTACTTTGTCGATCAGTTCGAGGATCTGCGACTGTATGGTCACGTCGAGCGCGGTGGTCGGTTCGTCGCAGATGAGAATGTCCGGGTTGGCGGAAAGGGCGATCGCGATGACGATCCTCTGCCGCATGCCGCCCGAAAATTCGAACGGGTACTGGCGGAAACGCCTGCGGGGATCGGGGATCCCCACTTCGTCCAGCAGTTTCAGCGCGCGGTATTTCGCGCTTTTTTTCGTTACCTTATACGCCACGCCGGACGCCTTTTCTTTCAGATAATCGATCACGGCGACCGTCTTTTCGTCGTAATCCGCGCCTGCGCTTTCCGCGATGTCCTTCTGAAATTTTTCTTTCATGCGAAGGATGAGGGAAATCACGTCTTCCTTGGCTTCCTTAAGATCGGTCAGCGTTTTATCGGCAACGCGGTAATCGGGAGACTGACCGCGCGCGACCTTTTTGTCGTACGCCTTCTTTTCTTTTGCGTATCGCTTCTCTTCGGCTTTGTTGCGTTTCACGCCGGAAATGCACACGTCGTAAGCCGATCGCGCGCTCGAAGCGAAAGTGTGGGAAAGGTTGTCTTTTACCGTGTCGAGAGGGTCGATCGCCTTTTCCACGCTTTCCGCAACCTTTTTCAGAATTTCCGCGCCCTTCTTTTCGTCTACGTCGCCTTCGAAATAGGAAACGGCGTTTTCCATAAGGGGGATCGCTTCTTTTTTTGCCGAAAGCGAACGCGTTGCCGAATATTCGATGCCGAGCTTCGCCGATGCGATGAAATCGAGCATGAAATCGTCGTCGAGATACTTTCTCAGGAATTTGTTCAGCTCCGGAACCGGAAGATCGGGCAGGGGGTCTTTCGCGAACGTAAGGTAATATCCCATGGCGAAAAAGTTCGGCATATCAAACTTAACGGCTTCTTCAAGGATCTCTTTGATTTTCTTTAAAGTGGCTGCATAAGCCGATAAATCACGATTTTTTATTTTTCTGCTCCTCTTTTCCTCTCCGATGAGATCTTCGAGCAAAGAGGAAAGTTTTTCTTTCTTTTCGTGTACGACGTACCGGGAAATGCTTTTCCCGGCAAGCCTTACGATCTCCGCGTGTTCCGCCGGAAGGTCGGAAACGGCGTTCTTTTCGATTTCGAACAGAAGGTTGCCGATCTCCGAAAGCGCGTCTTCCGCGCTTTCTTTTGCCAGGTTGTAAGCGTTCTGCAATTCGAGGTGCTTATATTCGAAGGTGTCGAACTTTTTGCATTTTTCGGCGTTGCGCCTGCGGATCTCCGGATCGGTTTTTCCGCCCGTCGCTTCGTCCGTGCAGTCGTTTAAGGCGGCGAGCGTGCGGTTGAACGCCTTGCGGGATTCCTTGCGGTTCAATTTGCCCTTGATCAGCATGGCTTCCGTCATTTGTCTGCCGACCCGCATGATCGGGTTCAGGGAAGACAAAGGATCCTGGAAGATCATGGCGATTTTGTCTCCGCGGACGGAATGGAATCCCTCTTCGGTCAGTTTCGTGAGATCCTGCCCGTCGTAAATGATCTCTCCGCCTTCTTTGATCGCGTTCCCCGCGAGAATGCCGAGCACGGCTTTCGTCGTGACCGATTTCCCGGAGCCCGATTCGCCCACGATCGCGAGCGTTTCGCCCTTATAAAGGTTGAAATCGATCCCTCTTACCGCCTGTACTTTGCCGTTTTCCGTGCGGAAAGAGATTTTCAGGTTTTTGACGGACAGTTTGATTTCTTTACCTTTCATGGGTTTAATCCTCCGTTCCTCTCAGAGAGGGGTTGAATGCGTCTCTTAACCCGTTGCCGAACAAGTTGAAACTGATCATCAGAAGAGAGATGACGAGCGCGGGAAAGAGAATGATGTGCGGATAAGTGGAAAGGGAACTTCTGCCGTTCGACAGCAGCGTTCCTAAGGTGGTGAGACCCGTTGCGGGGTCGTCGAGACTGATGATCCCGAGGTAGGAGAGCATGGATTCGGAAAAGACGATCCCCGGGACGGAGAGCGCCATGCTCGTGACGAGCGTTCCGAGCGCGTTGGGGTAGATGTGTTTTAAAATGATCCTTCTGTCCCGCGCGCCGAGCGTTCTCGCCGCAAGCACGTATTCCTGCTTTTTATAGCGGTAAAACTGCATTCTGACGGTGGAGGCGGTGCCGATCCATCCCGTTAAAACGAATGCGAACAGCAGAGCGGGGATCGCCCCCGTTTTCGCCGCGAGATGAAGGTTGAAGAGGATCGCCACGACCATGAAGGGGATCCCGTTCAGAATATCGGAGATCCGTTCCATCACAAGGTCGATCGTTCCGCCGTAATATCCTTCGATCGCGCCGTAGATCCCGCCGATCAGAAAGTTGATCGCGGCGACGCCGATGCCGAGCAGAAGGGAAAAACGCATGCCGGACGCGATCAGAACCATCAGATCCTGCCCCGTTCCCGTTGCTCCGAGCACATAGCACGGTTCTTTGCCGTTCAGGTAAATATAATAATCGTAATAGCATACGCGCACGCGGTACAGTCCGCCCTGAACGATCTCGCCGTAGCGGTAGCGGTTTGCGGCGGAAGGATCGGCGATGCCGGGATCTCCTTCGATGCGAAGGCTGTCGTACGCGTCGTCTCCGCTCGTTTTGTAAAGGGGAATGAAATTCCCGTTTTCGTCCCGCAGGGCTTCGCCTTTCGTGTTCGTCGCATACCAGTAGTTGGCGTCCGTCGCGTCGTACATCTTATTGCCGGAACCGGTGGTCGAGGTGTTCTGAACGGGGTAGATCACCTGTTTTCCCGTTTCGAGCTGCCATGCTTGCAGGGCGAGGTAATCTTCTTTGGACAGTTCGAGAAATTTATATCCCACGGCGAGATAGCTATCGAGACGGAAGTCGTACATGACGGAAGTTTTTTCTTTGTTCGCCACCACGACGGTCACTTCGTACGATTTGTAAGTCTTGCGCACGGGGTTTCTGCCGCTTTCCTTTCCCATCGCTTCGTAATATTCGTAAGTCGCCTTGTTCTGCGTGACCTTTTTCGTGCCGTTCCAGAAACCGAGGTCGAACTTTGAAGAGAGTTTCGGCAGAACTTTCTGGTAATTGCCGTTCACGTCCGTTGTTTTATAGGAAGAGAGGATCGGCGCGAATACGGAAAACAGAATGAGAAAAAGGATGATCGCCATCCCCGCGACGGACGATCCGTTTTTTCTGAAACGCCTCCACGCGCCGCGGAAATAACCGACGGGGCGGGTGGAAAACTTTTTGTCCCGATAGATGTCGTTTCGTTCGGCAAATGCGAAAGAAGAATCCGGGATATCGGCGTATAAGTCGTTTATCTTATGATTATCGTTCATATTACTTCACCCCCATACGGATGCGGGGATCGATGAAACCGTAGCTTAAATCGATGATGATGCCCGCGCTCAGCCCGATTGCCGTGTAAAAGGCGGATATTGCCATGAAGAAGTTGTAGTCGAGCGAATTGACGGATTGCACGTATAAAGCGCCGATCCCCGGGATGCTGAAAATGGATTCGATGACGAGCGAACCGGAAAGAATTCCGATGAATTCCCCGAGGATCATCGGGAAAATGGGTACCATGGAATTGCGGAGAGCGTGTCTGAGCGTAGCCTGCCTTCTCGTAAGTCCTTTCGTTCTCGCAAGGAGCATGAATTCGCTCGTCAGAACTTCGGAGAGCTCCGCCCGCGTGTAGCGGGTCAGTTGGGCGATCGTGCCGAAAGCCAGGGAAATGACGGCGGGCATCAGCGACCATATCATGACCGGGTTCGTCCAGCCGAGCCCTTTTTCGGCGAACATGGGGAACCATTGCAGTTTGTAACAAAAAAGATATTGCACCAGAAACGCATACACGAACGAGGGAACGGAAATGAAAAGCATGACCACGACGGAAACGACGTGATCCTGCCACTTGTTCTTTTTGACGGCGGCGAAGATGCCGAGCAGAAGCCCCGCGGGAATGCTGATCAGAAGGGAATACAGATTCACCGCGATCGTCGCGGGGAGTTTTTCCCCGATCACTTCCGTCACGTCCTGCACGGGATACATGTTTTCGCCCATGCCCCAGTCAAAACGGGTGAAGATGCGCTTCCAGAACAAGAAAAATTGTTCGATAAGCGGCTTATTGTAGCCCATTGCCTCTCGTCTTGCCTCTACGAGTTTCACCGTCGCATCGCTTCCGCTGATCGGCGGAAGGGGTAAAAGTTTGATGAATACGAAGCATAAAGACAGAATGACGAAGAGGGTCAGAAGCATCAGTACGATACGTTTGATCACATATCTGAACATGAGAGTTCCTCCTTGGTTTTCGCTTCCGGAGAAAACGTCCGGTTTGCGGAAGACCGCCCGGGGAAGATTCCCGGGCGGCGTGCCGGCAAAGCGTTATTCTCAGCCGGCATTCCCGCGTACGGTCAGCCGGAGTAAATTTTTTCGAGATTGCCGTTGTTTTCGGCAACGAAGCGTTCCCACTCGGCGTCGGTGTAGTTATAGGTCAGATGACGAATACCGCCGTAACCGATCATGGGACCGAGGTAGGTGTCCGACCCCTCGCTTATTTTAGCGGAATCGAGAGAGTTGAGAACACTGTAGAAGATGGGAAGGTTGTTGTAGGTGTTGAGTTCGGCGTATTCCACCGCGGCGAGGATCTTCACCTTGAGGTCGAGATCGGCGTCGGCGAGAAGCCCGAGTTTCTCTCTTAAATTCAGGGTGATATAATCGTCTGCGTTCTGATAGTTCGCAAGCCATTTCGCCCAGTCGGTCATTTTCGCGGTGACGTTTTCGCCGTTGATCTCGATCGTGATATCGAGTTTATCCGCTTCGGCGCGGAACAGAGGGCTGAAACAGTTTGCCGTGTCGAGATAGCAGCTGTAAACGATACCCCACGGATCCATCGCGGAACCGCCCCATGCCGCGAACGCAAGGTCGAGATCGCCGTTTTTGACCGCCGCCCAGAAGGCTTCGTTCGAGGTGTAGGTCGTGTTGATCTTCAGCGCGACTTTGCCCTGAAGGCTCGTTCCTTTCGTCGCGTCGGCAAGCATCGTGTTAAAGGCGGCGATCATGTTTTTGCCCGCCTCCGTTTCTTTCACGGCGCCGCGGTCGATCACGACGGTCTGTCCCTCTTTCAGAATTCCCTTCCGGATCGCTTCGTCGTAAGCCTGTTGGAAAAGTTCTCTCGCATAGGCGGGGTCGTAACCGGTGATCGCGTTGTAAGCGTCGTCAAAAGTGGAATAAACGGTGCCGGCGTGGTCTTTCCACGTGCCGTCCGCCTGTTCGGTGAAATCATTCAGTTTCAACGATACCTTTTTCGCTTCGTCCGTTTCGCGGTAAAGCGCGCCGCTGTCCGGATCGATCACGTACAGGTAGTTGAGAAGACCGAATCCTGCGGAAGAGGCGGGATCGAACTGCGAGCAGTACTGCGCCCTGTTGATCGCGTAAGAAAAGGCTTTGCGGAAGGTTTGCAGAGAAAGGATGGAATGGTTTTCCGTATCGGTGTCGCGTTCCTGCAATTTGTTCAGATTCGTGCAGAGGAAGAACTGGTAGGTGTAAGATTCCGGCTCGCGGAGCAGATAGTCGCTGTTGCCGTATTTCGCCATGTTCTCGCCGAGAAGCTTCGCGGTATCGACTTTTCCGAGAAGGAAGGATTCGAGGATGGAGGCCTGTTCCACCATGAAATTATAGTTGATCTTTGTCGTCTGGAACTGTCCTTCGTGTTTGCCGTCCGTGTAACCGTACCATTTGTCGTTCTTTTCGAGGGTGAAGTAAGAATCGAGGGAGTATGCCGTCAGCTTATAGGGACCGTAAGACATATAATTGTTCAGCGCGGTGCCGTAGCGGGAAGAAACCAGATTGCCCGTGGTTACCTTGGAGGCTTCGTAAGTCGCCCTGTGAACGAGCCAGCTCGAGGTCAGGTTATATTTCAGCTGGAAATCGTCGACCGCCGTTTCGAGCACGATCGTGATCTCGTATTCGCCCGTTTTGATCAGCCCGACGTGTCCGAAATTGTCGTCCGGGTTATCGTTCGTTTTCGCAACGTACATATAGGTCGATTCGTCGATATACTGTCCGTAACAGGTTTCGTAAAGCATTTTCCCGCTGAAAGTATCCTTGTCGCCGGTAAAGGCGGGATCCCATGCCCCGGGGGCGTCGTACAGCGTTTCGTCCGTTACGGAAAGGTATTGCGGGCAGGCGTTGCCGTCTTTGTCGGTATAACCTTTCGCGTTATAAAAACTCCATACGTCGATGTATACCGTTTCGCCGGCGGCGAGGGCTTCCGCAACCGTTTCGTAATATGCCGAAACGGCGAAATACCTTGTGGAAGTTTTGGAATACAGATAAGTTTCCGCGCCGTAGATCGCAAAGTTGCCCGTCGTATAGCTGTCCGCGCGGCGGTTGAGGGCATACGGGTCGAGCTGTTGCCGCATGGAATAAATGTAGTCGTCCGCGGTGATCCTGTCTCCGTTTTCCCACACGGCGTTTTCGTTCAGCGGGATCTTCCATACCTTTCTTTTATCGCCGCTCTTTACGCCGTATTTCCCGGCGTAATCGGACGTTACGTCCGTCGGGAAGGCGGAAGCCATTTCGCAGACCCATTCGTAACCGTCTTTCGCGGCGTTCAGCTGAACGTCGTAAAATCCGATCGTCGTGTAGGACAGCACGGTTTTGTCCGAATTGTCTTCCCAGGTGAGGGGGTTCCACGTCTTCGGCGAGAGGTTAAACGTCTGGTTGAGCGTATACGTTTTCGGATCGTCCGTTCCGGCGGAGTTGTTGCCGCCGCTTTTGCAAGAAGCGACGGAAACGAGCGTCGCACCCGTAAGAAGGGTCGCGCAAAGTGCTTTCAGTTTCCTTTTCATATGGATTGCCTCCTGTATTTTCCGACAAACGGCGGGCGCCGCGTCGCCGTTCGTTCGTTTTGATTTAACTTTTTATCGCTTTCCGGATCCTGCTGCCCGGTGCCGCACGGCGGTGAAAACGTCCGGAAAGAAACGTCGTGTATTAGTGTCTGCACGGGCGGCGGTTTTATGCGTGTGTTTCTGTTTTTATCGGTGGTTTTCGGTTGATTATGATATTATACGCATTATTCCGGCAGATTGCAACCGAAATCACCCCGTTTACCTATACGGATTTTTGCATTCATATATAAGTTTTGCTTATAGTAAGCGTGGGTGATCGCAGGTATAAGTTCTGCTTATATCACGGGTATTTTTCTTGTAAAATCCTATCGTTTCGGCAAAATAAGCCGATCGTGCTTTTTTCGGGAAAAAGGCGGATCGCGAAGAAAATCGGAATGATTTTTCGCGTAAAGGAAAAGCAACCGGAGGGAAAACAGCGAACAAATCGGAAAAGTTTCCGTTAAATTTTATAAAGAACGGCTTTATTTGCTTGAAATTCTTCTTAAAATGCGATACAATAGAGAACGGAAAAAGTTTATTATGCTTTGCCTGAGGCGCGGCGCGCGGCGTCCGCGGGTCTTTTGGAGAAATCGTTTTCGCGAAAAACGGGATCCCCGGAAGGGGCAAAGCTTAAAATCTCAGGAGGAACTTTTAAATGGAAAAGAAAAAGTACGTCTATCTGTTTACCGAAGGCAACGCGAAGATGCGCGAGCTTCTCGGCGGCAAAGGCGCAAACCTTGCCGAGATGACCAACATCGGTCTTCCCGTGCCGCAGGGCTTCACGATTTCTACGGAAGCCTGCACTCAGTATTATGAGGACGGCAGACAGATCAACCCCGATATCCAGGCGGAGATCATGGAATACATCGAAAAGATGGAAAAGATCACCGGTAAGAAATTCGGCGATCTCGAAAATCCTCTGCTCGTTTCCGTCCGTTCGGGCGCGAGAGCTTCCATGCCGGGCATGATGGATACCATCCTGAACCTCGGTCTGAACGAAGAAGTCGTAGAAGTCCTTGCCAAGAAATCCGGAAACCCCAGATGGGCTTGGGACTGCTACAGAAGATTCATTCAGATGTTCTCCGACGTCGTTATGGAAGTCGGCAAGAAGTACTTTGAAAAACTGATCGACGAAATGAAGGAAAAGAAGGGCGTCACGCTCGACGTCGAACTCGACGCGGACGACCTCAAGACCCTCGCGAATCAGTTCAAGGCGGAATACAAGAAGCAGCTCGGAAAAGACTTCCCGTCCGATCCGAAGGTTCAGCTTTTCGAAGCCATCAAAGCCGTGTTCAGAAGCTGGGACAACCCCAGAGCCAACATTTACAGAATGGACCACGACATCCCGTACAGCTGGGGTACCGCGGTAAACGTTCAGATGATGGCGTTCGGCAACATGGGCGACAACTGCGGAACGGGCGTTGCCTTCACGCGTAACCCCGCTACCGGCGAAAAGGGGCTCATGGGCGAATTCCTCACCAACGCGCAGGGCGAAGACGTCGTCGCGGGCGTAAGAACGCCGATGCCGATCGCAAAGATGGCGGAAGTGTTCCCCGACGTGTACAAGCAGTTCCAGAAGGTTTGCGAGATCCTCGAAAACCACTACAGAGATATGCAGGATATGGAATTTACCGTCGAAAACGGCAAACTCTTCATGCTTCAGACCCGTAACGGTAAGAGAACGGCTGCCGCAGCCATCAAGATCGCTTGCGATCTGATCGACGAAGGCATGATCACCGAACAGGAAGCTTTGATGCAGATCGACGCGAAGTCCCTCGACATGCTTCTTCACCCGACGTTCGACGCGAAGGCTTTGAAAGATGCCGACAAGAACGACGTCGTAGGTAAGGGTATCGCGGCTTCTCCCGGCGCTGCCGCCGGCACGATCGTCTTCACCGCGGAAGAAGCGGCGAAAGAGGGCAAAGCGGGCAAGAAAGTCATCCTTGTAAGACTGGAAACTTCCCCCGAAGACATCGAGGGTATGAAGTACGCTCAGGGTATTCTTACCGTCAGAGGCGGACAGACTTCTCACGCGGCTGTCGTTGCGAGAGGCATGGGTACCTGCTGCGTTTCCGGTTGCGGAGATATCAAGATGCACGAAGAAGAAAAATTCTTCGAGCTTGCCGGTAAGATCTTCAAAGAGGGCAGCGAACTTTCCCTCGACGGCTCGACCGGTAAGATTTACGACAAGATCATCAAAACCGTTCCCGCAGATCCGAACAGCGGTTATTTCGGCAGAATTATGAAACTTGCCGATAAATATAAGGCGCTCGGCGTAAGAACGAACGCGGATACGCCGGCAGACGCTCAGAGAGCTGCCGAACTCGGCGCTCAGGGTATCGGTCTGTGCCGTACCGAGCATATGTTCTTCGGCCCGGGCAGAATCGACAAATTCAGAGAGATGATCTGCTCCGAAACCGTGGAAGAGAGAGTAAAGGCTCTCGACGCCATCGAACCGATGCAGCAGGCAGACTTCGAAGGTCTTATGGAAGCCCTTCAGGGTCAGCCGGTAACCATCCGTTTCCTCGATCCGCCGCTTCACGAATTCGTTCCCACGGAAGAAGCGGATATCGAAGCGCTTGCGAAGGCAAAGGGTAAAACGGTTTCCGAAATTAAGATCCTTTGCAATTCTCTGCACGAATTCAACCCGATGATGGGTCACAGAGGTTGCCGTCTTGCCGTAACTTATCCCGAAATCGCCGTCATGCAGACGAAGGCGATCATCAAAGCGGCAATCGCCGTCCAGAAGAGACATCCCGACTGGAACGTCGTTCCCGAAATCATGATCCCGCTCGTGGGCGAAGTTAAGGAGCTTGCTTACTGCAAGAAGACCGTTGTCGAAACTGCAGACGCGCTTATCAAAGAAGCGGGCGCTGATCTGAAATACGAAGTCGGCACCATGATCGAGATCCCGAGAGCGGCTCTTACCGCCGACGCGATCGCGAAAGAAGCAGAATTCTTCTGCTTCGGCACGAACGACCTTACGCAGATGACCTTCGGCTTCAGCCGTGACGATGCCGGTAAATTCCTTCCGTCTTACTATGCGGCGAAGATTTACGAATCCGATCCGTTTGCAAGACTGGATACCGTCGGCGTCGGCAAACTGATGAAGATGGCGGTCGAACTCGGACATTCCGCAAGAAAGAACATTCACTGCGGTATCTGCGGCGAACACGGCGGCGATCCCTCGTCCATCGAGTTCTGCCACGAAATCGGGCTTGACTATGTGTCCTGCTCGCCGTTCAGAGTTCCCATCGCGCGTCTTGCCGCAGCTCAGGCGAATATCCGTAATCCGAGGGCGACCAAATAAGGTCAAAAACGGCTTAAAAACTCATATTTTATACTAAAACAAGCAAAAAGCAGTCATTCTTGAGAAAGAGCGACTGCTTTTTTTCTTCTCCAAGTTTCGCAAAAACCGAAAAATAGGCCTCAAAATCGGGGGTGGCCAATAAAAATGAACACTTTCCCGTATCTACGGATATGGGTAAAAGAGGGCGATAAAATGGAGTGTTTTTATGGTAAAATATAAGTTAATTATCGAATACTATCAAAAAGGTAACAACAATAGTCAAATTGCAACGCTTTGCGGTTGCTCACGAACTGTTGTGTGGGAAGTCTTAAATAGGTTTAATAAAATCGAAACTATATTTGCTGATATTCAAAGAATGAGCGAGGAAGAGCTTCGAATTTTACTATTTCCCGAACGTGTAAAAAAAGATAAAGGTTATCTAATCCCTGACTTTAAATGGGAAGAGTTTCAGATGCGTAAGCATCAGTCGTCTTTACGGCTTTGCTGGCGTAGATATTGCAAACGAGCGGCAAAGCAAAACTTGAAAGCATACAGCTGGGCGAGTTTTGGGCTTTTCTATATTCAATACCGCAAACCTTGTTCGGACGAGGATGATCCGAATGATAAAGTAAGGAACAAACTGAAACATTATAACCTATTGATGTCTTTCTGCGATCCCGGTAGTGAAAGCTACCGTAAACTACAAAAGGAAAAGGATGAGTGGTTAAAATCCTTACATCTTGATGAAAATAAAATTCTGGATATTGGTAGTGATTATCTATAAAGTGCCGGGAAATGTAAGTTGTAAGTTTAAATCTTACAGGGGGGAGCATCTTTGTTGTACGAAAAAGCTACAAAACAAAAAAAGCACAAGATTTAGTAGGTCTTGTGCTTTTTTTGCTGCTATATTTAGTGTTTTGCGCCCCTCGCGGAATATTTGAATTCAGGAGTTGCATTTTGCCCTGTTTTTCAAAAAACAGGACTTGAACTGACGACTTCGTTTTAATCCCCGGTGTGGTCCGGAGAAAAGCGTTGCATACAGATTTCCGGGAGTCTCGGGTCCGCGGCATCTTGTATCCGGCTGTATCGTTCATCTTCCCGTAAATGCGGGAGAGGCGTCTCACCTTGTCTGCCGTTTACAAAACTGTCAATCGAATTGACAACTTTCCTTTTTGCAGGCGTTGACAAACATGTAAACTTGTGCTAAAATACAGGTATGCTAAAAAGGAGCATAAAGAAATGATTACGGAATTCGGAAAACTATTGCGTATTATCCGCATCAACACGGGGGACAGTGCCCGCACGATGGCAGAAAAATTCGGCATGTCGCCGTCTTATCTTTCCACGATTGAAAACGGAAAGCGGAATATCCCGCCGGAAATGGAGGAGCTTGTCATCCGGGCGTACGATCTTTCGGAGCACGACAAGGAAAAACTGCGGAAAACCATCATCGATACCACGGCACAGTTGAAGGTGGATCTTACCGAGATGGAAGAAAAGAAGAAAAAAGTTATATTCTCACTCACCAAAGGCAATATCGACGAGGAAACCTTGAATCAGTTATGCGAAATTATTGACAAAAGCCGTTTTCGGTGATATAATAGATATGTACAAACAGCAGGAGGTTTTTGAAATGGCACTTCCCATCAATATGGATGACCTGATCAATCAGCGGGTCGTTGAATCAACCAGAATCGAGTTCAAGGGGGACTGGAACCCCAATCCCATTATCCATAGTATCTGCGCTTTTGCAAATGACATTGATAATGTGGGCGGCGGCTATCTGGTTATCGGAATTGAAGAAGAAAACGGCAGCCCTGTTTTACCTCCCAAAGGAATGCTCATGTACGGTAAGGAAGCAAGCAACCGAAAACAAGAGATAGACCGCCAGCACTACACTATTCCGAACCAAAGACCAAAAGATAAGCATTGTGGGAAAATCTAAACTTTTGGA
>CABUWK010000017.1 GCA_902495325.1 uncultured Acidiphilium sp.
GCGCTCGCCTTTACCAAAAATCATCGAAAATATCGGCGTTTTGGTTGCGGGCAAGTCTGACGGCGGATTTTTAGGCTAAGACAAGGCACGCGAACGGGTTAATACTTGACGTATAAGCCTAACGCAGTATTAGTCAAAAATACGCCGTCAGACCATGGTTCGTATTATTCTTGCCTGGCATAACAGGGTCGATAAACTTCCGTACTCAGTATAGCATTTCTTTTCGCAAAACACAAGTTTTTTGCGCCCGCTTTTCCGGCGTTTTTCCCGGCGCCGGAGGTTTCGTGCCGGCGGAGCGTTTTTCTTCCCCGATCGCGCGCGGGCGGGGAGGTACGAAAATTCGATGAATTTCTACAATTTTCCTACGAAAAGGTGACAGCATGCTGTCACCTTTTTTCGTTTATAATACGGGCGAACTTTTTTTTCGCAAGAAAGACGACCGGAAGGAGGCGGATCGTACGTCGAAAAAAGAGAAATCGAATATTTTAAAGGACGAAACGCATTTTGTCAACCGAATATGAACGGTTTCGGAAATAAAAAAAATTTCATCCCGAAAACGGTCGGTTTGACTTGATTTTTCGGAAAACCTCGCTTATAATGAGCCCGATTTTACGAAAAGGCGTTCGCCGGCATGGAGGGAATCGTGGAAGGATACGAAAAGGTTTTGTTAAGGGGGTATGCGATCGTTGGAAAAGTGATCGCCGGGATCGACGATCTTGTGGAAAGACGGGCTCTTGCCTCGTTCTGGTCCAGAGAATCGTGCGAGAGCATCGCGGAGAAAATTCTCGCGCTGACGGAAACGAAAGGGGAACTGCTGATCCTGAGGGAAAACCTCGGAAAGGCTCTTCGCGCGCTGTGCAAAGAAGATCTCGAGCTGATCGCTTTCCGCTATTGGAAGATCGTTCCGAAACGCGAGGGGTTCGAGCATGTCTCCCGCAATTATTTCAGAAAACAAAAACGCGCGCTCAGGCGGTTTTCCGACGAGCTCATAAAGCGCGACATGACGCCGGATTGGTTCGACGAATATTGCATGCGGTTCGGATTTATCCGTTCCATCGCACATTCGCAGACCGGGGAGGAGAAAAAGGCACGCTCCGCAAAGAATGCGGAAGCGGAGAATATTTTTCAAAGGGCAAAGGAAAGCAATGTTTATAAAACGGAAAACGCGGTTCGCGAAAAACGGCGTTTCCCGAGAAAAGACAGGAGAACAAATACCGGAAATAACGCCGTATAAGCCGATAAAAAGTGATTTATAGGGCAATACGCCGTCAGTCGTCGTCAAAGCGGGAGTCGGAAAAGGCTTCGTCTTTCGCGCGGCGCCCGGACGGGCGGAACAAAAGATATACTACGGAAATCGCGACGACGGATACCGCTACGATGATGACGATCTGAAGATTGTCTCCCAGCAGGTTGTTCGCCGTCGCGGTCGTTTCGGAGAAATTTTCGGCGGAAGTCGGTTTCGGCTGTTCGACCGGAAGACGGGGAACGACGAAGGAAGAGACGGAAGAAACGGACAGGTAGCCCACGTAGCGATCGCCGGAACGGGTCGTAACGTAGCCGTATAAGAATTTTTCTCCGTTCGGTTTGGAAAGAACGCCGTAAAAATCGATCGAGCTGTTTTCCGTGATCGTTTCCGAATATGTAAAATTAACGTCTTTATATAAAAGGCAGGTTTCCTTGATCGTATAGGAAACGTTCGGAAAGGGTGCCGAAGGTTTTTCGTCGGTCAGATTGAGGGAAGAAAGGGGGATGTAACCTTTCGCCGAAGGGCGCAGAGGGGAATCGCATTTGTATTCCACCTTGACGGATGTCGTGCCGACGGAGATCACGCGGACGTAATACGAGTAGGGCAGGGTGAACCACGGCACGGAAAGTGATGCGTCCATATATAAAATTGTTTCTTCGTCGAGCACGCGGGAGTAGGAGATCTCCTCTTCGGCATAAGCCGTAAAGGGAGAGTGCCAGACGACCGCGAGGGACAGAAGGATCAGAAAGAATCGTTTCATGGTGCTTTTCATTATAACGCATCCGGGGATACGAAAAAGGTTTTTTAAAGGGGAAAAAGGAGTTAATTTGTCGAAATGGACGAAACGGCGATCGTAAAAAGGCTGAAGGAGATCGGCGAGGAAGCAAAGAGAAGGGCGGCAAGCCCGCTTGCGAACTATAACAAAGGGGAGAAAGTGCACGAAAAACAGCTTGCCTTTCACAAATGCCCGAAACGGAACCGTTGGGTGTTCGGCGGAAACCGCAGCGGCAAAACGGAATGCGGCGCCGTGGAGACGGTGTATATGGCGCGGGGGATCCATCCTTACCGCAAGAACCGGAAGGACGTGTTCGGATGGGTCGTTTCCCTTTCGCGGGAAGTGCAGAGAGACGTGGCGCAGAAAAAGATTCTGCATTATCTGCCGAAGGAATGGATCGCGGAAGTCGTGATGAGCGCGGGCAGAAAGGACAGCCCGGAAAACGGGGTGATCGATCAGATCAAAGTAAAAAACGTGTTCGGCGGCATCTCCGTGATCGGGTTCAAGAGCTGCGATCAGGGGCGGGAGAAATTTCAGGGGTGTTCTCTCGATTTCGTGTGGTTCGACGAGGAGCCGCCCGAGGACGTTTACCGCGAATGTCTGATGCGTGTGGTCGACAGAAAAGGGGACGTGTTCGGGACTATGACACCTTTGAAGGGACTTACGTTTATCCATGACGAGATTTACCTCAATTCGGGCGGTTCGCCGGAAGTATGGTGCGAATTCGTGGAGTGGGCGGACAATCCGTTTTTATCGGAAGAAGAAGCGAGGGCGATGACCTCGGGAATGAGCGAAAGCGAGATAGAATCCCGCCGTTACGGCAGATTTCACAGCAATTGCGGGCTCGTTTATCCCGAGTTCGACGAGAACGTGCACGTGATCGATCCGTTTTCCGTTCCGCCCGACTGGCAGAATTCCCTTTCGATCGATCCGGGGCTCAACAATCCCCTTTCCTGCCATTGGTATGCGGTCGATTACGACGGAAACGTTTACGCGGTGGCGGAGCACTTCGCCGCGGGGAAAGACGTGGGTTGGCATGCGGAAGAAATTTTGAGGATCAGCGACGAGATCGGCTGGCACAGGGGCAGCGACGGGAGGATTTATTCTCTGATCGATTCGGCGGCGAATCAGAAAACGCTCGCTTATCCAAAAAGCGTGACAGAGCTCTTCTGCGAGCACGGTATTTTCGTGAATCCGCGCGTGGATAAAGACCTCTTTACGGGGATCGCGCGGGTAAAGGAGTATTTCAAAAAGAACAAACTGTTTATCTTTCGGGGCTGCGTGAATCTGATACGGGAGCTGAAAGGGTATCGTTGGGGCACGGGGGACGTTCCGGCTAAGCGCGACGATCATTGTCTGGACGAACTCCGGTATTTCGTGATGAGCCGCCCGCGGACGGACATGCCGAAAGAAGCGAAGTCTGACGTGGCAAAAGAAAAGGAGAGACTGGCAAGAAAATTATCAAGGAGGTACGCCCGGGGATGATCCGTTCCGGAAAATTCGGCTAAGGCTTTCTTCGGACGGGATTTCGGGCGGGCGTAAAAGTGAACGGCGACGGAAAAAAGAAACTGAAGGACGCTCTTTTCAAAAGGGCGGTCGGGTACGATACGACGGAAGTCGTAGAGGAATTTGCCGAAACGGAAGAGGGGGAAACGCGGCTTACCAAAAGGAAGGTGACGACGAAAAACGTTCCGCCCGATATTTCGGCGGCGAAACTTCTTCTCGAGCTCGAAGAGGACGGCGAAAGCGACCTTACGGCTTTGAGCGACGAAGAACTGGAAAAGGAAAAAGATCGGCTGCTTGCCGAGCTTGCCCGCATGAAGCGGGAAAAAGAAAAGGAGGACGTATGAAAGTTTTACCGAGCGATCTTCCCATCGTGTGCGATGCGGACGGTTGCGGTCAGAATGCCGCTTACGGGATCTCGTTTGCGGAAGGGAAAGTGCAGTTCAGATTATGCAAAAGGTGTTTAAACGACTTATACGCGGGGATATCCCGCGTGAAATTCGAGGAGAAACATGGCGGAAAAGCAAAGTGAATTTTATGAAGACCTCGTCGCCGCCGTATATGACGATTTTAAAAAGCGTCAGGAAGAAAGGCGGGCGGTCGAAAAGAAGTGGGAACTCGATCTCGAGTATCTTGCGGGAAATCAGTATGTGGAGATCGCCCCGAACGGCGAGGTGGAAGAGGAAGAGAAATATTTCTTCTGGCAGAACAGAAACGCTTATAATCACATCGCGCCCATCGTGGATTCTCGCATCGCAAGGCTGACGAGAGCCCGCCCCGTGATGAGCGTAAGGGCTTCGAGCGGAGACGAATCCGATCTGAAAACGGCGAAACTAACGACGGAAATTTTAAATTCCACCTATCAGAGGATCGATCTCGGAACGGTGATCGGCGAAGCGACGAAGTGGAGCGAGGCTTGCGGGACTTCTTTTTACGAGATCTGCTGGATGAAGGACGAAGGGAGATATCTCGGCGAGTGTGACGGAAAACCCGTGTACGAAGGGGACGTTTCCGTCCGCGCGTTGTCTCCCTTCGAGATCTTTCCCGACTCGCTTGCGAGCGAAAGCCTGGAAGACTGCAAAAGCGTGATCCATGCGAGGGCGATGCACGTTTCCGACGTGGAGCGGTGTTACGGGATAAAGCTTGTCGGAAAGGACGTGGACGTGTTCTCTCTTTCCGTTACCGGGGCGGGGAGCGGAAAAACGTCGGGCGTCAGGCACGACAACGTGCTCGTGATCGAGAAGTTCGAAAGACCTTCTTCGGAATATCCGGACGGGCGGGTGATCGCCGTTGCGGAAAACACCCTTCTTTATCTCGGCGAGTTGCCTTATCGCAACGGGACGGACGGCGCGAGAGATTTTCCGTTCGTCAGGCAGATCTCGATCGGACATCCGGGATGTTTCTTCGGATCGTCGATCGTGGAGAGAGTGATCCCCGTGCAGAGGGCGTATAACGCCGTGAAAAACCGCAAACAGGAATTTCTGAACCGCATCAGCATGGGCGTGGTCACCGTGGAGGACGGATCGGTGGATACCGACGATCTTGCGGAAGAAGGACTTTCGCCCGGCAAGGTGATCGTTTACCGCCAGGGATCGAGACCGCCCGCCATGATGGCGGCGGGAAACGTGCCGACCGATTTTGCTTACGAGGAAGAAAGGCTTCTGAACGAATTCGTGATGATCAGCGGCGTGAGCGAGCTGTCCCGGTCGTCCACGGTCGGAAGCAATCTTTCGTCCGGACTGGCGTTGCAACTGCTGATCGAACAGGACGATACGAGGCTTTCCGCCACGACGGAAAACGTGAGAAAAGCCGTGAGACTCGTGGCAAAACACATCGTAAGGCTGTTCAGACAGTATGCGGGAAAACGCAGACTGATGAGAAGCGCGGGCGATAACGGCAAGGTGGATGTGTTCTATTTCTCGTCTTCGGACCTTTCGTCCGACGACGTGGTATTCGATACGGAAAACGAGCTTTCCTATACGCCGGCGCAGAAAAAATCCGCCGTTTACGAACTTATAGGCTCAGGTCTTCTGAGTGACGAAACGGGAAAACTCAGCGAGAGAACGAAGACGAAAGTGCTTGAGATCCTCGGGTTCGGGTCGGTTGCGAACACGCGGGATCTCGAAGATCTGCATACGGAAAAGGCGGGCGAAGAGAATTTATCCGGTTTTGTGCATGCGATCGATCCGGACGAGTACGACGACCACGAGATCCATATCGCGGAACACACGAGGTATCTTCTTTCTTCGGAAAGCGCGAACACAAGGGCGAACGCGGCGTCGAGAGAAAACGCCCTCGCGCACCTTCGCAAACACAAAGCCGCGCTTGCTGCCGGGAACTTCGTCGGGGAGACGGGTGAGAAAGAAAACGGAGGAAACGCCGCCGGGAAAGAAGAGACGGCGGAAAGCACGGCGGAAAAAATTTCGTAAAACGATAAAAACAGGGAGGAAGTATGGAGCGGATCTCGGATGAACAAACGTTGCCTTCGGCGCAGACCGCGGAGGCGGAAAAGGGAAATCACGGCGCGGCGGAAGGGGGCGTCTCATTGGGGAAGTTTAAGGACGTAAATTCGCTTCTGAACGCCTACAAGTCTCTCGAAGCCGAGTTTACCAGACGCAGCACAAGGCTGAAAGAACTTGAGGGGGAAGCGGAAAGGAGAAAGGAGAAGGAGCAATCGGCAGACGGCGATTCCGTAATCCCGGATCCTTCCGTCGGGGAGAGAAAAGAGGAGAGCGCAGGTCCCGGCATGCCGGGCGGCTCTTCCGGAAAAAATCGGACAAGCGGGGCGGAAAGGGAGAAAACGGGCTCGGCGGAAATTGATCCCGGCGCGCGGGAAAGTACCGCCGGAAAAGCGACGGAGCGGGAGATCATAGACGGATTTCTCCGCGGGATCCTGCAATCCGCGCCCGCGGTAACGTTCGGAGGAGGCGGCAGGATCGCCGCGCCCCCGAGAAGACCTGCCAGTCTTGCCGAAGCGGGAAAACTGGCGGAAGCTTATATCGAAAACAAAAAAGGAGATTATCTGAAATAATATGGTAACGATGAAAAGCGCGGACAAAGCGCTCAAAACATTATATCTCGGCGTGGTCGCCGAACAGCTCAACACCGAGGTCAATCCTCTGTTTTCCAAGATCAGACAGACGACGACGGACGTCTGGGGAAAGGAGATCAGAAGACTTGCCCAGTACGGCATCAACGGCGGTATCGGCGCCGGTTCGGAAGACGGCGATCTTCCTTCCGCCGCGGGCAACAATTACGAACAGTTCGTGTGTACGCTGAAAAACCTGTACGGCACGATCGAGATTTCCGATAAGGCGGTGAGGGCTTCCGAAAACGATACGGGTGCTTTCGTCAATCTTCTCAACGCCGAAATGGAAGGGCTGTTAAAGGCTTCTTCCTTCAACTTCGGCAGAATGCTGTTCGGCGACGGCAAGGGGATCCTTGCGACGGTGAAGAGCATCACGAACGGCATTATCACTCTCGACAGCGTGAAAAACGTGATCGAGGGCATGGTGATCGACTTCCTCGACGATGCGGGAGACGCGCTTACCGGCGTGACCGCAAGAAGGATCACCGGCGTTGACAGGGCGAACAAAACCATCACCGTTTCGGGTACCGCGCTCACTTCCACTCTCGTCCCCGAAGATTCCGTTATCACCGTTCAGGGGTCTTACGGAAAAGAACTGACGGGGCTCGGTGCGATTTTTGGTTCCACGGGAACCATTTACGGGCTTTCGAGATCGCTCAATAAATGGCTCGTTCCCTATATCAAGAACAGCGTGGGAGCCATTTCCGAAACGGCGATCCAGACGGCGATCGACTATCTCGAAGAAAACGCGGGCAGTCAGGTGGATTTCATCGTCTGTTCTTCCGGCGTAAAAAGAGCTTTCCAGCAGCATCTCGCCACCTATAAACGCAACGTGGACGTGATGGATCTCAAGGGTGGCTACAAAGCCATTTCCTATAACGGTATCCCCATCGTGTCCGATCGTTTCTGCCCGGGCGGTACCATGTATCTTCTCAACACGAAAGATTTCGCCCTTCATCAGCTGTGCGACTGGAAGTGGCTTGAAGGGGAAGACGGAAGCGTTCTCAAACAGACCGCCGGCAAACCGACTTACACCGCAACTCTCGTAAAATACGCCGATCTCATCTGTTCCCGCCCGTGCGGACAGGCGATGCTCACGGGGATCACGGAAGCGTAAGTCTGCCGATAAGCCGATAAACGTGTCAAATTTACAAAAATCGTCCGCACCGGTCTCCTTCCGGTGCGGGCAAAGGAGGGGAGCATGAAAGTGAGAGACGTGATGGCGGAAGCCGCCGATCTCGTTTGCGACGACGGATTGGGGGATAAGATCCGTCAGGACGCGGAGACGAGCGGGGAAGACGAGAGAAGGCGGAAGATCCTGCTTCGGGCTTATAACACCGTTTTAAACGAGATGTGCACGGAGTATCTGCCGCTCAGGACAAGAGAAAAAGTGGAAGAAGGTAAGATCTTTTACGCCGATCTGACTTACGATCCCGTGAGGATCGTTGCCGCTTATGACGACGAGGGAAGAAAGATCTCCGTATGCGCCTGCCCGACTTACGCGGTCGCCGCGGGGGCAAGGGAGATCGAATACGAATACATTCCTTCCGCAAAGGAAGAAACGGACGATCATCCGTACGACGGGACGCGGGCGGGAAGCCGCGTTTTCGCTTACGGGATCGCCGCCGAATATTGCCTCGTGACGGCGCGCTATGAAGAATCGACGAACTGGGACGAAAAATACCGTGGCGCGGCGACGGGATGTCTGACGAGAAAGGGGGCGAAAAGAATCCCCGCGAGGACGTGGGGATTATGAGACGATTCCGTGCGGTTACGCCGACTTCGAGAACGGTATCGATCCGCGCCTTCGGCGGGGCGGACGGGAGCGTGGGGCGGAATGCGGGCGGTTTTTCTTATGCTGATCTCTGCGTGAATTTCGACCCGTCGGACGGGGAATTGAAAAGCGCGAAAGGGTTCGCGCCGCTTTCTCAGTCGTTCGCGTTCGGGGAAAGAAAGGCTTCCGCCGTTTATTTCTATAAGCGGACGGACGCGGCGACGGGGCGGGACGACCGGCTTGTGTTCTGTTGCGACGACGGCTTTTTATACGACGCGCCCGTTACGGGCGGAGCTCTCCGGAAAATAAGCGGAATGACTTTTTCCTCTCCGCCGAACGGCATCCGTTACCGCTATAACGGGGAAGACGTCATGCTTTTTTCCCGCGGGAGCGAAGGTCTCTGGATTTATGACGGAACGGCGGCGACCCGTGTGGAAGACGCCCCGCCCGTCTCTTCGATGTGTATCCATTACGAGCGGCTTTTCGCTACCGACGAAAGCGGGGAGTGCCTTTGGTTTTCGGACGATTTCGATCCCGCGAACTGGAGCGTTTCGCTCGACGAAGCAGGGTTTATCATGATGAACGGTCCGCGGGGAGATCTGTTGAAAGTCGTCAGCTTTTTCGATTATCTTTACGTATTCCGCAGTTACGGGATCACGCGCGTGGCGGCATATGCCGAACAGACGAAGTTTTCCGTTTCCGATTTATATGTGTCTTCGGGAAAGATCGACGGCGGGTCGATCGTGACGTGCGGCGACAGGATCCTGTATTGCGCGTCCGACGGTTTTTACCGGTTTGACGGCGCGTCGTCGGGAAGGATCCTGAAAGGGCTTGACGACAAGATCGATTTTTCTTCTCCCGTCGAAGGAAAGTTTTATGACGGGAAAGCGTATTTTACCGTATTTCTCAGAGAGGACGGAAAGAAATATTTTCTCATATACGACCCGAAATCGGAAGATCATTATTTCGTTTCGGCAGAAGAATGCGTTGATTACGAACTTATAGACGGGGAAACGATGTACGATCTCTATCTTCTTACGTCGGCGGGAAACGTTTTGTATCACCCTGCGGGGCTTACGGTTTTCGGCGCGGAAAAGATAAGACGATGGATCGGCAAAGAGGGGGCGTTTTCCCTTCTCGCAAAAAGAAAGTGCCTGAAAAAAGTCGCGTTCTGTTTAAAGGGCGGCGTGACGGTGAAAGTGAAGGCGGACGGAACGGAAAAATCGTATGCGAAAAAAGAAAACGGGAAAGTGGTCGTTCTGCATCCCGGGATGACGGCGGACGAGTTCCGTATTTCGTTCGAGGGAACGGGGGATATCGAGATCTCGGGGCTTACCCTCACGTTTTCCTATTACGACGGTTCGGCGTGAAAAGGAGAAAGTAAATGAGTTACGGATATCAACGAATGGAGGACAGGATCGCCGATCTGACCGCCCGTGTGGAAGCGCTCGAGCAAACCGCCGGAAAACCCGTTTACCGCACGCTTGTATATTCTTATGCGACGCTTCTCGGTCCGGACGGAAAGATGATCCTCGGATTTCCCGTTTATGCGACGGACCGCGCGACGGCGGAAGCGACGTTTTCGGTTTCGTGTCCGGAGATATCTTCTTCCTCGGCAACGTGTAAATTGTTTCTGAACGGGATCGAAAAAGGAACATTCCCCGTGAGCGACGGCAAGGCGGAAGGGGAGGTTTCGGTCGACCTCGATAAGGGAGATAACGTGTTCACGGTAAACCTGACGGCTTCCGTTCCGTTTACGGCACTGGAACCGAAGTTTACCGCGGCGGGGTATCTGGAGGATCGGTCTTCCGGTACGAAACTGATCGCCGCGAACGACAACTGGTACGGCGTAGATTACGGCAACGCGATCACTTTTTATAACGGAGACAACGTCGGCGCGTTTACTTTATACGATGCCGCAAAGGTCTCGGCGTTCGCTTACGGAACGGCGGTTTATCTGTTTGTCGTAAAAAAGAGCGGAAAACCCGTTTTGCGGCAATTCGGGATCCTTTCCTCTTCGTTCGGAGAGGATACGGAGATCGGGAAAAGTTATCGGGACGGCGCGGTTGTTATGAAAAACGGCGCGGTTTATCTTTTCGGGATCCGCGGCGGAAGACTGTACGGCTTGCCCCTCGGAACGGACGGCGAAGCGGGAACGGAGATTCCTTTATCCGTCAGGGCGTCTTCCGTACAGGTTTTTCCGTCGGGAGAAGACGTCATGTTGCTGATCAGAACGCCGGAAGGATTCTTTTTCGTGCGGAAGGCGGTTTTCGGGAGCGACGGATCGGTCGGGCTTACGGCGGGAGTTTCTCTCGGCAAAGCGGACAACGCACATTTCGTTTCTTCCGCAAATGCGGAGGGCTTTTCCATCTTCTCGTCGCTCGGCGGCGGGATCGCGGAAAGAACGTCTTCCGGAAATTATCGGGATAAAACGTTCGTCGGCGAAGGGGAAGACGGGATCCGCACGGTGGACGGGCTGGTCGTGCGGCTTTCGGGCGGCGCGATCGTAAGAGACGAAGCGGGGAGCTGATCCCCGCAAAAAAACAGGGAAAAGATTTCCCGGATCAAAAAAAGGAGAAAACATGGCTGTAAAAATTTCAATTGCCGATTTCCTGCGCAGTGTCGGAGATCTGGCGAAAACAATCAGAGACAGATACTCCGAAGGAAAGGAGAATGACGCAAAGCAGACGGAGACGGCGGTTTCTGCCGATTCGGAAGAGAAGAAAAAATTAAAGGACCGCCTTGCCGCATATGACAAGGCATACGAAGATTCGCCTTATCTTACCTTCCACGGTTATCGCGTGGCGAAAGGACAGCCGCGGCAGACGGAAGAGATCGACGAGGAGGAGATCGCCCGCGCGGCGAGAGAAAAGGTTTCGGCGGAAACGGAAAAAAAGAAGGAGAAGGCGGAAAATTCCGCCCGTCTCGGAGAGGCAAATCTGATTGCGAATGCGGAAGCGGAGAAGGAACGGGCGGAGGAAACCGAACGTTCTTTGCTGGCTGCCGCCGAAAACGCAAAGAACGCGGCGAAGTCCGATCTTCTGAAAAGAGGGCTCGGGAGATCTTCGATCGCGGCGGAAGAGCTGAACGAACTGGATAAAGCCGCTTTGACCGCGGCGGGCGAAGCGCGCGAGAGTTCCCGGAAACGGCTTGCCTCGATCGACGAGGAACTGAAAAATCTGAAAGAAGAACTCGCGCGGGCGCTGGAGGAATACGACGCTTCCGCAGAGAAAGAGATCGCAAAAGAGATCGAAACGGCAACGGAAGCAAAGAAAAAGGAAAACCGCGAAGCGGAAGAGTATAACGACGCTCTTTACGCCGACCGGGCAAAGCAGCTGAACACCGTTGCTGGGAAAGGGTATTCGACGGACGAGAAAGATTCGGACGAAGCCGTTGCCCTTCGTTCCGATAAGATCCGTGCGCTGTACGGTTATTACGCCGGGCTCGGCGAAAACGGAAAGAAGGAGTTTGCCGCCGATAAAGATTTCGTCCGGGGGCAGATCGGCGAGGACGGTTACCGTTTCCTGTTCCGTCAGCTGTACGAATGATCTGCATGTGTGGGGATCCGTCCGTTCGGGACGGATCCCTTTTCTTTTTCCGGAAAAGAAATCTTTAAGGTGATTTGTGATAATGAATGTTGAGCCTGAGGTAATTCGCGATAACGAATGCCGGGTCTGTGTTTTTCCGGAATGTGAAATTTTCCCGCCGTCCGGTTTCGTTTGTATCTTTCTTGACAGAAGGGATCTGGTATGATACAATGTTTCCTGCCCTGCGGAAACGCCGGGCGAAAAAATGCGGGGCAGCGGTAAGGTCCGCCGGCAGGATGCTGGGATCCCCCTTGCCCGAAGGAAAGATTTATGAAAAAAAGAAGGATCGTCGTCTTGCTCGGTATCGTCGTTTCGGCGGCAATGCTGTTTCTGAGCGCGTGCTCCTGTTCCGGGTGCGGCAACCAGAATAAGGGAGACGGATCGGATGACGAAAAATATGAAAAAATCGACTTATACGAGGGGTTTTCCGGAAAAGTAAACCAGTGGAGCGAGACGCTCGGCACGGTGAAAAGAAAGATCCCTGCCGAAACGAAAAACGAAGGGCTTTCCGGTCGTTATCCGACTTACGGAACGAGCCTTTCCGACATTACGGATGAAGAAAAGGATAACATTTTAAAAGAAACTTCGCTGATTCTCGCATCCGATACGACTTACGATTCGATCGGAGAAGACGGAACGCTCTATCTGAAAGGAGAACCGACGGGGAAAAAGCTTTATAAACACACGGCTGCCGTGGGGATGTATTACGGCGACGTTTCGGACAGCGAAGACGGAGTGATCGAAAGGGTTACGATCACGGCGAACGAACAGCGGAATTTCGTTACGGGTATTTATGTCCCTGCGGGGGAAGTCGTGAAAATCGAAATTTCCGAAAGCGATCTCGCCGCGATCGGGGGCGAACTTCTCGTGTATGTGGGGCAGGTGAGCCACCGCAACAATATAAACAATATCTGGAAAGCGCGAAACGATTTTTCCCGTATGCCGGTGATCGCGAATAAACTTGCCGTGAAAACAACGACGGCTTATGTGGGCAATCCTCTCGGCGGACCGGTATTCCTCTATCCTTCATCATTCGGGAAAACGTTCACCGTCACGATCTCCGGCGGGGTGAAATACGCGCATTATATCCACGGGCAGACCACGAGGGAAGAGACGGAAAGGATGAAGAATTATTCCGCCCCTTATTACGATTTCGAAGTGTGGGATCTCGGCGTTCGTATGTCCGGTCCGTCGAAATACGGCAATTACGATTACGACAATCTCGTAAAGGTCGGCGACCTTTGGGAAAAGATCGTCCGTACGAGCAGACAGGTGCCCTGTTCCGCAAACGCAACGATCGGGGTCGGGTATGTTTACGATTGCTTTGTCGCCGCGGGTTCCGCATGCGCGTTTCAGGGCGGGCATTCCTGGATAAACGCGCCCTGCTCGTGGATGAGCGACGCTCTGAATTATGATTCGTTTGTGGAAAACGGTTCGTGGTGAAACATTCACGAATACAATCACCTGTATCAGAGTTACGGTATGGAAAATTCCAAAACGAACGAGGTGACGAACAACGCGACTTCTCTTTTAAGCTATTCTCTCTATACGAAAATTTCGGAAAAGCGTTCCCTTTCCGATAGCGATCTTACGGGGTGGAACCGTTATACCGATCCTTCCCGCAGTCTTCGGGAAACGCTTGCGGGAGCGGAAGCGGGAAACAAACAAAACTCTCTGAACGCCTATGCCGATCTGATTCACGCCTTCGGTACGGACGTTTTCACGGAAGCCGCCCGCCTGCAGACGGGGTTCGGGGTAGACGCCTGGTACGAGGCTCTTTCTCTCGCGACCGATTATAATTTCACTTATTATTTCGAAAAACTGCTCGGGCAGACGATTTCCGACGAAATGAAGGCGTTATACGACCTTCCCGAGCGGATCACGTTCGTGCCAGTTGCCACGATTTTTCAGACGGGCAGAAGTTTTTACCGGAACGGGCGGGAAATTTTTTCCGAAACGGTGAGACCTTACCGCATCGAGCGGGGCACGCCGGTCGATATCGATTTTTCGGAAAGGCTTATCCTGCCGGAAGAGTTCGGATTTTCGATCGTGAGCGTGAGCGAACCGGAAAGCGGAACGATCGAAAAACTCGGGGAAAACCTTTACCGTTACACCCCGGGCAAACGGGACGATTCGGGCAAGATCGAAGTCGTTGTCAGGCTTAGCAACGCGACGTATTCCACGAAAAACGTGACGCTCGCCCTGCAGTTTACCCAATACGACAAAAATCAGGTGGAAATTTCCAAATATACCTTCGACGGGGAAACGAAATATTCTTCCGTGGACGAAGCCGTGGAAAACGGTTTTGCCGGGTATACGGGTTTGGAAACGTATAAAAGCGGTTCCACGTTCGTAAACGGGCTTAAAAACGGACAGATCGGCGTGGTGGAAGGAAAGATCTATATCGAAAAGACGGGGGAATACGCTTTCTGTCTGAGAAGCGGCAGGGGAAACAATACGCTGTATCTCTCCGTAAACGACGCGGCGGGGCTTGAGCAGGTGCTCTCGCTGAATACCGACCACGGCGGTTTCTCCCTCGAAGGGGAGCACGTCGTGAAAAGGAGCCTTTCCGCGGGCGATTATCTTTATTTTAAAGAAATCACCCTTTCCCGCCATTATGCCGACGCCTTTTCCGAGCTCGGCATGGCTTATCTCGGCGACCCTGCCCCCGCGATGAAAACGGTCGCGACGAACGTTCTCTGCACGAACGGCATGGCGATGCCTTCGAAGGAGTTTTCTTCCCCCGAAAAATATAAAAGGGAATATGCCGCGGGCGAACTCTCTTCGACGGACACTTCTTCTCATACCCTTGTGGACGTAAACATGGATTCGTGGAGCGACGGGGAAAAGATCGGAAATCTGTTCGACGGCAACCCCGATACCTATTATCACAATGCGAGAAATCATTTCGTAAGCGAAGAAAATCCATTTATTCTCACCGCGGATATCGGGGAGACCGGCACGTATAACGGCATCACGATCGTCTCGAGAAAAAGCGGGCAGTACAATCTGCCGTCGACCTTTCTGCTTTCCGGCAGCGAGGACGGCGAAACCTGGGAAACGCTCGGGAAATTTACCGATCTTCCCCTTTCGGGAAAAACCGTTTCCGCCTCTTTCGAAAATGCGACCTTCCGTTATTACAGGCTTTTCGTCACCGATACGAAATCGGCGACCCAAGGCAATAAATACGTAACGATCGCTTCGATCCGCTTTACCTTCCGGCTAAGCGGCGAGGAAAAATCTCCTTACGCTTTCGGATATTACGGAAAGGGCGAAAAGACGTTTTCCGAAAGGGAAACGGTCAGTTCGTTCGGTAAGCTGATCGAGGGGAACGGCATCGCGAAAGGAAAGTTTACGGGGACGGGATTCGCTTTCTTCGTGCGGCAGAGCGAGCCTTGCGTCGTGCGGGTGACCGTGGACGGAACGGCGACGGAGATCTCCCTGAAAGCGGAAGAAGGGAAAACGCTTGCCTTTTCGGCGGCGGAACTCGGAAGCGGAACGCACGAGGTCACGATCGAGGTGATCTCGGGAAGAATCGCGATCGATTCGTTTGTGTATGCAAGCTGAGAAATAAAAATTTTGTCGAATGCCGAGCCTGCAGCGTCGGCAAGGGAAAAACAGATCAAAAAACGCCGTTTTCTGGTAGAAAAACGGCGTTTTTTGCATGGTTTCCGGCATCGGAAGCGAAAACGAATATTCCACAATATTTTGAATATTTTTTGCATGTCAATACAATATGTAGTGTTTCCGAAAAATTTTTTCGGGAAAATTTTTCGGAATGTTGCAAAAGCGACAGGCTTTCGCGCGGAGAGTGTGCTATACTACATCCGCACATTTTGAGAGAGGAAAACGAAGTGCCGGCAAGAGGTCGGATCCATCCGTTTTCATTCATTATCCGAAGGGGAATTACGGCTATGAAAATCATTAAAAGAAGCGGTACCGAAGCGGTGTTCGATCGCAATAAGATCGTTGCGGCGGTAACGAAAGCCAACAATGAAGTGAATGCGAGAAAGAGACTTACGAAGGCGCAGATCGAAGAGATCGGCGAACACGTGGAAGCGATCGCGGCGAAGAGAAAGCGCGCGCTCAGCGTGGAAGAGATCCAGGATATCGTGGAAAACGAGATCATGGATCTGAAAGCTTTCGAAGTGGCGAGAAAGTATATCACCTACCGTTATACCCGTCAGCTCGTGAGGAAATCCAACACGACCGACGAACAGATCCTGAGCCTGATCGAATGCAACAACGAAGAGGTCAAACAGGAGAATTCCAACAAAAACCCGACGGTAAACAGCGTTCAGCGCGATTACATGGCGGGCGAGGTCAGCAAGGACATCACGAAGAGGATCCTTCTTCCGAAGGAGATCGTGGATGCGCACGAAGCGGGTATCATCCATTTTCACGATGCCGATTATTTCGCGCAGCACATGCATAACTGCGATCTCGTAAACCTGGAAGACATGTTGCAGAACGGAACGGTGATCAGCGGAACGCTCATCGAAAAACCGCACAGTTTTTCCACGGCGTGCAATATCGCCACGCAGATCATCGCGCAGGTTGCGTCCAATCAGTACGGCGGGCAGTCTATTTCGCTGACCCATCTCGCCCCCTTTGTTCAGATCAGCCGCGAAAAGATCCGCGGGGAAGTCGCTGCGGAGTTCCGCGATACGGGGGTGGAAGTATCGGACGAAGTGATCGACAAGATCGCCGAAAAACGCCTGAAAGACGAGATCAGCCGCGGCGTTCAGACCATTCAGTATCAGGTGGTCACTCTGCTCACGACCAACGGACAGGCTCCTTTTGTCACCACGTTCATGTACCTGAACGAGGCGAAGGACGAACGGGAAAAACAGGATCTCGCTCTCATCATCGAAGAAACGCTCAACCAGCGTTATAAGGGCGTGAAAAACGAGGCGGGCGTGTGGACGACCCCCGCTTTCCCGAAACTGATCTACGTTCTGGAAGAAGATAACATTCACGAAGGGGATAAGTATTATTACCTTACGAAACTCGCGGCGAAATGCACGGCGAAACGCATGGTACCGGACTATATCTCCGAAAAGAAGATGCTCGAATACAAGGTCGATAAAAACGGAGAAGGGCACTGCTATCCCGCGATGGGGTGCAGAAGTTTCCTTACCCCTTATGTGGACGAGAACGGCAAGCCGAAGTATTATGGCAGATTCAATCAGGGGGTCGTTACGATCAACCTGGTGGACGCCGCGCTCTCTTCCGGCGGGGACAAGGAAAAATTCTGGAAACTTTTCGACGAAAGGCTGGAACTTTGTCACCGCGCTCTCCGTTGCCGTCACGACCGCCTTTGCGGCACCCTTTCGGACGCCGCGCCCATTTTGTGGCAGTACGGCGCGATCGCAAGGCTGAAAAAGGGAGAAAAGATCGATAAACTGCTTTACGGCGGTTATTCCACCATTTCCCTCGGCTATGCGGGGCTTTACGAATGCGTGAAGTATATGACGGGCTCTTCTCATACCGACGCGGAAGCGAAACCTTTCGCGCTTGCCGTCATGCAGAAAATGAACGATAAGTGCAAAGAGTGGAAAGAGGAGGAGAATATCGATTATTCTCTTTACGGAACGCCGCTCGAAAGCACGACGTATAAATTCGCGAAACTGCTTCAGAAGAGATTCGGTATCGTAAAAGACGTGACCGACCATAACTATATCACAAACTCTTATCACGTGAACGTGCGCGAAAAGATCGATGCGTTCACGAAGCTGAAATTCGAAAGCGAGTTCCAGCAGCTTTCTCCCGGCGGGGCGATCTCTTATGTGGAAGTTCCCAACATGCAGAACAACCTCGAAGCCGTTCTTTCCGTGATGAAATACATTTACGATAACATCATGTATGCCGAACTGAACACAAAGAGCGATTATTGCCACGTGTGCGGTTATGACGGAGAGATCAGGATCGTAGAGGAAGACGGAAAACTGCTGTGGGAATGCCCGAACTGCAAAAACAGAGATCAGAGCAAGATGAACGTTGCCAGAAGGACCTGCGGTTATATCGGAACGCAGTTCTGGAACCAGGGCAGAACGCAGGAGATCAGAGACAGAGTTCTGCACCTTTAATGATAAAAATGAGCCGTTGATCGGCTTATAGCCTACTGTTTAGCCGGGATAGCGACGGTGTCCGCCGTTTGCCCGGCTGAAATTTTCGGGGTGAACGTTATGAATTATGCCAACATTAAATATTGCGACATCGCAAACGGCATCGGCGTGAGAACTTCCGTTTTCGTTTCGGGATGCCGCAATCATTGCAGGGAATGTTTCAATCGGGAAACGTGGGATTTCGCTTTCGGGAAACCTTTTACGAAGGAGACGGAAAACGAAGTGATCGGAAGCATTGCGCCCGATTACATCGCGGGGCTTACCGTGCTCGGCGGCGAGCCGTTCGAACCGGAAAATCAGGAGGGCGTGCTCGGTCTGATCAGAAAGGTAAAGGAGAAATACCCCGGGAAAAGCGTCTGGGTGTATTCGGGGTTTACCCTCGAAGAACTCCGTTCGGGAAGCCGTGCGTCGGGAAAGACCTGCGACGAGATCCTGTCTCTGATCGACGTTCTGGTGGACGGGAGATTCGTGCAGGAAAAATATAACATTTCCCTTCGGTTCCGCGGGTCGGAAAATCAGAGGATCATCGATATGCCGAAAACGCGGAAAGAAGGAAAGATCATACTCTGGGAGGATGCGTTATGAAAGTTTCGGTCAAAAAGCTGAACGACCGCGCGGTCGTTCCGACTTACGGAAGCCCGTTCAGTGCGGGCGGAGATCTCTATTCCGCGGAAGAAGGCGAAGTGGTGATCGGACCCGGTAAAACGGCGATGATCGGAACGGGGCTCGCCATGGAGATCCCGGAAGGTTACGTCGGGCTTGTTTACGCAAGAAGCGGTCTTGCGACGAAACGAGGGCTTGCGCCGGCGAACAAAGTCGGCGTGATCGACAGCGATTATCGCGGAGAGATCAAAGTGGCTCTGTACAATCAGTCCGACGCGCCGCAGGCGGTGGTGGCGGGAGAAAGAATCGCGCAGATCGTGATCGCCCCCTTCCTTCATGCGGAATACGAAGTAAAAGAAACCCTTTCCGAAACGGAAAGAGGGGAAGGCGGATTCGGATCCACCGGCAGGAAATGACGAAAGGAAAAATACAAAGGAAAAGAGCTCGCGCAGGCGGCTCTTTTTTTGTGTCAGGCGGCTCTTTTTTTTGTGTGCGGGAAGGGAAGAAACGGGTGAAAGATTGATAAAATCGGGCAGGGTGTATTTTATTTTATTGCCTTTTTCCCCTGTTCTTGTTAAAATAAATACGTTATTTAAAGTTTTGTACAGGCGAAAGGAGAATTGCAATGCTGGAGTTGAAAAATATCGTAAAGGAGTACGTTACCGAAGATGAAACGGTGCGCGCCCTGAAGGGAATTTCCGTAAAATTCCGGAAGAGCGAGTTTGTTTCCGTGCTCGGACCGTCCGGTTGCGGAAAAACGACGATGCTGAATATCGTCGGCGGGCTCGACCGTTACACTTCGGGCGATCTCGTGATCAACGGAAAGAGCACGAAATCGTTTACGGACAAAGACTGGGATACCTACCGCAATCATTCCGTCGGGTTTGTGTTTCAGTCGTACAACCTGATCCCCCATCAGACGGTTCTGGAAAACGTGGAGCTCGCCCTGACCCTTTCCGGGATCAGCGCGCAGGAAAGGAAAGAACGCGCGATCGCCGTGCTGGAAAAGGTGGGGTTGAAAAATAAGATCAACAGCCGCCCCAATCAGCTTTCCGGCGGGCAGATGCAAAGGGTCGCGATTGCCCGTGCGCTCATCAACGATCCCGAGATCCTGCTTGCCGACGAGCCGACGGGCGCGCTCGATTCGAAAACGAGCGTGCAGATCATGGATCTCTTAAAAGAAATTTCCAAAGACAGGCTCATCATCATGGTAACGCACAATCCCGAGCTTGCCGAGAAATATTCCTCGCGCATCATTCGTCTTTTAGACGGAGAACTCGTCGGCGACGATAAGCCCGTTTCGGACGAAGAAGCCGCCGAGGAAGCGAAGATCGCGGATAATTCCGCCCGCACGAACAAGGGAAAAGCGAAGACCTCGATGTCATTTTTTACGGCGCTTTCCCTTTCTTTCCGCAATCTCATGACGAAGAAGGCGAGAACTTTTCTCGTTTCCTTTGCGGGGAGTATCGGCATTATCGGCATTGCGCTGATCCTCTCTCTTTCGAGCGGATTTCAGAATTATATCGACCGCGTGCAGGAAGACACCCTTTCGAGTTATCCGATCACGATCATGAAAACGACGACCGATTATTCTTCTATTTTAAACGACATGTCCGGAAAGAGCGACAAAGAGGAATATCCCGGCGGGTCTTCGATCGGCGTGAACGACAGTTTTTCCGGAATGATGAACGCCATGGCGAGCGCCACGGTGACGAACGATCTGCCGATGTTCAAAAAATACCTCGAACAGAATTACGACAAAAAGAAGATCACGGCGATCCAGTATACCTACGATATCGATTTTCAGACTTACGGTACAAGCAGAACCTCGAACGGAGAAAAAGTGAGGTTGCAATCGGCAATGGACGCCTATATGTCGATTATCAGCTCGATCAGCGGGGGCGGCAGCATGTCTTCCTCGGCGTTCGGCGGGATGTTTTCCACCGCTTCCTGGACGGAAGCCATCGACAACGAAGCTCTTTTGAAATCGCAGTACGAGGTCGTGGGAAAAGGAAAATGGGCGGATTTTTCCGATCCTTCCGAAGTGATGCTCGTGGTGAATAAATACAACGAGATCCCCGATTACGTTCTGCCCGCGCTCGGACTGATGGATCCCAACGAGCTTTTGTATCCGATGTTCCGCGCTTATCTCATGAATATGGGGCTTTCGGGCGATCGCCTTGAAAAACAGCTTTCCGATATGGGGCTTTACGAAGTGAAGGACGAAGAGAAAGCGGATAAGAATTTCGACGTCGATTCCGTGGTCGGAAAAGAATTTACGATCATGCTGAGAAGCGATTATTACGAAAAAAGCGGAGATAAATTCATAAAACATTCCGAAAGCGACGAATACGTGAAGAATTATCTCGGTTCGGAAAATGCTTTGAAAATCAGGATCGTCGGCGTGATCCGCGCGAAACAAGGGGTCGCGACGAGCGGTTTTTCAAGCAATCTCGTATACAGCAAAGCGCTGACGGACAAAATGCTTGCCATGATCGGCGACGCCCCCGTGATCAGAGCTCAGCAGGCAACGCCCGACGTCGACGTTACGACGGGTTCCGCATTCGAAGGAACAAACAGTTATCTTTCCAATCTTTCCGCATTCGGTTATGCCGATAAAGACGATCCCGCATCGATCAGCATTTACGCCTCTTCGTTCGAAAACAAAGATTACGTGATCTCTCTGATCGACGATTACAACCGCGGCAAGTCCGAGCGGGAACAGATCAAATACAACGATTACCTCGGCGTGATCATGAGTTCGGTCACGACGATCATCAACGCCATTTCTTACGTGCTGATCGGGTTCGTTTCCGTCTCGCTGATCGTCTCTTCGATCATGATCGGCATCATCACGTACATCTCGGTGCTCGAAAGAATCAAAGAGATCGGTATTCTGCGCGCGCTCGGCGCATCCAAGCGGGACGTATCCAATGTGTTCAACGCCGAAACGCTCATCATCGGTCTGGCGGCGGGACTGCTCGGGATTTTGGTGACCGTTCTTCTCGATATCCCGGTAAGTCTCGTCATTCAGTCCCTTTCTTCCATAGCGAACGTTGCGGTGCTTCCGTGGCAGGGCGGCGTGATCCTCGTTCTTATTTCCATGGCTCTCACGTTTATCGCCGGGCTGATTCCTTCCCGCATTGCGAGCAAGAAAGATCCGGTGATCGCTCTTCGAAGCGAATAACGAAAAGGTTTTTCCGCCGGGGAAACGGCATGCGGCGGATAAGCCCGATATATCGGTGATATTATGAAAAACAAAGAAGAAAAAACAAACGCGATCAGGATCCTGGAACAGAAAAAAGTGGATTTTCTCACCCATAATTACGTCGATTCGGGCGCCGTGTCCGGTATGGATACGGCGGCAGCCCTCGGCGAAGATCCGGGGTCGGTATTCAAAACGTTGGTTACCGTCGGAAAAACGGGGAATCATTACGTGTTTCTCGTGCCCGTCTGCGGAGAGCTCGACCTCAAAAAAGCCGCGAACGCCGTCGGTGAGAAAAACGTGGAGATGATCAAGGCGAAAGACCTGTTGCCTTTAACGGGTTACGTGCACGGCGGCTGTTCTCCCGTCGGCATGAAAAAAGCCTTCCGCACGGTGATCGATAAAAGCGCGGAAACGCGGGAACGCATCTGCTTCAGCGGCGGTAAGATCGGCTTTCAGGTGGAAACGTCTCTTCCGGAACTGAAAAAAGCCGTTTCTTTCAAAACGGCGGATCTGACGAAATGATGCGGAACCCAAAACGGATCAGACGAAATAACGCGGAATAAAAATCCGTCCGGGATTGCAGTCGGGCGGATTTTTTCGCCGGAATTTTCAGTTCTTTTTTTTCGGTTCTTCGTCCGTTTCGCCGTATTCGATACAGCGGTTTGCGGACATCAGCTCTTTGGAAAAATCGTCGAAGAAACGGGGTTCGATCACGACGGAATAAGTCGCTCCGTCTTTGAAAGAAAGGGTAAGTTTGTCCGTTCTTACGTTTTTTACGATTTTATCCACGTCGGTTACGGAAAATTCGTCTTTCGTGAGCCCGAAGCGGACGATCAGTTTTTTGTTTTGCACAACGTAATAAGACCGCAGGATCACCGACGTGATGAAAACGGCGAATAATGCGGAAAGGACGAGACAAAGAACGATCGAAGCGAAGTTCATCGCGTTCAGTTCGATGTTGTTCGAAAGCGCGGTGACAAGCCTTACGAGGTTCCAGGCAAAACAGGCGACGGACAAAACGTATCCGAGGGCGAAAAGGACCCAGAGGGCAGGCGTGAATTTATATTTGTATTTCATGTTTTCTCCCGGGGCGCAATTTCCGGCTGTGCGCCCGCTTCCTTATTATTGTACCATACCCGGGGAAAATTTGCAATCTTTCGTTTCGGAAAGATTGCAAATTTTTGTATTATATGCTAAAATAGTTTCTATGAGTATACTGGAAATCAAAGGGCTTTCTCATCGTTACGACGACCGCGACCTGTTCGTGCATTCCGATCTTACGATCAACAACGGCGAACACATCGGCGTGGTCGGGTTGAACGGCGCGGGAAAGTCCACCTTTATCAACATTATAGCGGGCAAACTCGTGCAGGACGAAGGGGAGATCAAGCGGCAGAACAATCTTCGCATCGGCTATCTCGATCAGCATGCCACCCTGGATAAAACCCTTACGGTGATGGAATATCTGCGCGAAGCCTTTTCTTATCTCGACGAGATCAACGTCCGCCTGGAAGGAATGTATGCCGAGATGGCGGAGGCGGACGGGGAAAAACTCGACCGGCTGATCGAGAAATCTTCCCGCTTACAGGAAATTTTAAACGACGCCGATTTTTACGATCTCGAAGCGCAGATCAAAAAGGTCGCGAACGGTCTCGGCGTCAATAAGTTCGGCTATGACACCGTTATCGGCACATTATCCGGCGGAGAGCGAGCAAAGCTCATGCTTTCCAAGCTCCTTCTTTCGGGGCAGGATCTCATGCTTCTGGACGAACCGACGAACTTTCTGGACGTCGAACACGTGGAATGGCTGATCAAATATCTGAACGGGTATAAAAAGACTTTCCTCGTGATCTCGCACGACACGGTGTTTCTCAATCAGGTGGCGAAGATCATCGTCAGTATCGACAACGGATCGATCCGGAAGTTCAGCGGCAATTACGACGCTTATCTCGTTCAGCGGGAGATCCTTAACAAGCAGTACGAGGACGAGTACAACCGTCAGCAGGCGGAGATTAAAAAATTGCAGGATTATATCGACCGCAACAAAGCGCGCGCTTCTACGGCGGGCATGGCAAATTCCCGCAAGAAAATGCTCGACCGCATCGAGGTGATGGCAAAGCCGACCGTCGAACACGACTGCGCGTTCTCCTTTCCTTATCTCGAACTGAACAGCAAGGACATGCTGATCGTGAAAGATCTGAAAGTGGGGTATACCCGCCAGCTGATCCCGGACGTGAGCTTTCATATGGGATCGACGACGAAACTGTGGATCCGCGGCACGAACGGCGTAGGCAAAACGACGCTCATCAAAACGCTTTTGCATAAGATCCCTTCGCTCGGCGGCAGTTTTCAGTTCCATGTCGCCGCAAAAATCGGTTATATCGAGCAGGATCTTACCTTCGACAATAAAAATCTGACGGCGTATCAGTGCTATCTCGACCGATTTCCCCGTTCTTCCCAGAAAGAGGTGAGAGCAGCCCTTGCAAAGGTCGGGCTTTTGGGGGAACTCGCGGTAAAACCGATCGCGAATCTCTCCGGCGGCGAGATGATGCGGCTGAAGCTTGCCGTGCTTGCGAACACGCCGTCGAATATGCTTATTCTCGACGAGCCGACCAACCACCTCGACGTAAAGGCGAAAAAAGCTTTGAAAGAGGCGATCGCGGCGTATAACGGCGCGTTGATCCTCGTCACGCACGAGCCCGATTTCGCAGAAGGTCTCTGCGATACGGTATTCGACGCAAAGAGCAAATAAAGCAAAAACCGGGCTATAAGCCGATTAATTCCGATAAATAATCATATTGGAGAAAATATCATGAATTTCGCTGAGTTGTATGAAACGCTTGTCGCAAGCCTCGGAGCGGCGTTTGTATTGCTTTGTTTCGTCGCTCTGATCCTTTTCGCGGTCTTTGTAATCGCGATGTGGTGGAATATTTTCAAAAAGGCGTGGCTTCGCGGCTGGAGAGTTCTGATCCCGATCCTCAACGTTTACACGGTTTTTAAAGTTGCGGATAAGAAGGGGTCTTTCTGGATCGCGCTTTTGTTATCCGTTGCGTCTTCCGTGCTTTCCGCTTTGAACCTCGGATACGTCGTGACGGGTTTGTTTACTATTGTTCTCGGGATCTGCTGGATCATTCTGGAATTTTCCGTAGCATTTTCCCTTGCCGAACTGTTCGGGTACGGGAAATGGTTCGGCGTCGGGTTGGTCCTTCTTCCGATCGTGTTTCTGCCCATTCTCGCGTTTGGCAGATCGGAATATATGGGATAAACCGCGGATCTGAAAAAGGGGAAATGAAATAAACGCATGCGCGCGGCAACGGGCAACTTCCGTTCCGCGCCGAAAAACAATATGAAGAAAAACAGAGAAATAAACCTTTGCGAAGGGTCGATCGTAAAAAAGATGATCCTTTATGCCCTTCCGCTTTTATTGACAAATGTTCTGCAACTTTTATTCAACGCGGCGGACGTAGCCGTGCTCGGCATTTTCGTGAGCGATCAGGCTGTCGCGGCGGTCGGCGCGACGAGCGCTCTGATCAATCTGATCGTCGGGCTGTTCGTCGGTTTGTCCGTCGGGGCAAACGTGCTGATCGCCCGTTTTGCCGGAGCGGGCGATGCGGAACGCGCACACAAAACGGTCGGGACTTCCGTGATCGTAAGCGTGATCACGGGCGTGATCCTTGCCGCGGTCGGATATTTCGGGGCGGAAACCTTCCTCAGAAGGATGGACTGCCCGGATAACGTGATCGACATGGCGGCGAAATATCTCCGCATTTATTTTCTCGGAATGCCGATCATGATGCTTTACAATTACTGCGCCGCCATTCTGCGCGCCGTCGGTGATACTTTGCGTCCCCTGTTTTATCTCGTGATCGGCGGGGTGGTGAACGTCGGGCTTAACCTGTTTTTCGTCGTGGTGCTGAAAAAGGACGTGGAAGGGGTTGCGATCGCCACCGTTTCCTCGCAGGCGATTTCCGCAGTTCTTTCCGTGATCACCATTTCCCGCGAAAAAGGGTGTTCTTCCTTAAAAAGGCAGTATTTGAAAATATACAAAAAAGAACTGCTCGATATGATGAAAGTCGGGATTCCCGCAGGGTTGCAGGGGTGTGTGTTTTCGATCTCGAACGTTCTGATCCAGGCGAATATCAACAGCTTCGGCGATCTTGCCGTATCCGGAAATACCGTGGCAAGCCAGTTCGACAGTTTTATTTATCAGGCAATGTATTCGATCGCTCTTTCCGCGCTCGCGTTTGTCAGTCAGAATCTCGGTGCGGGAAATCTTGCGAGGGTCAGAAAGTCGGTCAGGACGTCTCTGATCGTCGTTACGATCGTCGGGATCGCAGTCAGCGGGATCGTCATTCTGTTCGATCGCGAACTTTACTCCATCATTACCAAAAGCGATCAGGTGATCGATTATGCCGTGCTTCGTCTGTATTATGTGGCAACGCCCTATTTCCTTTGCGGTATCATGGACGTGATGAGCAATTCCGTCCGCGGGCTCGGGCATTCCACGCTCGCGATGATCGTAAGCCTTTTCGGCAGTTGCGTGTTCCGTATTATCTGGCTGAAAACGGTTTATTATCTGAATCCGACGCTCGACATGGTGTATGTCGTATATCCCGTCAGCTGGGCGCTTACGGCGATCATATTCTTTGTCCTTTATTTCCCTCTTTTAAAGAAAACAAAAAAGACCCTTGCGATGCAGGGGCAACGGTCCGACGCCGTTTCGGATTGTTGAAAAACGGCATTTATCGGCTTATAGCCTTTTATCGTTAAAAACGCTCCGCTTTGCGGGGCGTTTTTCCGTCGGGTCGGGAGGGGAAACAAAAACAGCGTAGGCGAATGCCGGGGCTGAATGCGGGCTCTATCTTTTTTTATTCTTCCCGACCTGAAACATTGCCATCAGAACAACGCCGAGGTTTGCCCCCGCCACGAGTCCTGCGGAAAAACCGAGCCAGAACATGGGATTCTCCTTTCCGCCTGCCTCCGACCGGCGGCAGGCGGCTACGAAATATTTTATTCCGTTTATTGACGATTTGTTCCCGTTTTATACCTTTTTCCCGGAAAGAAAAAACCGAAGGGCGGAAAACCGCTCTTCGGCTTTTGCCGGGAAAAACGAATTTCCCGGAAAGCGACGTAAGTCGTGTGACGCAAGTTGAAAAACGGCAGCCCGGCATCAAAGCATTTCGGCGGCGCCGAAGGGGCGGACGTCGGCGCGGAAAACGTTTGCTTTCCCGAAAACGTTTGTCATTTCCTTTTCGTAAGAAGGGGTTTCTTCTTCCGGAACGACCGCGAGGATAGATCCGGCAAAGCCGCCCCCGTGCACGCGGACGGCGCCGTTTTTTAAGATGCGGCGGGAAACTTCGATACCGAGCATGACCCGTTGATCCGTTTCGCCGGGCACCATGCAGTTCTGCAATCTTGTTTCGGAAGAGATCCCGGATCCGTTGACGGCGGCGAGAAAAGAGGAATAATCTTTATTCTTAAGCGCTTTCGCCGCACTTTCCACCCTTTCGTTTTCTTCGTAAAAATGCAAAGCACGCAGGACGGCTCTTCCGCCGAGTTTATCGGAAACGGCGGCGATCCCGGCATAAAATTCGCGGTAGGGAACGTCTCGCAGAACCTTTTTCCCGAAGAAGGAAGCAACGGCTTCCATTTCGCTCCGGATCGCGGCGTAATGGGGGGTGAGAGCGGCATGATTGCCGCCGGTATTGGTGATAACGAGGTTATAGCCTTCGATCCCGCCCGGTTGCTCCGTTACGGGACAGGACGGATCCTTAAAATCGATTTTTACGAGCGAGCCGATCGCAATGCCGCTCTGATCCAATAAACCGCAGGGTTTTCCGAAATATACGTTTTCCGCATATTGCGCCGTAACGGCTTTATCGAACGGGGTCAATGCGCCGCCGAGATAGTATCGGTTAAAAATTTCAGCGATCAGAACTTCATATGCGGCGGAGGATGAGACCCCTGCGCCCTTGAATACGTTGCTCGTGAGGCATGCCGTAAAACCGCCGATCTCATAGCCTTTTTCGATGAGGGCGTGCGCGACCCCGCGCGTGAGTGCGGCGGACGTTCCCGTTTCTTTCGGCTTTCGCCCGGTGTCTTTCAGATCGATCACGATCGGCGCGTAACCTTCGGAGCAGATCTTGACTTTGTCGTCTTCTCTTTTTTTAACGGCGGCAAGAATGTCGCATGAGATCGCCGCCACGATCACGAGCCCGTGGTTGTGGTCGGTGTGGTTACCGAGGATCTCCGCCCGCCCGGGGGAGGAAAAAATCCGTTCGCACGGGGTGTTTTCGCCTTTGAAAAAGGCTTGTTTCAGTTTTTCGATCCTTGCCGCGGCGGCTGCTTCGTCGACGTGCGCGCCGTAATAAGATGTGTAATTCATAAATTCCCTCAAGTCCGGATCCTACTTGTCCCGCGCGATCGCTGCGTTTGTTTTTTTTAAAACAAAACGCGACCGCAAAAATACGCTCGTGTGGATACCGATTATTTATTTTGAGATTGATCTTATTTTACCATATTGCGGGCATAATGGCAAGCGAACGGGGAGCGTCTTTTGCGTTCCGTAAATTTTTTCTTTCCGGGGAAAATGTTTTTTAATCTTTTCGGAGAAATGCCGTAAATAAGATGATTTTTTTCCCCGGATATGATAAAATAATAACATGAAAAGAAATATCGGAAACGTAACGCTTCGGATAAAAGCGATTTGCGCGGCGGTTGCGGTTTTCTGCGCGGCGGGTCTTTTTTTGTTTCTGCCCGGGGAAAAGTCGGCATTTGCGGGGACCGGTATCTCGGTCCCGGAAGTTTCCGCCGGAGCGGAAACGGAGGAGATCGGATGCCCGGTCGTCGGCGTTGAATTCGCGGACGGAGAAACGACGTTTGATGCTCAAGCGGTGCAAACGGCGAATGCGGCGTTCGGGGAAGACGAATACAGTCTGAAAAATTTTATTTCGGCAAATACGAACGGTAAAGTTTCGGTTGTGCCTTCTTATGCGGCAACGGTCAGGATCGAAAAAACTTCTTCTTATTTTGTACCTGCCTATCTTTACGGGGCGGGAAAATGGGAGCTCGTGAACGAAGAGGGGTATGACAACCGTTGTTATGACGAAAACGGGAACGTTGTTCCCGCCGGCGAGGGGAAAAAGAGCATCGGATATTTCGCGCGGGAACAGGAACTTATCCGTCTTGTTTTAAGCGGACTGACGGAGAAAACCGATCTCGATTTTTCTTCGTTCGATCGCGACGGCGACGGAGAGATCGACGGGTTATGTCTGTTGTTCGGTTCCCCCGTAACGGTGGAGAGCGTGAAAAATTACGGTTCGGGAACGATTTTCTGGCCCCATCAGAGCAGCGTTTATTACGGAGATACGAAAACGGCGGCTTCGCTGTACTATACGGGCGGTAAGAATTACGACGACGCTTTTCCGGTCGTTCGCATCGGAAACAAAATCGCGCGGCGATATCTCGCAATGTCTTTCGACTATTTCGGCGAAGGAGGCAAAAAAGCGGGGCTTACGGGAAATTCCGTTTTGTGTCACGAATTCATGCACATTCTCGGCGTTGCCGATTATTACCCTTACGACGGTTCGGATACAGAATACGTCGGCGAGCTCGATATTATGGATCGCAATGCGGAAGTTCCGCAGCTATCCCTTTCTTACATAAGGCAAAAATTCGGCTGGCTGGAAGAAGGCGAGAACATTCTTGCGGCGGAAACGGGCGGAGAGTATACCTTATTCCCCGTCGAATCCGGAGAAAGCGAAGTGAAAGCCTATAAGATCGTGCTTGACGATTACGACGAAAAAAAGGAAACCTTTTACGTCGAATACCGCAGCGATCGCTATTCCTTCGGCAAAGGATTATCCGACTCCGGGCTTATCCTTTACCGGGTGAACGAAAGCAACGCTTATATCGATTATACGGGTGAAAAGGGGAATGTCGATTACGGCAATATGTACGGAGAACCGGAAATCTACGTTTTCCGCGACTGGCAGCTTGAAAATATTTTTACAAAAGAATATGCCGTTAGAAAGGAGATCTCGTCCCGCGGGAAATGTTATGCTTATCTCGGGTTGTCTCCCGTTTCGTCTTACGGCGGAGCGAACGCGAAACGCAATCTCGTCACCTATTCCGACGGCGAAAACAGCAACGTCGCTATAAAAGTTTTAAGCGAAAACCGGGACGGATCGATTTCTTTCCGTTTGGATCTCCCCGTCGCGAGCCGTGCGGAAGACGAAGAGAAAATAGCCGTTTTATCGCCTTCGGCGGGTATATTTTCGGATGAAGGCGGAAGAGAATATCTCTCTTTCGATTACGGCGTGAGAACGGGAGAGGTGTTTGTTTTCGAAACAAAAGAAAAAATCGGCGAACCGGATGCCGCGGCTCTTGCCGAAGGGAAGTACGGCGCGACGAAAAAGGTGCCCGTGTCCTTCCGCAAAACGTTTCTTGGGAAAAGCGACGGAAAAACGTACGTTTATGTGTGCGCCCGTCACGGGAACGATTATACCGAGGTTTCTGTGTTCGGACGCGAAGGGACAAATAAGGGAGAGGTAAAGATAAATCTGCCCGTTGTGGCGGCGATCGTGTTCGGCGCGACGGCGGCGGTCGTGATCGTTATCGCGGGCGCAATATCGAATATCAGAAAAAAGAGAGGATGAAAGATGCAGGAAGATCATAACGACGATTTGTTTGACGACGGCGCGTTCGCTCATCCGTCCGGAAACGGCGGGGATGCGGACCGCGCGGGCGGAGCGGAGAGAAAAGACGAAACGGCGAAAGCGGGAATCGTGAATCCGGTCGAAAGCAACGCGGGAAACGCGGGCAACGAAAAGACGGTCGAAAACGGCATCCCGGATGCGGGAAGCGAAAGACCGATCGGAGCGGATTATTTTTCTTCGGTTCCTTATCCCGATACGAAAAGCGTTTCCGACGGGAAAGCGGATGATCCCGGAGAAACGGGCGTGAGCCGGGCGGAAAACGCCGCGCAGACCCCGATCGCTGCTGCCGGGGATAACGGGAATTATTTCGATTATACGCGGGCGTCCTGCGGCGGACAGACTGCGGGAAACCCGCAGAACCCGGGCAACGGGCAAGCGCCTTACGGCGGACAGAATCCGTATGGCGGGCAGAATCCGTACGGCGGACAAAATAATTACAGAAATTACGGAAAAGGGGAAAGGGCTCCTTACGGGGGAACGAATCCTTACGTTTCGGTGCAAAACGAACCCGTACCCGATGACTTCAAACCCGTTTCGGGGGCGGGAAGAGTGCTCGGCATCGTCTCGATGGTGTGCGGCATTCTCTCCGTTCTGGGGTGTTGCTGTATGGGCGTGTTTCTCGCGTCGGCGATCGCCGGTATCATAACTTCCGCCATTTCTTTTAAAAAGGACGGCAGCAACGGCTTTGCGGTCGCGGGGCTCGTAACGAGCATCGTCGGCGTGATTTTCAACGTGATCATGATCATTGTTTTTGCCGTTAACGGATCTGTGTTTCCGCCCGATACGAGCGAACCTTCGGAACCGGAAAGCGATATTATCATCGGCGCGATCACTTACGGGATCGAATGGCTGAAAGCCGCGTTTATGAAAGCATAAAACGCTCTATAAGCCGATAAACGAAAAATTTCAGCGGGTGAAATTATGGCGGAAAGCAGAATGCCGCCGGAAAGCGGCGGGAGACGGAACGAAAAAACGGGCGGGCGCAAGCCTGCCTTTTTCGCTTGCGGCAAAATGGGGATCGCGGCGGCTTTGCGGTTTTTCCGGAAGATATCGCCCGTTCTGCCCGTATGCGCCGCGGCGGCGATTTTGGTTTTTGCAAGGCTTTCCGATCCGTTTGCGAAAGATACCGTTTTTTGTTTCGTCAACCGGGTGAGCGGGCTTCATTGCGGAACGTGCGGACTTACGCGGGCGGCTTACTGCCTGACGGAAGGAGATATCCGCGGGGCGTTTTACTATCACTTTCTCTTTGCGGCGGGGTTGGTCCCGGCGATCCTTCTTTCCACGGCGTATCTCGTCAATTTTTCGGCGGGGAAAAGAGCGATCCCTCTTCCCCGACTAAGATGGGCTTATTTTTACATTCTTCTCGCCTTGTTCGTCGCATTTCTGATCTTCCGCAACGCGACGGATATCGTTTACTGAGCGGAAACCGGCTCGTATGCCAGACAAGAGTGATTCGAACCTTGCCAAAACGCCGCTATTTCCGTGCTTTTTGGCAAATTCTCGTTTGAAGTACGATGAGTACGTCTGCTACTTGTCTTTACTAAAAATCATCAAAAATATCGGCGTTTTGGTTGCGGGCAAGTCTGACGGCGGATTTTCAGACTAAGACAAGGCACGCGAACGGGTTAATACCTGAAGTATAAGCCGTGAGCATAACGAAGCATTAGTCAAAAATACGCCGCCAGACCACGGTTCGTATCGTTCTTGCCTGGCATGCGAAGTTTTTTACGACAAAAATTATAAAAAGAAAGAAAAACGGAGCGAAAACGTTTGCCAAACGGGCGGCGATATGGTAAAATAATAAACGCTATAAAATTCACACCCGATTTCGGGCGCCTTTCGTGCTTTCCCCAAATAAAAACTCAAGGGGATCGTTGCGGCGCCGGAACTTCCGCGGGAAACGTCGTTTCTCCGGGAAGGGAAAAAGAAACGGGGAGGAATAACGGAGGAACTATTTATGGCAGTAACGTCTATGAAACAGCTTCTCGAAGCCGGCGTTCATTTCGGACACCAGACGAGAAGATGGAACCCCAAAATGAAGAAGTACATCTACGGCGAACGCAACGGCATTCATATCATCGATCTTCAGATCACGGTCGACCTGATCGAAGAAGCCTACAAATTCGTCGTCGATTCCGTGAAAGCGGGTAAATCCGTACTCTTTGTCGGAACGAAGAAACAGGCTCAGGAAGCCATTCAGCAGGAAGCCGAAAGATGCGGTATGTACTATGTGAACTCGAGATGGCTCGGCGGTACGCTTACCAACTTCAAGACCATCAGAACGAGAATCGACAGGCTGAACAAGCTTGACAATATGGAAAAAACGGGCGAGTTCGAACTTCTTCCCAAGAAAGAAGTCCTCGGTCTGAAAGCGGAAAGAGATAAGCTTCAGCACAACCTCGGCGGTATCAGAGAGATGAAAGCTCTTCCCGGCGTGATGTTCGTCGTCGATCCCAACTGCGAACTGAACGCAGTGAAGGAAGCGAGAAAGCTGAACATCCCCGTGGTTGCCATCACCGATACGAACTGCGATCCCGATCTTGTCGACTACGTGATTTCCGGTAACGACGACGCGATCAGAGCGGTCAAACTCATCGCTTCCATCATTGCGGATGCCGTTATCGAAGCAAAGCAGGGCGAAGACGCCGTGAAACGCGACGTTGAAGAGGCTGCAGCCGAAGAAGCCGCTACCGAAACGACGGAAGAAACCGCTGCGGAAGAAGCGCAGGCGTAAGCTTACCCCATATATATTAAGGAGATAACGAAATGAACTTTACGGCAAACGACGTAAAAACCCTGAGAGAGAGAACGGGCGCCGGCATGATGGATTGCAAAAACGCCCTCGTTTCCTGCGAAGGGGATATGGAAAAAGCAATCGATTTCCTTCGCGAGAAGGGAATTGCGAAAGCGGCAAAGAAAGCCGGCAGAATCGCTGCCGAAGGTATTGTCGACAGCTACATTCACATGGGCGGAAGAGTCGGCGTGCTTCTCGAAGTAAACTGCGAAACGGATTTCGTGGCGAACGGCGAAATGTTCAGAAGCCTTGTTCACGACATCGCCCTTCAGATCGCGGCGGCAAACCCGCAGTACGTTTCCTCGAGCGAAGTTCCCGAAGAGGTGCTTGAAAAGGAAAAAGCGATTCTTCGCGCACAGGCGCTCGAAGAGGGCAAGCCCGAAAAGATCGTCGATAAAATGGTGGAAGGCAGAATCAAGAGCTTCTATGAAGACAACTGCCTGCTCAACCAGAAATTCGTGAAAGATCCTTCCAAGACCGTTGAACAGGTCGTAATCGAAGCGACGGCACAGATCGGCGAAAAGATCTCCGTGAGAAGATTCATCCGCTACGAAATGGGCGAAGGTCTTCAGAAGAAAGAAGAAAATCTTGCCGACGAAGTGCAGGCTCAGGTTGATAAAATGAAGAAATAAAAGGGATCCCGCGTCCGACGCCGCATTGTTTTTTGTCAGCGGAAAACAATGCGGCGGCTGAAAGGCGGATGCTCGCGAGAGATCCCCTAAGGGCGGTTGATTCCGATCGGCAGGGGCGCATAAAATATGCGTCCCTTTTTTTCTGCCTGACAAGCGTAAGGCGAAAGGAGAAGCCATGCAGGCTAAATATAAAAGAGTATTATTGAAAATCAGCGGAGAGGCTCTCTCCGGTTCCAAAGGGCACGGATACGAGGTTTCGGCTGTGGAAGCCGTTGCCGGGCAGATCAGAACGCTTGTCGATAACGGCGTGCAGGTCGGCGTGGTTGTCGGCGGCGGAAATTTCTGGAGAGGTCGTCAGGGAGACGAGATGGATCGTACCACGGCGGACTATATGGGAATGCTTGCTACCGTGATCAACGCGCTCGCCTTATCGGACGCATTCGAACGCAAGGGCATGGAAGCCCGCGTGATGACTTCGCTTGCCATTTCTTCCGTGGGCGAACCGTTCAATTACAAAACGGCGCAGAGATATCTTTCGGAAGGCAAAGTCGTGGTGTTCGGAGGCGGTACGGGCAACCCCTATTTCTCCACGGATACGGGAGCTTCTCTCCGTGCGACGGAGATCGGCGCAGACGTTTTGCTGCTTGCCAAAAACGTGGACGGCATTTACGACAGCGATCCGAAGACCAATCCTTCCGCAAAGAAATACGATACCCTTACTTACGACGAATACGTGGCGAAGGGGTTGCAGGCGATGGATACTTCGGCGGTCGTGATGTGCAAAGAAAATAAAGTGAAAGTGCACGTGTTCGGTTTAAACGAAGACAACGCGATCGTAAACGCCGTGTTCGCCGAGAGCAAAGGAACGGTTATTTCTCGCTGAAATAGTGCGATAATCGGCTTATAGACCCGCTTCAGTTTCTTTTCTCCGTTTCCTTTATTTCTGCTTGGTATCGGAGAGAAGAAAGAAAAAGGGAAAAGAAAACGTTTTGTGAGAATTTCGGGAAACATATTGCTTTTCCCGCAATAATATTGTATAATATAAGCGAGGAAACTTGCTTGCAAGGGTTTCCGGGCGCAATATTTCAACGGAAACGGCGGTTTGTCGAAGACGAAGCGCATGGCAACGGCAGTTGCCGGCAAAATTATATTTTGTCTCGTTTCGCTATTATAAATAAGCGGGGAAACTTGCTTGCAAGGATTTCCGAAATATAAGCGAAGGAACTTGCTTGCAAGGGTTTCCGGGCGCGGTATTTCAAACAGAAAAGAAACACAGAAACGTGTAACACAAAATACGCAAGGGAGATTTATCATGTTGGACATTGAAAAAGTGGAAGGCATCGTAATGGATGCCGAAGAAAAATTCGAAAAGACGGAAGACGTTTTCGTTTCCGATCTGATGCAGGTGAGAGCGGGCAGAGCGAATCCGCACGTTCTCGACAAGATCAAGGTAGATTATTACGGAACCCCTTCGCCGATCAATCAGGTGGGGAACATCGCCGTGCAGGACGGGCAGTGCCTCGTCATCTCGCCGTGGGATAAATCCCTGCTGAAGGCTGTGGAAAAAGCGATCCTCGTTTCCGATATCGGCATCACGCCGACGAACGACGGCAACGTGATCCGTCTCGTTTTCCCCACCCTTACGGAAGAGAGAAGAAAGGATATCGTAAAACAGGTAAGAAAAATGGCGGAAGACGCGAAAGTCGCCGTGAGAAACGTCAGAAGAGAGTGCCTTGATTCGCTGAAAAAGCTGAACAAAGCGAAGGAAATGACGGACGACGAATATGCGAATTACGAAGCCGACATCGAGAAGGCGGTCGCAAAAGCGGTTGAACACATCGACAAGGCTTGCCAGGAAAAAGAAAAAGAGTTGATGACGGTATAATGGAAGAATCGATCGGCGCAGTGCCGAAACATATCGGATTTATCATGGACGGAAACGGCAGGTGGGCGAAAGCCCGCAAAAAGCCGAGAACGTTCGGACATCAGAAGGGAGCGGACGTGATCGAAGAGGTCGTGTCCGCCTGTTTCTCCCGCGGGGTGGAGGCGGTGAGCCTTTACGCCTTTTCGACGGAGAACTGGTCGAGACCGAAGGAAGAAGTCGATAAAATTTTCGACCTGCTTCGCAAGTTTCTCTCGCGGTATTCGAAAAAACTGATCGACGAAAAAATCCGTCTCGTGATATCGGGCGAGCTTTTCGCCCTTCCCGGCGAGCTTCGGACGGAATGCGAAAAGAGAATGCTTGCCACAAAGGATTTTACCGGCAAAACGCTTAACATCGCGATCAATTACGGCTCCCGTGCGGAGATCGTCCGCGCGATGAACCTTCTGAAAAACAAAGAAGGGGAGATCACGGAAGAAGACGTTTCTTCCCGCCTGTATACGGCAGGGCTTCCCGATATCGATCTTGTGGTAAGAACGAGCGGCGAGCAGCGGCTCAGTAATTTTTTTCTGTGGCAGTGCGCTTACGCCGAGTTTTATTTTACCGACGTTTTGTGGCCGGATTTCCACGAAAAAGAACTTATAGACGCACTTATGTGGTTTTCTCACCGCAAGCGCAGGTTCGGGGGTGTGTAATATGTTAAAGCGTACGATCACGGGCGCCGTGATGACGGCACTTGTTGTCGGTGTATTCTTTTTACGGCTTATCGACGTCAGGTTTTTCGATCTGATGCTTTTGTTTATTGCGGGAACGGGCACGTTCGAACTTACCCGCGCTTTCGGCGACAGGATCACCAAAGCGCAGAAGATCGTTTCGTGCGTTTTCCCCTTTGTTTTATATCCCGTTTACGTGTTTTTCGGCATGCAGTGGTCGGTTGCCGCGATGGTGGGATTTGCGCTTCTTTCGCTGTCTCTCCTCGTGATCGATCACAAAACGGTGACGGTGGAAGGGGTCGGCTTGTCCCTCTTTGCCGAAGCGTATCCCTCGTGTATCCTTCTTTCCGTTCTCGTTTTGAACCATGCGGATAACCTGGAAGCGCTGATCCTCTGCTTTGTGATCGCCCCCTGTGCAGACGTTTTCGCCTATCTTGTCGGAAGCCTTCTGAAAGGGAAAAAACTCTGTCCGGAAATCAGTCCGAAAAAGACGATCAGCGGTGCCGTAGGCGGACTTATCGGCGGGATCGTCGGCAGTATCGTCGTGTATTTCTGCGTGGGAAACCTTTACTTTTCCTCCCGCGCGATCGATTGCCTGTTCTTCGGTGCGGTCGGGCTTGTCGGCTCGTTGCTGACCGAATTCGGCGATCTTGCGGAAAGCATGATCAAGCGGAAAACGGGGATCAAGGACATGGGAAATCTCTTTCCCGGGCACGGCGGCATGCTCGACCGTATCGACGGCATGATGTTTGCGTCCGCATTTCTGTGTTTCGTGTTTATGCTTCTGCAAACCTGCATGGCGTAAAAAGGTTATAATTATCGTTTAAACGAATAAAATAAGGAAGAAAGGCTGAATAAAAAATGATCAGAATCGCTTTGCTCGGCAGTACGGGCTCGATCGGCAGACAGGTCCTTTCCACGGTGGCGAGATATCCGGATAAGTTTTCGGTCGTCTCGCTCGCGGCGGGTTCGAACGCCGCTCTTTTAAAAGAACAGGCAGAAAAGTTCCGTCCGTCCGTCTGCTGTCTGACGGATCCTTCGAAAGCGTGCGGGTTATCCGACTTTCCGCGCGGCGTTTCCCTGTATACGGGACCGAATGCGCCGATGCATGCGATTACGGAGGATTGCGATATCGTTTTTGCCGCCATGTCCGGCTTTGCGGGGCTTGCCCCCGTGCTCGAAGGCATTTCGCTCGGAAAGACGATCGCGCTTGCCAATAAAGAAACCCTCGTTGCCGGGGGAGATCTCGTGATGAAACGGGCGGAAGAGAAGGGCGTGAAGATCGTGCCCGTCGATTCCGAGCATTCCGCGATTTTCCAGTGCCTGAATTTCGACAGGAAAGCCCCGTTCAGAAATCTGATCATCACGGCGAGCGGCGGCGCATTCCGCAATTTCTCCCGAGAGGAGATCGCGGGAAAGAAAGCCGCCGAAGCATTGAAACATCCCAACTGGACGATGGGTGCGAAGATCACAATCGATTGCGCCACCATGCTCAATAAAGGGCTCGAGGTGATCGAGGCTTGCCATTTGTACGGCGCGCCCCTCGAAAAAGTCCGGGCGGTCGTTCATCCCGAAAGCATTGTTCATTCCATGGTGGAATTCGACGACGGCGCGGTGATGGCTCAACTCGGCTTCCCTTCGATGGAACTTCCCATTCAGCTCGCTTTGACGTATCCTGAGAGACTTCCGACGGGCATTCCGCCCCTCGATCTCATGGAAAAAACATTGCATTTCGATCCGATCGACGAGGAGAAATACCCCTGTTTTCCGCTCGCGCTCAGATCCTTCCGCATGGGGGACAATTTCCCCTGCGCGATGAACGCGGCGAACGAGGTTGCGGTCGGGCTGTATCTGAAAGACGAAATTTCATTTTACGATATCCCGGAGCTGATCGGTTTCGCGATCGGAAAAACGACGCGGGAGAAGGTCACGGACGAAAGAGTTCTGACGGAAACGGACGCCGCGGCGCGGGCTTACGCGCTCGAAAAATTCCGTACTCTCAGATAAAGAGAATTGCCGTCCGTCGGGTCGATCCGGGGCGGGTACGGAAGAGGTTCAAGGAGAGGTTACATGACAGTTAATTTGTTGTCCTTCGCATCCGTGATGAAATCGGCGGGATATGTGGTGCTTGCGCTGCTGATCCTGATGATCATGATCACAGTGCACGAATTCGGACATTATACGGTGGGAAAGATTTTCAAATTCAAAATCAACGAATTTGCCATCGGAATGGGACCTGCCGTATTTAAGAAAAAGAAGAAAAACGGAGAGATCTTTTCCGTAAGGCTTTTCCCTTTCGGCGGTTTTTGCGCCTTTGAGGGAGAAGACGAAGAAAAGGATACGGACGGAGCTTTCAACAAGAAGAAACCGTGGCAAAGGATCCTGGTTCTGCTTGCCGGGGCTACGATGAACTATCTGCTTGCTCTGCTTATCATCATGATCTCCATGAACGTTTACGGGCAGACCTTGTTCGGCGCGGCGATTATGCAACCGAACGATACCGAGGCTGTTTTTGCGGAAAACAGTTTACAGAACGGAGATTATATCGTTTCGCTTACCAAAAACGGAAAGAAACATTCCGTGTTCATGGCAACCGATCTTGTCACTGCGCTCAATCACGGCAAAAAACTCGAGATCGTGTATGCGGAAGTCGTGAGGGACGGAGAAAGACAGACCGTTCCCGTTGCCCTTCGTTCGGACGTGGAATGCAAAAACCTTACGGAAGTGAATAAGGTTTACGAAGCCCTCGGCATCGGCGGCGCGATGCAGGTTGCCACGAGCGACGGCGGAACCTTCGAAACGGGCGATTATATTCTGAAGATCAACGATCGGGAAGACTATAAAGACTGCACGTTTATTTTCGGCGAAGAGGATTTTCTCGAAAACGTAAAGGATAAGGCGATCGGGGAACAGGTTTCCTTTTACGTTTCCCGCGGCGGGAAAAGAATCGTTGTGGAGAAAACGCTCGATTCTTTCTGGGAAACGACGGACAAAACGGACGTATCCGCCGTATTTGCCTATTTCGGCATTACCGGGTACGAAAAGGCATATTATACCGATTCCGCGTCGATCAGGCTCGGGTTTTTCCGTTCGATCGGCAATTCCTTCCTTTATTCTTTCAAGATCGGCGGAACGGTATTCCGCACTTTGGGTCAGCTTTTAACGGGCAAACTCGGGCTGAACGCCGTCGGCGGAACGGTCACAACGATCGTGCAGACCTCGAAGATCGTGAGCTACGGGTTTCGTTACGCCCTCGAGATCACGGCGTTTATCGGCGTGAACCTCGCGGTGTTCAATCTCCTTCCGATCCCCGCGCTGGATGGTTCCCGCGCGCTGTTCTGCCTGATCGAATGGATCCGTAAAAAGCCGATCAACCGCACGGTGGAAGGGATCATTCACACCGTCGGGTTGTTCCTCATCCTCGGATTTGCGATCCTGGTGGATATTCTTCAGTTTATTTAATATTTGTCGTTTAATCGGCTTATAAAAGGACTTTCGTTTCGATACGGAAGTTCTTTTTTTGTCAGGCTCGGCATCCGTCATCACCAACTATTTTTACGGCTTGAATATATAATCTAAGTGCAACACAATTGAAACAGAGTAAAAAAAGAGTGACTCAAAAGAAAAAATCCTATATAATTATGTTTGTGAAGACAAATTAAAGGATTTTTGCAAATGAA
>CABUWK010000018.1 GCA_902495325.1 uncultured Acidiphilium sp.
ATATGGCGGTCGGATCGATGAATCTCGGTTGGGAGAGCCCCGGGACGTTCGACTGCGGACTCGAAATCAATAAGATCGGCATTACGTACGCCCCGAAGGCGGAAGAAGGCGACGGCGATAAAAAATAACAGGAGAAAACCGATGAAAAGAACATACGAAAGGTGCGAATGTCCCGACGAGGAGATCTATGTTTCCGAAAACGACGGATATTATAATCTCTATTTAAAAAACAAATATTACGAACGGAATACGATAAAAGACGAACCTGCCGTGAAAACCGTTCCCGACCGGGAAGCGATCGCGAAAAATCTCCCGGAACTTGTATGGGAAGGTCACGAAGCGGCGGTAAAAGCCTATAACTATGCATGGGATCTCGCATTTAAACACATAAAATATCCCACGGAAGAAAACGGATTCGTCAGAAGCTATATCGACACGTTCTTCAATATGAGCACGTTTATGGGCGATTCCTCCGCAATGATGGAATTTGCGAAATATACCAATCATCTTTTCGAGCTGAGGGGAACGCTCGAGAACTTTTACCGGAAGCAGCATCTCGACGGGTTTATCTGCAGAGAGATCCGCGGGGATAACGGGAACGACAGATTCCATCGGTTCGATCCGATCAGCGTCGGTCCCGTGTGGCTCGGGCTTACCGAATGGGATCTTTACGAATACAACGGCGATAAAGAACGCCTTGCCAGGATCTTCGATCCTCTGATGGGGCTTCACGCATGGCTGAAAAGATACCGCACCAATCCCGACGGAAGTTATTGGTATACCGGGCTTTCTTCCACGATGGACAATCAGACGAGGGTTCCCGAAGGTTACAGCCTCAGGGTGGATCACGCCGGAATGAGCTGGCTCGACGCAAACCTGAATCTTCTTCTCGACGCCGACGCGCTGATCGCCATGGGAAAAGTGCTCGGGAGAGAAGACGAGACGGAAGGGCTGAAAAAAGAAAGGGAGTTTCTTTTAAACTATCTTGTGGAAAAACATTGGGACAAAGAAAGCAAGTTTTTCTACGACGTGAATGCGGACGGCAGTTTCAATCGTTGCAAATCGATCGGTGCGTTCTGGGCGCTGCACGTGAAAGGAATGCCTGACGATATCATAAAAGAGCTGGTAAAACACCTGATGAACGAAAGCGAGTTCAACAGAATGAACCCCGTTCCCACGATTTCGGCGGACAGCGAAGGGTATTCTCTCAACGGCTTGTATTGGAGAGGGGGCGTGTGGGCATGCACGAATTACATGGTGATGAAAGGGCTGATGAAACGCGGTTATTGCGATTATGCTTACGAACTTGCAAAAAAGCATAACGACTGCATCGTCGGCATGTTCGAAAAAACCGGTACGCTGTGGGAGTGTTCCGCTCCGGACGAAATGGAAATTTCCCGCCCGAGCGCGCCCGAGTTCGTAGGGTGGTCCGCGCTGTCCGTCACTTCCGACGTGTTCGAATTCGTGTTCGGCATCACGCCCGATCCTCTGAACGGCAAGATCGTGTGGAACGTAAATCTTACGGAAGAACACGGCGTGAACAGATATCCGTTCGCGGGGCAGCTGCTCGATATCCGCTGCGCGAAGAGAAATTCTTCGGCGGAAGAGCCGACGATCACGGTTTCCGGCGGACATGCCGAAGTCGCGGTCAGGTGGAACGGAAAAGAAAAAATCCTTAAGTTTTAACGAAAATCGATGACAGGAGGAATATAGATGAAGAGATTGTTTTTGTCGGTCGCGATCGCTTTGTTCGCCTTTTCTCTCTTCGGTGTCGGCTACGGCGCGAAAAGCGCGTCGGCGGCATGGGAGGGAGAACAGATCGTCCGGAAGGGGGTTCTGGACGATCTCGTTCCGATAGGGCATGCGGGCGGATCTTACGGCAACGCGGCGGAATACGGTTCTGCGCTGATCGCCGTGCCGGAACGCGGGATCAACAGAGGGATCTGGGAACTGAGCCTCGGCGGCGGATGGGGATCGAGATATTCCTATGATTACGCCGTGGATCTCGACGATTTCGAGATCACGCTCGACCTTTCCCGCGTGAGTACGGACGGGTCGCAGATCGCTCTTATTTTCGGAGCGCACATCGGCGATTATCTCAATGCGGAAAACGGCGGGCTCGGCGTGAAAGTGTGCAGACACAACAATCAGTACGGCGTCGTGATCTCCAATCAGTCTCACACGAGAACGATCGAGGAGATCGTTCCCGCTCCCGCGGTATTCCCGTGGGACAGCCAGAATTCGGGGTATTGCGTCACCGCGGGCGACGGCATTCTCACGATTTCGTTTTTAAGAACTTCGGACGATTACACGCTGAAGATCAATTCCGATGAATATTCCGTTCCTCTTTCCGCCGTGACGGATACGCTCGGGGAAAACACGGGTAACGTTTATTTCGCGCTCGGCAGCGTTTCGGACGCGACGGAGATCGTGCGGGTGGTAAGCCTGAAGGAAAAGAATTCCGCGGAATACGACGCGACCGTTCCCGCGATCGCGGAGACGATCGACCGGTACGTCCGGGCGGCGGCAGCCGGACCCGATACGCCGGAAAAAATCGTGGAAACGGAAACGCTCGGCGAAAACTCCGGCTACGATAAGCTTCTGAGACACGACAAAAAGTATTTTGAGAACGCGATCGCCGGAGCGGCGGAAAAAATCGCTGCGGCAAGGCTCGCGCTGAACACGGACGGAAAGATCGCTCTTTTAAAAGCCGATACGGATAAACTGAAAGGGATGATCGACGGCGCGGCGGACAACGCCGGACTCGCTTCGGCGGAAAATTATGCCGTGACCGTAAAGGAAAAGGACATCGACGCGCTCGGAACTCCCGGCGGAGAATACAAGCAGGCTTTCGACAATGCGGTAAAGGAATACGAAGCCGTTATCGCGACGATCGGCGCGGCGAGAAAGCGCATTGTGGAAGGGTATGTCGACGCTTTCGGAAAGCTTTCGGAAAGCATCGGGAACGTGGAGGACCTGAAAAAGGTCGAGAAATGCCGGGCGGATATCAACGTCAATCTTCCGAAGCTTTCGCAGGAAGATAAAACCGAACTGGCGATGAAACTTGTTTCCGTTCAGGAAAAGGTGGATAAACTCGGATCTTTGCCCGGCTGGAGCAAAACGGATAACGAGCTTACCTTCAACGGCGGAGATCATTTCGGGTTTTCTTCGGTTTCGCGGAGCGGCAGCATCACTTACGAAAAGAAATTCAAAGTGAACGATATCAGCTTCGGGATCGGAGAGATCACGGGGAGCGAAGGCTGGCTGGCGATCTCTCTTTCGAGAAATCAGGAACCTTTCACGGACAGCAGCGTCGAAGCCATGCAGGCAAATCCCTCTCTCGTGTTCATGATCCATTCTTTGGGCAAGAATAAGATCGGGGTGGAAGTGTTTCTGATCAAGTCCACGCACACGAGCCTTTTTTCGGCGACGAGAGGAAATATGATCGTAACTCTCAAAGAGGGCGAAAAGCTGACGATCGAAGTCAAAGCGGACGACGATAACAACGCAACGTATGCGAATATCCGGATCTGCGGAGAAAAGTTTACGGGCACGCCTGTGAAAAACAGCGAGCTGAAAGGGGCGGTCGGTTCCGATTTTACGGGGTATCTTTCCCTGGTCAAACTCGGGGATATGTCCGTCCGGGTCGACAGGATCAACGGAAAGAACGCCACTTCGGATAAAATAGCCGATCTTTCCGCGCCGGACGAACCGATCTCCGGGGAAGAAAGCGGTGCGGATACTCCGGAAAGCGTTTCCGGAGCTACGGATACGGGAAAGAAAAGCTGCCGTTCGGCGCTGTCCGGCGGAGAACTCGCGTTTCTTGCCGCGCTTGCGGCGGGCGGGGCTCTTATCGGTAAAAAAAAGAAAAAACAAATCGGATAAGGAGAAAACGAAGATGAGAAAAAGGCGGTTACCGGCGGCAATTCTGCTTGCCGCTTCCCTCTGTCTCGGTACGCTCGGTTTCGGGGCGTTCCGGGAAACGAAAAAAGTTTACGCGGAAAACTGGCAACCCGTCGTCAAAGGCGGCATTCTGGACGAAAGGGTTCCTTTCGGACATAACGGCGGCAGCAACGGCGATGCGGCGATATTCGGTTCCGAACTGATCGAAGTTCCGGAAGCGGGGGAGAACCGCGGATGGTACGAGTTGCAGCTTGCAGGCGGATGGGGTTCCCGCTATACGTTCGATTACGGGATCGACGTGCGCGACGCCGGGATCACCCTCGATCTTTCTCACGTGAACAACGACGGTTACGTCGGGCTTATTTTAGGCGCGGGCAAGGGTAATTATTTCAATGCGGAATACGGCGGATTCGGGATCAAGATCCACGTGCATAACGATCAGTACGGCATCGTGATCTCCAACGTGATCCACCAGACGACGATCGAAAGCATCGTTCCCGCCCCCGCCCCCCTTCCGTGGGATTCCGGAAATACCGGCTACGTCGTTACGGCGGAAGACGGGATCGTAGAGCTTTCGTTCCGGCAGACGTCGGACGATACCGTTACGATCGCCGCAAACGGAAACGCCTATTCCGTTCCGACAGAGGAATTTACGAAAGTTCTCGGCGACGATATCTCCGATATTTATCTGATGGCGGGCAGTTTCGGCGATACGAAAGAGATCGTCAGAATGACTTTGACCGACGCGAAGACGAAAGCATACGAAAAGGAACTTCCCGGATACGTGCAGACGGTGGTTGCCTACGAAACGGCTGCGGAAGACCTGACCGACGCGCAGAAGATCCTCGCGGCGGAGAAAGCGGGCAGAGCCGTGGCGGTAAGCGGCATGAGAAATTACGACCTTGCGTACTACAAAGCGCGCCTGACGGCGGCGGCAGACAAGATCGCCGCGGCAAGGGAAAAATTGCCCGCGGGCGAAAAGATAACGGTGTTTGCAAACGACGTTAAGGAACTGAACGGGATGATCTCTTCGGCAAAGAGCAATGAGGATATCGCTCTGGCGGACAAAACGGCGGAAGAGATCGCCGAAAAAGACGTCGCGGAGATCGAAAAGGTCCTGACGGACGATCTGAAAGCGAAATTCGGCGAAACAAAGACCGGATACGAGCAGGCGCTGGCTTCGCTGGAAGAAGTAAGAAAGAAAGTCGTGCTCGGATATCTCGCGGTTTACGAAGAAAAGATCGGAAAGGTATCTTCCGCCGCGGACGTTTTCGCCCTCGGCGAGTGCCGCGACGCGATCAACGAAAACCTGAAAAAACTTTCCTCGGCGGATAAGTCCGAAATCGGGCTGAAGCTTGTCGAGCATGCGGAAACGCTTGCAAAGTTTACGTCTCTCGAAGGGTGGACGGCGAGCGACGGTTCCGTGATCTATACGGACGGAAGTTCTGTCGAACTGCTCGGAAAAACGGCGTTCAACGATCTGTCCGGAACGAGAAACGGCTCGACGCTCACTTATTCCGAAAAAGTGAAAGCCAATCGTTTTTCGACGGAGATCGCGATCACCGCGCAGTCCATGAAACTGTTCGAAAACTGGATCGGTATTTCGATCACCCGCAACGCCGATAACTTTTATTACGCGACGGACGCCTCGGACGAAGAGGTCGTCGGAAAATTGCAGAGCAACCCGGGGATCGCCATAACCCTCGAAAAGAGGGCGGGTAACAAGTTGTATGCCGAAGTGTTCATGATCAAAACGACGAATACTTCCATCTATTCGGCTTCGAGAGGACGGATGCTGATCGATTACAGAGAAGGCGATCCTCTGAAAATAAGGATCGAGGCGGCGGACGACGAAAACGCGACGTATTCCAGAATTTATTTCAACGATATCTCCTTCAGCGGTACGCCGATCAAAAACAGCGAGATCAAAGTCGCTCTCGGCGGTTACGAAGGATATCTTTCCTTCTCGTTCGCCAATCCCGGAAGCAGCATAAGGGTGAATAAGATCAACGGGGCGAAAGCCGCGGATCCTTCCGGGTCGGACCCCGGAGAACCCGATTCTTCCGAACCGATCTCCGGATCTCAGACGTCGGAAACGCCCGATGGGGGATCCTCCGGCAAAAAGAGCTGCCGTTCCGCCCTTTCGGAAGGAACGATTCCCGCATTGCTTGCGCTCGCGTTCTTTTTTCCGGCGCTGGCGGGAAAAAGAAGGGAAAACCGATAACGAAAGAAAAAAAGAAAGGAGATTCCGGATATGAAAACAGGGAATAAAATTGTAAAAATGCTTGCCATGACCCTTGCCGTAACGTGTTTCGCGTTCCCCGCGACGTCTTCCTGCAAGAAGGGCGTTTCGGACGAAAAGACAATCGTGATCGACGGCGGCGGAGATATCGGCAACTTCAATACCACGGTTTCGATGACAAAATCGGAAGTCAATCCCTTTCCGTACAACACGCTCGAAACCCTCTGCAAGGAATGGGAAAAACAACATCCCGGCTATAAAGTCGTCGTCAACAAAAATTCATACGGCGGTTCCGTCGGATCTCTCCGCCCGTTGTTCAACGCGCACACCGCGCCGGATATCGTTTATATGAACGGTTCGACGGTGGAAGAAGATAAAAGCAAAGGGTGGTTCGTTCCGCTGAACAAATATCTCAATTCTAAAAATCCGTACGCGCCGCAATATGAAAAATGGATCGATCTTTACGATACGGAAGAATATACCGCGACAAGCGACGGGGAAAGATATTACGTCAATCTCGAGAGAATTCCTATCGGTATTATTTATAACGCGGATATTCTGAAAGCCGCCGGTTATACCGACGATAAGGGAAATATAAAATCTCTCGTTTCGTACAGCGATTTCAAAGAGGCGCAGAAATGCGTTGCCGAATATTCCGCGGCGCATAAAGATCTGAACATCAAAACCTTCCTCACCCCTTATCGCTGGTATGATATTTACCTCGAAAGCGCGCTTTTCGGGGAACTTCTGAAAACGTGCGACAGAAACGGGGACGGGCATCTCGACACCGAGGAATGGTGCTATGCGTACACGAAAAATTATTGGGGGATCGACACGCCCGCATACGAGACTTATCTCGGGGTCGTGAAGGACAGATGCGAGTATTTCCCGTCCGGCTACGGACAGTTGGTTCCGTTGACGGAATTCGTAAGCGGAAAATGCGCGTTTATCGAGGGCGTCGGATCGACGCTCCGTCAGATCTCGGCGAACAGCGCCGTGAATTTCGATTACGCCATCACGGGCTACCCGCAGATCTCCAAAGCGGATATCGAGGCGGCGGGATTCGACGCTTCCTGCTTTACGGAAGAGATCCGGAACGGCAGACGCGGTTCGGCGGGATACGGCACGAGCTGGTGGATCACCAACAGCGCGACGGACAAAGGGCAGGAAACGGTAGACGCCTGCGCCGATCTTCTCATGTTCCTTACCGCACCCGAACAGAATAACAGACTGATCGGCGATCTCGGCGGAGGGATCCCTCTCAATCCCGAAACGGAAGAGAGCGTTCCTCAGTATCTTCGTCCCGTGCTCAATATGTATCTCGAGGACTGCAAGAATCCGGACAAACTTGCATGGGGCGTCGCGAACAGCTGGAACGCCTTCGGCGCGGATTACAGTTCTTATTTCCTGAACGCCACTTATTCGTATATAGACGGCGAAAAAAGCCGGAGCGACCTGATAAAACAGCTCGGCAATCAGATCAGAGGGCTTGTCGAACAGTACATTGCGGAAAACGATTACGATACTTCCGATTGGTAAGGAGCCGGAGTGATGAATAAAAAAACAAGCTCCGTCTGTTCTTCCAAAGCAAACGGAAAAGCGGCAAAAAAGAGGAATTACAATTACTTTGCGTATCTGTGGCTTTTGCCCGCATTTCTGCTTCTCTGCGTCTTCAGCTATATTCCTCCGGTGCTTTCGGCTTTCACTTCTTTCTGGAAATCGAACGGCGTGACCATGATAAAATTCGTGGGTTTTAAAAATTACGTCGACGTGCTGAAGGATCCGCTGTTTCTGAGATCTCTGAAAAACGTACTGATCATCACCGTATCCACGTTTATTCTTTCGCATGTGGCGAACCTGTTTCTTGCGGAACTTCTGATCAATCTGAAACGGCAGAAACTTTCCGCGGTTTACAGAATTCTGTTCGTGATCCCCATCGTCGTTCCGGGGATCGTCGGGCTTATGATCTGGCAGAAGCTCATCTTCGTTCCTTCGGAGTCGGGGCTTGCCAATATCATTCTCGGATGGTTCGGCGCGCAGCCTCAGGGGTGGTATTTCAAGGAGAAGACGGTTCTGCTTTCCATTATCCTGACGGGTTTCCCGTGGGCGGGCGGCACGATCATGCTGATCTACATCGCTTCGCTTCAGGGGATCTCTCCGGAAATGATCGAGGCGACCAGGCTTGACGGCGTCGGACCGTTCAAGCGGGTGATTTATTTCCATCTTCCCATGATGATCGGGCAGATCAAGTATTTCGTCATCACGTCGATTATCGCGGGGATGCAGAATTTCAACCTTCAGCTGATCGTTACGGGCGGCGGACCGGGTGTGGACGGCGCGTCGATGGTCCCGGGGTATCAGATCTACTATTACGCATTCACCAAGAGCGATTACGGTAAGGCGAACGCTTTGGGGATCATCCTGTTCGTCATCATAATGGGGCTCACGGTGATCAACAACGTGTTCATCAAGAACAAAAACACGGAAGAGGTGGATGCCTGATGACGAGATCTCATAAAAAAACGGTTGTCGGAGCGACCGTGAAAAGCATAACGACGGAGGTTATCATGAACCTCGCGATCCTGTTCTTTCTGGTGTTTGCATGGCTTTCCATGTATCTGATGCTGATAAAAAGTCTGAAGAGCATCACGCAGGATCAGCTTTTCCCGTACACGTTCACAAAGGTCGATTTTAAAACCGTATGTCAGAATTACGAACTTGCCTGGCTTACGATAAAGCAGTATATTTTCAATTCGTTTATCATTACGATCATACAGACGATCGGGTCTCTTCTCATTCCCGTGATTACGGCGTATGCCTTCGTACGGTTCCGGTTTCCTGCGAAGAACGTCCTTTTTATGGCGATTCTCGCGCTCATGATGATCCCGGGAACTCTCACACTTACGAGTTCTTACGTGATCATCGTGAAACTCGGCTTGCTGAACAGTTTCTGGGGTATCATTCTGCCGGGGATCACGGCGTCAATCCCGATGTCTTTATTCCTGCTGCGTTCGTTTTTCGGCGGAATTTCCAAAGAATTTTTCGATGCGGGCGAGATCGACGGCGCGAGCAATGCCGTAATGTTGTTCCGGATCATGATCCCTCTGTCGATGCCGATCATCACCGTTCTCGCGATCAACTCATTTATGGGCAGCTGGAACGACTATGTGATGCCGAGCCTCGTGCTGTTGCAGGACGATATGCAGACCATATCCGTCGCCCTTGTTTCGTTTACCGATCAGTATTATAACATGACGGGAGCTTACAGCGTGGCGTTTGCGGGTTATGTGATCGCATCCGTTCCGCTGATCGTTCTTTTCTCGATCGGCTCCAAACAGTTCATCGCGGGGATTTCCGCCGGGGCTTTCAAAATGTGACCTTTCGGGAAAAGCGGCGTTTTGCCGCGGGAGAAAAAGAATGAAAAACAGAACGAAAAAGGGATCCGCATTGTTCTTGGCGTCGTTGTTCTTCGCCTTTTTCCTTTGCGGATGTAAAGGGGGAAACTCTTCGGAAGAAGGGGAAAAACGAGCGAACCTTCTCATGGATCCGACTTATTCCACGGGGTTTGAGGTATCTCCGCCCGGCGTTCCCGTTTACGAAGATCTCGATGACGCGGGGTTTTACGCTTATCCCGTAAAGGGAAAGCTCGATTACGATAAAACCGCGACGGGAACGGGACCGCTGTGGTCGCTTGCTCAGCATTCCTCGGCGTATTCGCTCGTCGATCCGAAATACCGCACGCCGAAGCTGACGGACGGAACGTACGTTTATTCCGACCCCGCAACGACCTTTTCGGTCAACCCCGCAAAAGGTATGGTGACGCTGGCGATCGACGGGGCGAAAGAATATTCGACCGATGACGATGGAGACGGCGTCAGGGACGGCGTGAATCTTCTTCCCAGGAAAGGATATGAGAACTGGGTGCATCTCCTGATGACTTCCACGCTCTATCCGAAGGTGACGTTCGGAGAACTCGAAAAACTCGAATTCGAGATCGATATGACGCTGAACAAGTGCGTGAACGTATTGGAAGAAAGAGGACAAGGGGAACTGTTCAACGAAGGCGCGCATGCGGCGCAGATCACCATGTATTTCATGGTGTACAGCAATTCGGTTGCGGATCAGGGCAGATATTTCTGGTTCGGGGTCTCCATGTTCGATTCGAGATACGATTTCATGGCGCCATCGGCAATGTTCGACGAAGGGACGAATTCCATGATGATCGGCTCGGGAACGGAGGTGATCCTTTCCGAACCCGTCAGGGCGGGCAAAACTTACAGGATACGGTACGATATGATCGAAGACATGAAAAAAGGGTTGGAAACCTGCCACGAAAAGGGCATTCTTACCAACACGACCGTAGACGACCTGTATCTGTGCGATTTCAATCTCGGATGGGAGCTGCCCGGCATTTACGACGTATCCGTCACGTTTGAAAACTTCGGTGTGTATGCGACCCGGAAATAAAGAGAGCCGGAAAAACAAGGAGGAAACAAGATGAAAAAGAAAATGATTTCGCTGGCGTTATCTGCGCTGTTTGCCGTAACGTCCGCGATCGGTTGCGCGAACGGGAAAAATCCGGGTTCGGACGGCGATCCGGACAGCGCGGAAAGCCCGGAAGAATCCGTTTCGGAAAGCGAAAGCGTTCCGGCCGTTCCCGAGGAAAAGGAATACAGCTTTCTTTCCGACGGAAAGTTCGCGAACGGGATCGGGATCATGGGCATGAGCGACGCGACCGGCAGAAAGAATTTCGGTTATATCGATTACGGCGGGACCGTCGATGCCGAGAAGAACAGCGTGTGGCAGATAGGGCAGTGGTCGGGAAAGAGCAATCTTGCCGTGGATAAAACGGAAACCGTATCGGAAAACGGAGATTATCGTTATGTCGCGGGCGGCAAACAGGTGATCGTCAATCCGAAAACGGGAAAACTTACCCTTGCCATCGACGCGACGAAGGAGTACGATCACCCGAGAAAAGCGGGCGAAGGCTGGGTGCATAACCTGATCGAACAGAATTTCAGCCAGAGCAAAAACGTGGGCGACGTTTCGCACATCTACGCAAAGGCGAAATTCACGATCGACAAATGCGACAAGCATATGTCCCTTTCGGAATTCAACGGCAATCTTCACAATGCCCAGTTGCTATGGTATATTTCCGTTACGAACAGACCGGAAAACACCGTTTACGATAAGGATACGAAAACGTGGTCGCGGGGGAGATACGGGGATTATATCTGGTTCGGCGTGCCTCTCTGGGAAGCCAACGCCCTTCAGATCAGAGAGAGCTGCAGTTACGATCAGGGCACGGGACAATTTATTTACGGGCTGGACAACGGCTGGTATCTGAACGTTCCGATCGAGCCGGGCGAAGAATGCGAATTTAAGTTCGACATTCTTCCCTATATCAAAACCGCGCTCGCCACCTGCCAGCAGAAGGGAGGGATGGTAAACTGTACGTACGACAACCTTTACGTGAGCTATATGAATCTGGGTTGGGAAGTCCCCGGTACGTTCGATTGCAGCGTGACTTTCGACTATTTCGACGTCACCTGCACGGATCAGGCGTAATTAAAAAATAAAAGTACTTTTGACAGGAGAATAAAAAGCGCTTTTCATTATGAGGAGGAAAATAAAATGAAAAGAAAAAACATACTGATCGTTATGCTTTCGGTGATCGCCGTTCTGGCGATGACCTTCGGCATAAGCACTGCGGGAAATTTTTCCGCAAAAGCCGATTCCGTCGACCTGAACGCCGGCGAGCTGAATTGGGGATGGGGAACCAGCGAAGGCGGCTGGGAGAAAACCGCCGGCAGCGACGGCTCGACCGCGCTGAAGCAGACGAAAGCAGAAGGCGAAAACAGACTTGCCAACGCGGTGGCTCTGTCGCTTGACGGACTGAGCCTCGATATGACTTTCGCTCAAGAAGGCGGGTTTGCGCTCGCCGCAAATCCGTACGCATGCTACGTTACGAATTCTGCCCTGACCATGAAAATGGCGAACCTCGGTTACGGCAGACTGGACTTTTTCGTTACGAAAGACGGATCGAACGCCTGTATTTACGAAAATGCCGCCGACGCTCTTGCGCAGACGAACAAAGGAACCCATATTGACGGCGGAGCGGCAAACCAGATCCTGTTCAACATGGGTGCGGCTTATCCCGTTACGGTAAACGTTACGTTCTCGAAATATTCCACCTATCGTTACAAAATGGTCGTTACCGGCAATATGTACGGCGGAATGGCGAATAAACAGGGAGACAGCGTAACCTATTATATCAACGTGAAGGACTTTATCGGTGCGGACGGCGCGAGCGGGCTTTTTGAGGCAAACACCGCGGACAGCGTAAAGCTGATCGCTCTCGGCAACGGAAACGGCAACAGCGAAATGACGGTGAAAGCTTCCATGCTCGGCAAATCTGAGGTCGTGATCGACGACGATGCCGCCGACGAAATTCCCGTCGATCTGAGCGGCTGGGGTTGGGGCGTTAACGAAGAGGGCTGGACGAGCGCGATGAACGAGGACGGCTCTTATACGGTAAAGCAGGGATCATCCACGAATTCGCATAACCGTTATGCCTGCCCGGCAAATCTTATTCTTGACGGATTGTCCGTAAAAGTGAACTTCAGAAAAACGGGAGCGATCGCCTTCGGCAACAATCCTTACGGATGTTATGCGACGGACAGCGCGCTGATCTTCCGCCTGACGAACGATTACGACAGGGGCAACATCCTGATCTCTTCGAACGGAACGGAAGAGGGAATGAAATTCTATCAGACCGCGGAAGATGCTCTTTCCCGGCAGGAGAAGGGGACCACGGTCGACGGCAATCCCACGGGTCTTGTTATTTTCACGAGCAAGACGCCTGTGATCAGATTCGATTTCAAACGATATTCCACCCTTCGCTATCAGGTCACTTTAACGAGTGAAAGTCTGTACGGCGGAATGGGCGGAAAAGACGGGAATTCCGTTACGTACTTTATCAATACAGACGATTTCAGCGGTCTGTTCGAAGACGCGGATAAACAGTCCGTAAAACTGATCGCCATCGGCAATAACGACGGGGACTGCGAAATGATCGTCCGCGCCGTTCAGGGCGAAACGAACAAAGACCTTGTGGAAGATGCGCCGAAGGTTGACGAAACCTGGGAGGAAATGATCACCGGGGAAATCGTTCCGGGCGAAGGAAAGAAACTCGTTCCCTTTACCGAAAACGACGTCAACGCGCCTTCTGCGACCATTAACACTCAGGCGGAAATTCTTGAGAACGGCGTGACCGTCATTTCCAACGAAGGCGGCGCCGAATGGGGCGACAGAACGGGAATGTATAAAGAGCTCCAGCTCGACGGACTTAAACTCACGTCGTATTATACGAACGCGAAAGTGGGAAGTCTCGTGTCTCTTATCTTAGGCGACAGCCCGTGGAACTATTACGGCGAAGGCAATCTTTGCCTTACGTATACCTATTATGCGGATAAGCAAGCCCGTATTTACGTCGGTTCCAATCATGACGTAAACAACAGCGGCGGAGAATATGTTTCTTATCTTTACAAAACGCGGGAAGCAGCCGGAACCAAGGACGCTTCCGGAAAAGCCGACTGCATTATTTTCGACGGCGCACAGGTAAAATACTCCGTGGAATTCGTTAAACTTTCCGACGAGGTTTACTCGATGACCTTTCAGGTGCTGAACGGCATTGCTTTCCATTGGGCGAACGGATTCCCCGAAGGTACGACGGATACGATCACCATGTATATCAACGTTACGGAGATGTACGGCGGCGCGGCGGAAACGGCGGGCAATCACCTGTTCACCTCCAACGGCTACGTGATGCTTGCGGTCGCTTCCGACCTCGGAAAGAAGAACGGAATGAAAACCGCTTACTATGCGGAAACGCCGCTCGGCGCCGTGATGAACGCCGAGATCACGCTGGAGAAGGACTCTTACGAACTGAACGGAGCCACGGCAGACGCCGTTGTTCTCGAAGTGAAAGGGGACGGCGAGGTGATCGCGCCCGAATATTACGACGTGACGTACGTCAACAACGATTCCATCGGCACGGCAACCGTGATCATTACCTTTAAAAACGGTTTCAGCGGCGTGTTTACGAAAAATTATCAGGTAGTGGGGCGCAATGCGTCCGAAGCGGTCGTCACGCTCGAATACCTTTCGGTCGTGTTTACCACCATGCCGAACGAGCCGAAGGTCGTTTCCGTCAAGCTCGGCGAAACGACGATCGACGCATCCGATTATACCGTTTCTTATAAGAACAACGTGAACGTGGGAACGGCAACGGTTACGGTTACCTTCCGGAACGCTTACTCCGGAAAAGCCGAGGCTACGTTCGAGATCACGAAAATTCAGAAGACGGTCGAAGCGGAAAACGTCGTTTTGAATCTCGCGGATCTGTCCGAAGATAAGATCAGGACCCTCGGCGGGGAATACGTTTATACCGTAACGGATTCCGACGGCAACGAAGTGAAGGATCTGGCTTCTCTGAAAGAGGGAACTTACACCGTTACCGCGGTGAAAGAAAGCGCGACCACGGTGGAAACCGCCGTTTACACGCTGACGATCAACGGCTCTGCCGGAAAGACGGGCGGTTGCTTCGGATCCGTAAACGTTGCGGCATACGCGCTGTTCGGGGCGGTTTGTATCGCACTGGTAAGCTTGTTCCGCAAGAAAGAAGAAAACAGATAAGTTAAAAATTTCGTTCGCCCCGGTTTCCGGGGCGAACAAAACATCAGGCTTAGCATTCGCTGTAAAAATAGTTAGTGATAACGAATGTTAAGCCTATCATTCTTTTTTTATCATCAGGAGATTATGCTTAAATTCAATCGGTCCGCTTTGCACGAAACGGAATACATACTCAGCGATATGCCGAAAAACGGCTCGCTTTTCACCACGGGAAACGGATATATGGGGGTTCGCGGCAGCCTGGAAGAATTCGGAGAAACCAAAGTCCAGGGCACGTTCGTAAGGGGAATTTTCGACAGGATCGTAGAGATCGTCGACCCCTTCCCGGATAATATTTATATGAAGAAATATTATTTCGACGAAGAGAAACTGAAAAAGTTTCAGTATCAGGATTCCTGTATTAATTTTCCCGATTTTCTGTTGCTTCGCATTTTCGTAAACGGAAAAGCTTTTTATCCGTGGGAAGGAAAACTGAAAAAGTGGAACAGGGCTTTGTGCGCGAAAAACGGCGTTCTGACAAGAGAAGTCGTGTGGGACGACGGCGAAGGCAACGAGCTGAAACTTAAGTTTGAACGGTTCGCTTCCTATCACGACGAACATAAATATATCCAGCGGCTTACCGGTACTGCGAGCGGCAATGCCGAGATTTCCGTCCTTGCCGGGATCGACGCGAACGTGAGAACGAACGGACAGATGATTTCCGAAAAAACGACGGCAAAAGTTACGGAAAGCGGGGTCGATTACTCTTTCCTCGTCGGAAAACATTACGGCTATACCGCCGATCTCTCTTCTTCCGCTCTGTTTTTCGCAGACGGAAGATCCGTAAACGCTGCGCCTTATTCGGAAGACGGCATTTATGCGCAGAAAGCCGTTTTGGGAAAGTGTAAAACGTTTTCCGTGGAAAAAACCTGCCGCGTTTATACCTCGCGTGACGATAAAAAGATGCCGCAGGCGGCGGAAACGCCCGATTATGAGAAAGAATACGCCCTTCATCTGAAAGCGTACAAAAAGCTTTTCGATGCGATAGACGTGAAGATAGAAGGAGACGATAAAAACGATCAGGCTTTGCGGTTCGCCAACTATCACACGCTTATTTCCGCGGAACAGAACGACAGCGTTCACAGCCTGTCCGCAAAATCGTTGTCCGGTGAAAAATACAATCAGTTTGTCTGGTGGGATTGCGAGATCTATCAGATGCCGGTATTTACGCATACCATGCCGCAGGTCGCGAAAAATGCGCTGGAATACCGCTACAGAATGTTGCCCGCAGCGCGGGAACTTGCGAAAAAACAGGGCATGAAAAAAGGGGCTCGTTATCCTTTCGTGTCTTCCGTCGACGGCGACGAGCACGTCTGGATCTATGCCCGCCATCCTTTTTTGCAGATCCATATCATGTCCGATATCATGTATGCCGTGTGCGATTATTTCGATAACACGGGAGACATGGCTTTTCTGGAAGAAAAAGGGCTCGAAATGCTTCTTGAGATCTCGCGCTGGTGGATGCAGAGAGTAGAGAAAACGCCGCGCGGGTACGAGATCGGAAACGTTACCGGAACGGACGAGCATCACGATTACGTGAACAACGACGCTTATACCAATTATCTGACGGCATATGTTCTTAAAAGAACGGCGGAATTTGCCGCGGAAGCAACGGAAACGGGCAAAAATACGATGGAGCGCATCGGTTTTACCGCCGACGAGCTTTCTAGACTGAGATCGGTTGCGGAAAATCTGTACCTGCCGGTAACGGAAAGCGGAATGATCCCGCAGTTCGACGGATATTTCGACCTTTCCCGCGAGCTTGCGACCGACGGGGCGGGAACGGGGAAAAGTTTTCAGATGAAACAGGCGGGTCTGTATCATTTAAGCCAGGTGATCAAACAGCCGGACGTCGCTTTGCTGTATTCTTACGTGAATGTGGGCGATCTGCCCTATTTCAACGGGAACTGGGATTATTACGAGAGTATGTGCGAGGCTTCTTCTTCGCTCACGTTTCCCGTTCACGCCGTATGTTCGGCAAGAGCGGGCAGACCCGGCAGCTTCCTGAAGTATTTCGGCGAGACGCTTTTTATGGATATCCGCGATATTCATCATTGCGCGTATCAGGGAATTCATGCGGGTTGTGCCGCGGGCGGATGGTATGCCGTGTATGCGGGGCTTATGGGGATCAGCGTGAAAAACGGCGTCGTATACGCAAACCCGGTAAAAATGCCTTTCTGGAAATCCGTCGAACTGAAATTCAGGGTGAAGGATACCCTTCTGAAAGCTTCGTTGAAAAACGACGGTTTCATGCTGACGAAACTTTCGGGAAGCGATCTGAAGGTGTGCCTGAACGGCGAGGAAAAATTATTGAAAAGAAGCGTTTCGTGTAAAACGAATATTTAACGGGCCCGGCATCCGCCGTAAAAATAGTCAGTGACGGCGCTGAGCCTGTCGATAATGAATGCTGAACATAGGGAGAAAGACGATGGTTAAAAAAATCATATCGCTTATCGCAGGATTTCTCGTTCTGTTTTCCGCGGTGTCGTGCTCCGATCGGAACGGCGGCGATTCCGCGTCCGTTCGTCCGGACGGCGGACAAAGCGAGAGCGTGAGCGAAAGCGCGAAAGAAGACGAAGAAGAGGTTTTGCCTGTGAAAGAAATCGGTTATGAAGACATGCTTTCTTCCCGGAATATCAATTTTTTCGGGAGAAATTATAAAGACGACGCTCTCGGCGTCGTGGCGTTCAACTATTCGGCTGCGGGATTCGAGGCGGAGTTTACCGGAACGAAGCTGATCGCTTCTTTATACGGGGAAAACAAAGGGTACGGCAACACGTTCTTATCCGTATTTACGGACGGGAAGGAATCGGTGCTCGAGCTGGAGTCCGGCGTGAAAAAGGATTACGTTCTCTGCGAGGGGCTTGCCGAAGGCAGACACCGCGTAAAAGTTTTAAAGAGAACGGAACTTGCGTTTACCTCCGCCGGGATCGCTGCGCTCAGGTCGGACGGCATGATCGGAAAAGCACCGGAAAGAAGAAAACTCAGGTTCGAATTTTACGGCGATTCCATCACCTGCGGGTACGGTTCCGTTTCCGAAATCGGAGACAAGGGATTCAAAACGGTTACGGAAAGCGCGCTGTCCACCTATGCGTTTTTTACGGCGGAACGTTTCAATGCGGAGTGTAACTTCGTTTCGTACAGCGGCTGGTATATCACGAAATCGGTCGACGGTACCGAAAACGGAGATATCGGGAAAGTTTATGACAAATATTCAAAAGACAATCCGACAGCTTGGGATTTTTCTTCCTATGTGCCGGATATCGTTGTCGTAAACATCGGGGCGAATGACGAAACTTATGTGAACCTTAACGTTACCGATAAAAACACCAAAGGAGAGAGGATCGAATATTTCGATCGGAAATACACGGCGTTCATCGATAACCTCAGGCTGAAATATCCAAAAGCTTATATCTTCTGCGTTACCGGCATGCTGGGCGAAAGCACTCTGCCGAACACGATACTGAGCGTCGGCGAACTGAAGCGGCTGGACGGCGACGATAAAATTTTCGCCACGACTTTGTACGCGAGAGACAATCCTTCCGAACTCGGAACGGACGGTCATCCGAGCGAGAGCGCTCACAGAAAGGCAGCTGACGAACTTATAGCCATGATTACCGATTGCGTACCCGCGGAGATCCTGAATCGATGAACGAGAAAATTTACGAGCCGTTCTGGAACGGCGAAGTGACGGAAGAAAGCGTGATCCTCGTAAAAACGGGGAACGGAAAACCGACGGGAAAACTGCTTTTCCCGCCCGAAAAGATTCTTAAGGTCGTATCTTACGACGGGTCGACCGAGTTTTCCGGAAAAGAATATTCTTTTTCGGGTAACGACTTCTTTGCCGGAGAAAAGTCCCGTATTCCGTTTATGACGGAGGAGATGACGCGGGGCGAAGGCGCGGCAAAGGCGGAAGGACTCGGCGTGATGGACGGGCTTGTGTTTACCGAAACGACGGGCATCGTGAAATATCAGATAAAGGTAAGCTATCTTTTCGATAAAGAAAAATACAAATGGAATATCTTGCCGGAGAAGAAGGGCGATCGCCTGTCCAACCTGAAGAAAAAGGGGCGGGAAGGGAAAAAGATAAACGTTCTTCTTTACGGAGACAGCATTGCCGCGGGATGCCATGCGTCGTCCGTGCTCGGCTATCCGCCTTTTCTTCCCGTGTGGGGAAAAACCGTTGCGGATAAGATCGGCGAACATTTCGGAAACGGGGCGGATTTTACGAATATTTCCGTCGGCGGATACATCAGCCGTCAGGGCGCGGAAAATATCGGGGAGAAGCTTTCTTCCGTCGGAAAGGGGAGCATCGATCTTGCGATCCTTCATTTCGGCATGAACGACGGTTCGTGGAAAGTCTCTCTGAAGGAAATGAAGGCGAACATGCAGTTTATGATAAACGCCTTACGGGAACATTCGCCCGGATGCGATATCGTTATCGTTTCCAACCTTGTGGCAAATCCTCTTTGCACGCAGGATACCGCGCTTACCGCTTCTTATCTGTCGGCGGATAAAGAGCTGGAACGGGAGAACGGGAGGTGCGTTACCGTCGATATGACGTCCCTTTGTCTGGAACTTTTCAAAACGAAAAAAGGGTTGGATCTGTATGCGAACGACATCAATCATCCCACCGATTTTTTCGTAAGAATGTTTGTGACTTATATCACGGAAAGTATTTTATAACGGGGTGTTATTCATGAAGAAACTTTTTATCGGCTTACTTTGTCTGATTTTTTCTTTTTCGGCTGTTGCCTGCGGCGGAAAGGGGGAATCTTCTCCGGCGTCTTCGACGGAATCCTCTTCCGTTACGGAGAGCGCGGGCGATTCGACAAACGGCGGAACGCCCGAAGACGACAAGAGATCGGATCCTTATGTGTCTCTCTGGAATACGGATCTGATCAGAAACGAAACGGTCATGCTGCAGGAAGACGAAACGGGATGGATCGCCGGCGGGTTGCTGTTCGAACCCGTTGAGATCCTCGAGGTCAGAAACTACGACCTTACGGTTTCTTACGATCCTTCCGATTACGTGATAAACGGCAGATATATGGAGAGAACGGAAGGTTCGAAAATGCCGTATATGAGCTATGCCGTCGTAAGCTGCACCGACTTAAGCGGAACGAACCTCGGTTCGCTGGGCGGGCTTGTCTTTACGGAAACGAAGGAGATCGCTTCTTATCTCGTAAACGTGACTTACCGGTATGACAGAAATAAGGAAAGTTTTGCCTTCCGTCCCGAAAACAAAGGGGAAGTTCTTTACAATTTCCAAAGAAAATTAAAAGAGAAAAAGGATATCAGCCTGTTTTTATATGGCGACAGCATCGGCGCGGGTTGTCATGCGTCGTCCGTTCTGGATTACAATCCGTATATGCCCATATGGGGGAAAGCCGTTGCCGACGAGCTTGCCGCCCGCTACGAGACGAAGGTAGATCTGTACAACGGTTCCGTAGGCGGTTGGACGAGCGGAGACGGGGCGCAAAATATCGCGCAGAAAATTTCCGTTGTGCCTTACGAGGCACCCGATATCGCCATTATAGAATTCGGTATGAACGACGGCAGCGCGAGGGTTTCCGCCAAAACCTATGCGGGCAACATCAGAACCATCATCGCCGGGATCCGCGAAAGCGCGCCCGATTGCGATATCGTGCTGATTTCCACGATAAAAGCCAACCCTTTATGCGGACAGGATAAGGTGCTTACCGGTTCTTATCATGACGAAAACGAGAAGATCTGCGCCGAATACGAAAGGTGCGTGACCGTAAACATGACGGCTCTTTGCGACGAGCTTTATTCGAAAAAAGACGGGCTTGCGCTTCTTGCAAACAACATCAATCATCCGAACGATTTTCTCGTAAGATGTTTTGTGATGAATATTCTGGACGTGATCGAAGGGTGATCTATGAAAAGATTTACAGGTTTGCTTCCGGCAGTCGTTCTGATCGCGGCGGTTTTCCTTTCGTGCGGAAAAGATAGCGGCATCCCCGCATACGATCCTTATTCGGATTTTCTTTCGGGCGGGCTGATGCAGAACGAAACGGTGGTTCTTACCGAACAGCCGGACGGGAAATATTCGGGGAAACTTCTTTTTGCGCCCGAAAAGGTGATTTCCGTAAAAGATTACACGCTGGAAAAAACGTTCGATCCCGGAGATTACGAGGTAAAAGGGAATGTTATTTCGGCAACCGCAGATTCTTCGCTTCCGAAGATGAGCGAAGGGATGACGCGCGGCGAGGAAGGAGGAGACGTTTACGGGTGGAGATCTTACGATACGGGATACGTTTTTACGGAAGGATTGGGGATTGTGATGCACCAGATCGCCGTTACGTATACTTACGATCCGTCTCTTTCGTTCGGAAACATGCCGGAATATGAAGGGGATAAGCTCGCAAATTTTTCCCGGAAAATAAAGGGAAAGGAACGGACGTGTGTATTTCTTTACGGAGACAGCATTTCTTACGGATGCAATTCCTCCGCAATGCTCGGAACGGCGCCTTATCTTCCCGATTACGGAACGGGGTTTGCAAACGAGCTCGGAAGGAGAAGCGGTGCGGACGTCGTTTTGTATAACGGCTCGGCGGGCGGAAGAAATTCTTCCGACGGTGTGAACGGATTGTCTTCCGCGTTGAAGGTTTCCGATTCGCTCTTCGGTTGCCCGCCCGATCTGTTTATCATCGCTTTCGGAATGAACGATTGTGCCCATAAGATCGGAGGCGAGGCGTATAAACAGAATCTTTCGGCAATGATAGAAGAAGTTCGCTTAAACAGCGAAAAGACGGATATTCTGATCGTTTCGTCCATTCTGCCGAACGTGAATTCTTCGCATGACGTTTCCCTTTTCGACGACTACAATGCGGCGGCAGACGAACTTGCCGAAAAATACGAAAGGGTGATAAAGCTCGATATGACCGATTTTTCGCGCGAGCTGTACAAAACGAAAAACAGCCTTGACGTGCTTGCCAACAATGTGAACCACCCGTCGGATTTTCTCGTGCGTTGTTACGATATCTGTCTTCTGAAGAAATTGTATCGGTGATCGTTTGCATGCAATCGTCTGAAAACAGAGGAGAAAATATTCATAAGCGGAGCAATAAGTCGATTATCAGGCTATTTTTAGCCGGATTCGCAATTATTACGGAAAAAGACCGGCAGAGATGTCGGTCTTTTTTTTGCTTTTCGGCGAAAGGTTTCTGCACTTTTGAATTGACAGAGAATGATAGACGTGATATAATACGATCCGTACAGGAGATCGCCTTTTCCCGAAAGGTAAAAGCGATCCGATTTACAGGCAGGTAACGTATGGTTGAAGTTGTGGCGGCGCTCATTCGCCGTGAAGGAAAATTTCTGATCTGTCAGAGACCGGAAAATAAGGCGAGAGCTCTTTTATGGGAATTTGTCGGCGGAAAGGTGGAACAAGGCGAAACGAAAGAGCAGGCTTTGATCCGCGAATGCGGGGAAGAATTGGGGATCACGGTTGCCGTCGGTACCGTTTTTGCGGAAGTTGTTCACAAATATCCCGATATCACGGTTCATCTCACGCTTTTTAATGCGACGATCGCAGAGGGAACGCCGATCAGAAAAGAACATAAGGATATCCGTTGGATCGTGCCGTCGGAAATTCCGGAATACGAATTTTGCCCGGCGGATATCGGAATTTTGCAGAAGATCCGGGCGGCGGAATAGAGAAATACGTTTTATGTCCGCCCCGGGATCTGATGAGGAATCTTTTCAGCCATGCGACCGGTTTGCCGTGTGGTTTTTCTTTATATCAAAAAAAAGGACAGTCATAAGACTGTCCTTCCATGGAGCGGGAAACGAGATTCGAACTCGCGACGTTCACCTTGGCAAGGTGACGCTCTACCACTGAGCCATTCCCGCATGCTTGTTTTTCGGAAAGCAAAACAAGTTCTTTGAAATTGCTAATATAATATATCAGATTTTATCAATATTTGCAAGCATTTTAATGTGCTTTTTCGGAATTTTTTTGTTTTCCTTCTCAATTGATAGAAAGAAAAACCACGCGATAACGGAAACCCTCAGAAGCCTTCGGCTTCCGGAGCACCCGATGTCCGCGCGGTTTTTTCAATATGGGAAATTCCGTGTATTTACGATCCGGGATCTCTGCCGGTCAGAACGGGATCGAATCTTCTTCGACGGGGATTTCTTTTTCCGCTTTTCCGTCAAACAGAAGTTTGATAGCCTGATAGATGTGTTTTACGGGGATCAGTTCGATTTTCCCGCGGAATTTCGCGAGCGCGGATAGGTTGCGTTCCGGCAGGATCACTTTGTCAAAACCCATGCGGATGCACTCCGCCACGCGTTTTTCCGCCTGCATGACGGGGCGGATCTCTCCCGTAAGTCCGATTTCGCCGAACGCGCCGACCGTTTTATCCACGGCGACGTTGCGGAAAGAACTTGCGAGGGCAAGCGCGACGGCAAGGTCGGACGCGGGTTCCGTCAGTTTGATCCCGCCCATTGCCGTGATATAAACGTCGAGGGTGTAAAAGGGCATATAGGCGCGTTTTTCAAGTACGGCAAGAAGGAGAGAAACGCGGTTGTAATCGATTCCGAGAGGCATTCTTCTCGGCATGCCGAAAACCGTTTTGGAAAGAAGAGTCTGTATTTCCACAAGCATGCAACGGTTGCCCGAGACGGACGGAGTAACGATGCTCCCCGGCTCTTTTCCGCGTTCTTCGGAAATGAAAATGCCGTTGTAATCTTTCACGCCGAAAACGCCGTCTTCCCGCATTTCGAAAACGCCGACTTCCTGTGCGGAACCGAAACGGTTTTTCACCGCCCGCAAAAGTTTATAATTGTCCTGCGGTTGCCCTTCGAAATAGAGTACGGTATCCATGATATGCTCTAAGATCTTCGGTCCGGCAATCGCGCCTTCCTTCGTGACATGCCCTACGATAAACACCGTGATCCGTTTCGATTTCGCAAGGCGCATCAGTCGCGCCGCGCATTCTTTGATCTGCCCGACGCTGCCGGAAGAACTGTTCATCTCCTCTAAATATACCGCCTGAATCGAATCGACGATCAGAAACTCATAACCTTCGGCGGCGTCGATGATATTGTTCAGGCAGGTTTCGTTCATCAGCATCAGATCGCCTGCATTTACGTTCAGGCGGTTGCAGCGCATTTTTACCTGCGAGCAACTTTCTTCTGCCGAAGCGTAAAGAACCTTATGCTTCGAGGAAAGCGCGCATGCGACCTGCGTCATCAACGTGGATTTGCCGATGCCGGGATCACCGCCGATCAGAACGAGGGAAGCGGGGACGATGCCGCCTCCGAGCACGGAATCGAGTTCGGGGATTCCGGAAGAGATCCTTGTCAGATTCTCGTGCGAAATTTCCGCAAGCCTTACGGGGGCGCGATAAGAAGATTTTACGGGGGAAGATTGCGTGCTTGCCGCTGTTTCGGTGATTTCCTCTACGATCGTTCCGAATTTCCCGCAGGACGGGCAACGCCCCATCCAGCCCGGACTGATCGCTCCGCAATCGGTACAGACGTATCTCGAAGTCGTTTTGCTTTTTGCCATGGTCAGTTGCTCTCCTTGTCTCTTTCCGTTCCGATCGGCAAAACCGAGGTTCCGATTTTTTCAACCAGACAATAGGACTGTACGGCTATGCCTTCTTCTCTTCCGATAAGCCCGATCCCTTCCGTCGTGGTGCAGGTGATCCCTACCTTTTCCTGCGACAAGCCGAGTATTTTTGCAAGGTTTGCGCGGATCGATTCTACGTAAGGAGATAATTTCGGTTTTTGTGCCAGGATGACGGATGATACGTTAATCGGCTTATAGCCGTGTTTTTTTAACAGGTCTAAAACCTTTTCGAGCAAAAGAATGCTGGAAATACCCTCGTATGCGGGATCGGTGTCGGGAAAGTGGTAGCCGATGTCCCGTAAGGAGGCGGAGGATAAAAGGGCGTCCATGATCGCGTGGGTCAGAACGTCGGCGTCACTGTGACCGAGCAGACCCTTCGTGTGCGGGATCTCGATTCCGCCGAGAATCAGCTTGCGGTTTTCCACAAGTTTGTGGAGGTCGAATCCCGTTCCGCAGGAAATACCGCCGGACAGGAAAAAGTCCTCCCGATAAGTCAGTTTCCTGTTTTCGGGCGCTCCGGGAACAACGGCGCATTTCCCGACGTAACGGGAAAACAAACCCGATTCGTCGGTAAACGCGTCGTTTTCTTTTTTAAGGGAAAAGGCTTTTCGGATCAGATCGGTGCGGAAAGCCTGCGGGGTCTGGATCAACGCGCGGTTCTCCCTCGTTGCGGAAAGAATGAATCCGTTTCCGAGATCCGCCACGGTATCCGTCGGGGGAACGACGGCGATCCCGCTTCCCGTTTTTTCCGCCGATCCGATCGTTCGTACGATCACTTCCGGCGGAACGAAAGGGCGTGCGCCGTCATGGATCGCCACGATCTCGCCCGTCACTTTTTCAAGTCCGCTTTTTACCGAATCGCTTCTCGTTTTGCCGCCGCGCGCAAATTTGGCGCAAATGCCGAGCCCTTCGCATTTTTTGCGGAAAACGGGCTCGTCTTCTCCGGTACAGACGATCACGTATTCGAAGTCGATTTTCGTATCGATAAATCGGGAAAGGCAGGTTTCGAAAGGGGTCGTTCCGCCGAAATCAAACAGCAGTTTGTTGTATCCAAGCCCCGCGCGCTCGCCTTTTCCTCCGCACACGATCAATGCGGAAATTTTTTTATTTTTCTCCATAAATCACCCTATAAGTCGTTAAAACGGTTATTCGATCACTTCGTAAAGAGAAGATGCTTCGTCTTTTTTTACCGTTTCTTTTAAATTCAATACGCGGAATTTCAGCTTGCTTTCGCCGAAAGCGATTTCCACCACGTCTCCGATCTTAAGATTGTAAGCGGGTTTTACGTCTTTGCCGTTTACTTCCACGCGCCCGCCGGAGCAAGCCTCGTTCGCAACGGAGCGTCTTTTTAAGATGCGCGATACCTTCAGAAATTTGTCGATTCTCATAAAATACCTTATAATATATAAATTTTTCTTTGTTTTTCTTAAAAAGCCCGCGAGAATTGTTGACAAGAAAAAAAATTTGCATTATAATTTTATAATGCTATAATTCCCATAATAGTGTCTTTATGCTCTTTTTTCGGAAAAACGAACGTTTAAAATGCCTGAAACAGGGGTTTTTGCGACCTTGAAACCTATTATACACCCAAAGGCGAACAAAAGCAAGGTATTTTTCGGAAAATCTTTCGGGAAAATGAAAAACGTTTTGCGGGCGGAAAGAAATACGGATGGGAAAGAAAGTGCTTTTAACGGACGAACAATGCGAAAAACTGAATCATTGCTTTTGTAAAGCGGTCACGGACGGGCTTAGCTGGAAAGAGATCGACGAAACTTTGACGGAAGAGCAGAGAGAATTGTTTCACGCGCTTGCGAACAGCGAGATCCCGAACGAAGAATTTCTGCCGTTTTTTGCCGACAGTCGGAAACAAAGGACAAAGAAGATCGATTACTCCGCGAAAATCGGATGGGAAGGCGGGATTTACGTTTTATGCTTGCGCGGGCTTCCCCGTATCGAAAGCGTGAAATACGACTTTATGGTCTGGTGGCAGGATATTAACTGGAGAGGATTTCTTCTGATATGGAAGTTTGTCAGCGAGCATAAAGAGTCTTTTCGGAATGAAATAAAAATAGCTGTTGTAGAAGCGATCGAAACGGGAGATCCCGGATGGATTGAGTCTCTCTTACCGGATTATCCCGACCTGATAGAAATGACGGACGAACAAAAGCGCATTATCCCGCAGATGCTTGATTATGCAGATTCCGGTAAATATATCGAGCTGTTGCAATATTGCCCCGCGTTGCTAAAAAGTCGCGGTATTGATGGAAGTGCTGTTCTCGAAAAAGAAACCGAAAGGCTGTATGAAGAAAGAAAGTCGAGAATTTTATGCGGAAACAGGGAAAACTTCTTGGAAGATTTTGAAAAAAACGATAGTCGCGCGCTTTGGCACGATATGTGGCAATTTGTATATTCAAAGCACTATCTTCCGGATGATATGCAAGCCGAGATAAAAGCGGTATCGGAGGATCTCATAAATATAAGGTCGGATATTGACAACGATACGGTTGTTATATCCGGACATCTGCCATTCTTTATGAAACTTTGCGGTACGGAAGGCAGAACGGAAGAATTTAAGAAAATACTCGCCACGAGAAAAGAAAAAAATAAATTGACAGATCAGGAGATAAAACAATGAAAAAACTAAAATTATTGGCTGCCGTGATTACGGTTTTTGTTGGTGCTTATTGCGTTTTGCCGTGTTTCAGATTTTCGCCCAAAAGTGCACAGGCTCTTGATATCGGCGGAACTTATGACGAAGAGACATTAGAAGAATACTTTTCATCTTTCGATGACATATCTTTAGAGACATATGAAATTGACGGTTATTTGTTTGAAGATATGTGGGATGAGGATGATCTTTTAGATGAGAATGTTGATTTTTATAGTTATGAAGATGGTCTAATTGACGGGAATTTTGTTGTTGACTTAACACTATCGAAAACATTTTACGCTGATGATTTTGAGCATGAATTGCAAGAAATAGTAGGAGAAGACGAAAGTGTTCCGGAAGGGATGATTCAAATTGAATATCATTTCCGTTATGCAAAAGAAACAAATGAGTTTTTATTGGTAGTATCAAGCTGGACGTCAGAGGGGGGAGATGTTGATATTTTACGTGGATACCCATTTCAGTCTGAGAAAGATGCTGAGGAAATTGATGTTGCCTTTTGGGTTGATGATGCACCGTTATATTTAAGCGAGTTAGAAGAGCGAGGTTTGGTGGAGAGTGGCATTAATAGTTGCCGGGGATTTTTCAAAAGTGCCCTGAAGTTTATAGCTAAAGCAGCAGTTACTGTCGCAGCAACGGCTGCAGTGATAGCGGTTGTTGCTGTAGCGGCGCCGGCAGTAGTTGCCGTGGCTGCCGGTGCGGCGGGGACCGTTGTTGCTGCTGCCGGAGCAACTGCAGCGACGGCTGTTGCTGTATTTGCGGTTGCAGGTGCTACGGCGATTGCGGCAGGTGGGGGGGCTTATTATTTAAGTCGTTTCACTGCCGAGAGTGCGGCAACGGCTGCAGGGGTAGATGCTACTGAAAGAGAAATAGCCGAGATGACAGATGCTTCAGCAGAAGAGAAGATTGATGTGGCAACCAATTTTTGGAAAAATGGAAATGGAGACAAGTCAACAATATTATACAGATGGGGAATAAAGTGCAACAAAAATTTAACTCCCAAACCTGGAGTGGATGATGAACCATCTTCCAATAAAGACTATTTAGGTCTTTCATTTAGCGATGAGTTTTCTCCACATAAAGATTTTATGGTTACCACGGTAAAAGCTGTTGAAAAGACAGAGTGCTTGATAGCGATTGACGATACGTTGACTGGTTCAGACCATCATTATACGATTACACCGGTTAATTATGCAACATTTCCCGAATGGGTTAATTCTTATGATAATGCTAAAAAATATCCTCACCCATATACTGTAGCATTAAAACAATGGGTTATTAAAATTCATTGTCTTTAAGTGATGGTAATGAACGTTTTTAACTTTAACGATTTGGCTTATGGCGTATTTTCTTACCGCGAAGCGGCAGATCTTACCACATGGAACGATGTGGAATTGAGATATCCGGAACGCTGGCGTAAAATCGTTCACGAACTTGCGGAAAGTAGTTTGCCGAATGAGTTCTTTTTACAGCGCTTTTATCCTTTTCACGATGATTCCTGTCCGCAGGTTAATTTAAAACATTCGATTTTTCAGGAAGGATGCCTGTATGTCCTTGTTCTGCGCGGATTTCCGTGTATAGAGAGTGTGAAAGATTACTTTCTGTATTATTTCGGCGATATCAACGAATACGGGCTCGGAATTGCTTATCGTTTTATAAAAGAGCATAGTAACGAGTTTTCGGATTCTATCCGGAGAGTGTTAAGAAAAACCCTTACCGGGTTTTGCGACGAATGGTTCAGTTATGTTTTCGATCTTGCCAAAGAGTGCTTTCCGCTATCGGAAGAAGAGAGAGCGGCAGACATTGGCGGTTTGACGGATGACGGGACATGGGAAACTTCCGTCCTGGAAAATTTCGCTGTCGTAATGAAAGTGTGTGGAATCACCGATCCCGGAGAGCAGGAGGAAATAAGGCGGGAATTAATAATTCACAGAGCCGAAGAGTTTGCGGACGATCGTAAATTTCTTTCGGAATTGTTGAAAAAAGATCAACCGGATCGCCTCGGGGACTTTTTGTTTCATGTTTTTTCAAATTATGTGTTTTTGTCGGAAGAACAAAAAACCGGTTTGCGTGAAATGGAAAACGAGTACCGGAACGGAGCCGATATTTATGATTCGGTAGCGGCTCGTCTGCCATTCTTTATGAAACTTTGCGGTACGGAAGGCAGAACGGAAGAATTTGAGAAAATACTCGCCATGAGAAAAGAAAAAAATAAATTGACAGATCCGGAGACAGAACAATGAAAAAACTAAAGTTTGCGCGATATTGTTTCATTATATAGATAGGAAAGAAAGTGCTTTTAACGGACGGACAATGCGAAAAACTGAATCATTGCTTTTGTGAAGCGGTGGCGGACGGGCTCAGCTGGAAAGAGATCGACGAAACTCTGACGGAAGAGCAGAGAGAATTGTTTCACGCGCTTGCGGACAGCGAGATCCCGAACGAAGAATTTCTGCCGTTTTTTGCCGACAGTCGGAAGCAAAAGACAAAGAAGATCGATTACTCCGCGAAAATCGGATGGGAAGGCGGGATTTACGTTTTGTGCTTGCGAGGGCTTACCCGTATCGAAAGCGTGAAATATGACTTTATGGTCTGGTGGCAGGATGCCAATACGGAAGGTTTCCTTCTTGTCAGAAAGTTTGTGATCGATCACGGGTGCGATTTCCGGAAAGAGATGAAAAGAGCTCTTTGCGAGGCGATTGCGGCGCGTGACGAAATGTGGGTTTTGTTTTTACTTCAGGATTTTCCCCTGATCGTAGAGATGACTGCCGCACAACAGAAAATGATCGGAAATATAATTCTGACGGACGGAAGCGTTTTCCCGATGATTATGCGGAATTTTACCGGGATCATAAAGATCTGCGGCGCGGAAGAGAAAGAAAGTTATCTTCGCGGGGTTCTGGAAGAAATAAGAAAGGATGCCGTAAAAAATGCCGGTAAGCGTTTTTTAGCGGCGATCGAGGCGAACGATGAGGTTTTGCTGGTACAGAGTACGGAAATATGGAAACAACTCGGCGATTATTTCCCGGAGAAGATCAGAACGGAAATAAACAGGGCATGGGAAGATCATCTGAAAAGACGAATCGGTATTTACGACGTTATAGCCATGCATTTGCCGCTTTTTATGAAACTATGCGGCACGGAAGACAGAACGGAAGAGTTTGAGAAAAGGCTGATTGCAAGAAAAGAGGAAAAAGCAGAACGGGTTCGGAAATTAATTCTCCGCGCCGTCGATCGGAAAGACGACGAACTTGCCGGTTTCCTGATAGACTATGTCTGGTCCGATTGTGTTACGGATCGTATCCGTTCGGCGGAAATCGACGTTCTGAAAACATGTTATCTCAAGGACGGGGAATCCGTTACGGAAGCAATCGGAAAGATCGGTCGGTTTTGCGGCAATTACGAAAAGAAACCGAACGACAAGGAAGAAATAGGATAACAGCTTAATTAAATGTTTTGAGATCCTTCATCGGCAGGGCAAGGGGCAGGATCGGAATGACAAGGCATGATCCCGCACGGGGAGATTTCGGATCCTTCTCTATCCGGGCAGGAAAGCGGGATCAAAACGGCAAGGCGTATATAAAAAATCGCATATAAAAACAAGGCATTATAAAGAAAATACGACAAAAACGGACGGGCGGTTTTCGCTGCGGTCCGAGAACATAGAAAAACAGAAATCAGTAATCATTTTTTAAAGATAAAGGAGTGTTTTGAATGACGCGCAATTTACCGTTAGTTAAATTCGGCAACGTCGAAAGAAGAACCTTTTCCAAGATCAGAGAGGTACAACCGATCCCTTACCTGATCGAGATCCAGAGGGATTCTTACGCGAGTTTCATCGAAGAGGGTATCAGCGAAGTATTCGAGGATTTTTCCCCCATAACGGACTATTCCGACCGTTTCGAACTGTACTTCCTCGACCACTCGCTTTCGGACAAGTCGAAATACGGCGAAAAGGAGTGCAGAGACAGAGACGCGACTTACGCCGTGCCGCTGAAGGTAAAAGTAAGGCTCGTTAACAAGGTGACGGGAGAGATTATCGATCAGGAAGTATTCATGGGCGAACTGCCCAAGATGACCGATAACGGCTCTTTCATCATCAACGGCGCGGAGAGAGTTATCGTTTCGCAGCTCGTCCGTTCGCCGGGCGTGTATAACGGGTTCGAATACGGCAAGACGGGTAAAAAGATCTACAATACGACGGTCATTCCCAACCGCGGCGCCTGGCTCGAGTTCGAAGAGGACACCGACGGCGTGCTCTGGGTGAAGGTAGACAGAACGAGAAAACTGACGGCTACCGTCCTTTTGCGTGCGCTCGGTTTCGGATCGGACGAATCGCTGAAGGAACTTTTCGACAACGATCCCATGCTCGTCACCACGGCGGATAAGGACGTTGCCAAGACGGAAGCGGAAGGTCTTTTCGAGCTGTACAGAAGACTTCGCCCGGGCGAAGTTCCGACCGACGACGCCGTCCGCCAGCATCTGAAAAACCTTTTCTTCGATCCGAGAAGGTACGATTGCGCGAAAGTAGGCAGATATAAATTCAACAAACGCCTGAACATGGGCGTAAGGCTTGTCGGCTGCACCGCTTACGAAGACATCGTGAACGAAGACGGCGAGCTGCTCGTGAAAAAGGGAGACGTGATCACGCACGAACAGGCGAAGCTCGTTCAGAACAGCGGCATCAACGAAGTTTATGTTTCCGTCGACGGACAGAAACATAAGATGATCGCCAACGGCGCCGTCGATTTCGAGGCGGTCGCGGGGTGCTCGTATCGTCCGTTCGGTCTGATCGAAACGATCTATTATCCCAACTTCGTGTTCGCGAGAGAACTTGCCGAAGCGGTGAAGTCTTCCTCGGTGGAAGACGTTGCGGAAACCTATCGCGACCGCATCAACGACATTTTCTATTTCACCGATCCCGTCGTTTCCGAAGAAGAACTGAAACCGGAAGAGAAGAAGAATATCGAAAAGCACACCGAAACGCGCAGAAGATTCGTGTTCGCGTGCCGTTCCTTCTTCGATATCCTCGAAGGCGGCGTTCCCGAAAAACTTTCTTCCGAACAGAAGAAGAACGTCAAACCCCTTATCGATAAATTAAACCATAAACATATTACGACCGACGATATCATCGCGACCGTTTCCATGATTTTCGATCTGAACTTCGGTATCGGCTCCGTGGACAACATCGACCACCTCGGCAACCGCCGCGTGCGCTCGGTCGGCGAACTTTTGCAGAATCAGTTCCGTATCGGTATCGCGAGACTGGAAAGGGTCATCAAGGAGAGAATGTCCACGCAGGATCCGAAAGAGGTTTCCCCGCAGGGACTGATCAACGTTCGCCCCGTTTCCAGCGCGATCAAGGAATTCTTCGGATCTTCCCAGCTGTCTCAGTTCATGGATCAGACGAACCCCATCGCGGAACTTACGCATAAAAGAAAACTTTCCGCCCTCGGTCCTGGCGGTCTGAACAGAGAAAGAGCGACTTTCGAAGTCCGAGACGTTCACTATACTCACTACGGCAGAATGTGCCCCATCGAAACGCCGGAAGGTCAGAACATCGGTCTTATCACTTCTCTTTCCGTCTTCGCGAAAGTCAACGAATACGGCTTTATCGAATCGGCTTACAGAAGAGTGGATAAAGAAAAAGGCGTCGTGACGGATATCGTGGATTACCTTACCGCCGACGAAGAAGACGCTTTCGTCGTCGCGCAGGCGAACGAACCCCTCGACGAAGAAGGGCATTTCCTGCACGCCCGCGTTTCCTGCAGAAGAAGAGACGAGATCACCGAACTTCCCCGCGAAGTGATCGATTATATGGACGTTTCGCCCAAGCAGCTCGTATCGGTCGCTACCGCGCTGATCCCCTTCCTGGAGAACTGCGATACGAACCGTGCTCTGATGGGCTCCAACATGCAACGTCAGGCGGTTCCTCTGTTAAAACCCGAAACGCCGATCGTCGGAACGGGCATCGAAGCGAAGATCGCTTACGACTCCGGCGTTATGGTGCTTGCGAAAGAAAACGGAACGGTAAAAGCCGTTTCGGGCGCTTCCATCACCGTGACGGAAGACGACGGTACTTCCGCCGGACACGACAGAGTTTATACGTTAAAGAAATTCGAACGTTCCAACCAGGGAACGTGCCTGAACCAGAAACCCATCGTCAGAACGGGCGACAAGGTGTATAAGGGAATGATCCTTGCGGACGGTCCCGCTACCTGCGACGGCGAACTCGCTCTCGGCAGAAACATCCTGATCGGCTTCATGACGTGGGAAGGTTATAACTACGAAGACGCTATCCTTCTTTCCGAAAAACTCGTACAGAACGACGTGTTTACCTCGATCCATATCGAAGAACACGAAATCGAATGCCGCGAGACGAAACTCGGCGAAGAAGAGATCACGAGAGATATTCCGAACATCGGCGACGACGCCTTGAAAGATCTTGACGACGAAGGTATCATCCGCGTCGGCGCGGAAGTGACGAGCGGCGACATTCTCGTCGGTAAAGTGACCCCGAAGGGCGAAACGGAACTGACGCCGGAAGAAAGACTGCTCCGCGCGATCTTCGGCGAAAAGGCGAGAGAAGTGAGAGACACCTCTCTCCGCGTGCCCCACGGCGAAGGCGGTATCGTCGTCGACGTGAAGATCTTCACGAGAGAAAACAAAGACGAACTTTCTCCGGGCGTAAACAAACTCGTGAGAGTATATATCGCGCAGAAGAGAAAGATTTCCGTCGGCGATAAGATGGCGGGACGTTACGGTAACAAGGGCGTTATTTCGAGGATCCTTCCCGAAGCCGACATGCCTTTCCTGGCGGACGGCACGCCGTTGCAGATCGTTCTGAACCCCCTGGGCGTTCCTTCCCGAATGAACATCGGGCAGGTGCTCGAAGTGCACCTTTCCCTCGTGTGCAAACAGCTCGGATGGAAGATCGCGACTCCCGTATTCGACGGTGCGTCCGAAAACGACATCAGAGAACTTCTCAAAGAAAATCATTTCGTCAATCCGTACGGCGAAGTCGACGGAAAGATCCAGCTTTACGACGGCAGAACGGGTGAACCTTTCGAACACAGAGTTACCGTCGGTTACATGTACATGATCAAGCTGCATCACCTTGTCGACGATAAGATCCACGCGCGTTCGGTCGGTCCTTACTCCCTCGTCACGCAGCAGCCCCTCGGTGGTAAAGCCCAGTTCGGCGGGCAGCGTTTCGGCGAAATGGAAGTCTGGGCGCTCGAAGCGTACGGCGCGTCTCATATCCTGCAGGAGATCCTGACCGTCAAGTCGGACGACGTTGTGGGAAGAGTCAAAACGTACGAATCCATCGTAAAGGGTAACGACATTTCGGAGCCGGGGATTCCCGAATCCTTCAAAGTGTTGCTGAAAGAATTGCAGAGTTTGGCTCTCGATATGAGGGTTCTGACCGAAAATCACGAAGAGATCAGCCTGAAGGATCTCACGGACGACGGAGAAGACGTCAACGTGATCCCGAGAGGAGACAAGACGCATTACGAAGAGATCGATCTCGGATTCGACAAGCCCGAACAGGACGAATCGACGGACGACGATTTCAAATCGAGCGACCTGTTCGACGATTTCGACGGAGATTCTTTCAACGACGACGATTTCAAATCGAGCGATCTGTTCGATGATTTCGACGACCTTGAAGATCTCGACGGCGACGACGATAATTAATAATTCGGGAGGATTGTAATGTTTGAACTTAACAATTTTGATTCGATACAAATAAGCGTGGCTTCTCCCGAAAAGATCCGGGAATGGTCTTACGGCGAGGTCACCCGTCCCGAGACCATCAACTACAGAACGCAGAAACCGGAAAGAGACGGTCTTTTCTGCGAAAGGATTTTCGGACCTACCAAGGACTGGGAATGCCACTGCGGAAAATACAAAAGAATACGCTATAAGGGCATTATCTGCGAAAAGTGCGGCGTCGAAGTGACCCGCGCGAAGGTCAGAAGAGAGAGAATGGGACACATCGAACTTGCGGCTCCCGTCTCTCACATCTGGTATTTCAAAGGCGTGCCTTCGAGAATCGGTCTCGTGATCGACATGGGACCCAAACAGCTCGAACAGGTCATCTATTTCGCCTGCTACGTCGTGCTCGATCCGGGCTCGACCGACCTTCAGTACAAACAGGTCATCAACGACAGAGAATACCGCGAAACGGTGGAGAAGTTCGGCGAAAAGAGCTTTAAAGTCGGCATGGGCGCCGAAGCGATCAAAGAGCTTCTCATGGCGGTCGACCTCGACAAAGAGAGCGAAGAGCTGAAAAAGCTGATCACCGAAAATCCGGACAGCCAGAAGAGCGCGAAGGCGATCAAGAGACTTGACATCATCGAGGCGTTCCGCAAGAGCGGAAACCGCCCCGAATGGATGATCCTCGACGTCGTTCCCGTTATCCCGCCCGAACTCCGCCCCATGGTTCAGCTCGACGGCGGAAGATTCGCAACCAGCGACTTAAACGACTTATACCGCCGCGTTATCAACCGTAACAACCGTCTGAAAAAGCTGATGGAACTCGGCGCGCCCGAAATTATCATCCGCAACGAAAAGAGAATGTTGCAGGAAGCGGTGGACGCCCTGATCGATAACGGCAGACGCGGCAAAGCCGTGTCCGGCGCGGGCAACAGAGATCTGAAATCCCTTTCCGGCATGCTGCGCGGCAAACAGGGCAGATTCCGTCAGAACCTTCTCGGAAAACGTGTCGACTATTCCGGTCGTTCCGTTATCGTCGTAGGTCCCGAACTCAAACTGTATCAGTGCGGTCTTCCCAAGGAAATGGCGATCGAGCTTTTCAAACCCTTCGTCATGAAAAAGCTTGTGGAAAACAATATCTGCCACAACATCAAGAGCGCGAAGAGAACGGTGGAGAGAATGAAACCCTGCGTGTGGGATATTCTCGAAAACGTCATCAAAGATCACCCCGTTCTGCTGAACCGTGCGCCCACGCTGCACAGGCTTTCCATTCAGGCATTCGAACCCGTGCTGATCGAGGGCAGAGCCATCAAACTTCACCCGCTCGTCTGCGGCGCGTTCAACGCCGACTTCGACGGCGACCAGATGGCTGTTCACGTTCCTCTTTCCATCGAGGCACAGGCGGAAGCGAGATTCCTGATGCTCGCGTCCAATAACATTCTGAAACTTTCCGACGGTAAACCCGTCATGTCGCCTTCTCAGGATATGGTCCTCGGATGCTATTATCTTACCATCACGAGAAAGGAAGAAGGCAAATATTACGACGATAAAGAAAACGAGTACGTTCTCGGCGAAGACGGGCTTTTCTATGACGAAAAGAAAATCGTGTTCACTCCTTCCGACATCGAGAAAGGGGTAAGAAACGTAATCGCGGGAGATCCCGATAAAGACGGGCTTTATCACAAGCAGAAGAGAGAATCGAAAGAAGTGATCACGGCGTGCACGATCTCGAACGGGACTTCTACCGCTCATATCGAGCTGTATATGCCGGACGTTTATTCTTCTCCCGAAGAAGCCCTTATGGCATACCAGACGAAGCAGCTGTGGATCAACGACGAAGTGTACGTGCGCCGCACGGTGACCCTTCCCGACGGAACGAAACACACCGGCATCATCAAGACGACGGCGGGCAGGATCATCTTCAACGAAGGGATCCCGCAGGATATCGTCGGCTCCGGCTTTACCAAGAGAGACGAGAGCGATCCGGACAGCTATCTGCAGTTCGTGATCAACTTCCTTGTCGGCAAGAGCCAGCTGAAGAAGATCGTCGACGCATGCTTCAAATCGAGAGGGTCCGTCTGCGCGGCGGAAACGCTCGACTATATCAAGTCTCTCGGTTACCGTTATTCCACCATCGCCGCCATCACGACTTCCGTGTTCGATATGCAGGTTCCTGCGGATAAGAAAGAGATCATCGACGCGGCGAGCGAAAAGGTCATCGGGATCGAAAGAAAATTCCATAAAGGTCTTATTACGGACGACGAGAGATACAAAGCCGTCGTCGATATCTGGACGGAAGCGACCGCAGACGTCTCCAAAGTGCTGCAGTTGACGCTGAGAAAGTTCAACCCCATTTGGATGATGGCAGACTCCGGCGCCCGTGGTTCTATCGACCAGATCAAACAGCTTGCCGGAATGAGAGGTCTGATGACCAACCCGAACGGCAAGATCATCGAAATTCCCGTTAAGTCCTGCTTCCGTGAAGGTCTTTCCGTTCTGGAATACTTCATTTCGTCGCACGGCGGTCGTAAAGGTCTTGCCGATACTGCGTTAAAGACGGCAGACTCCGGCTATCTTACGAGAAGACTTGTCGACGTTTCGCACAACGTGATCATCCGTGAGGAGGATTGCGGCGACAGAAAAGGTATGGAGATCGAGGCGATCAAAGGACCGAAGGGCGAGATCATCGAAAGTCTGGAAGACAGAATCAACGGCAGATTCTCCCCCGTGGATATCGCGGATCCCGCTACGGGCGAAGTGATCGTTCCCGCAAACGTGATGATCACCGAAGACAAAGCGAAGCAGATCTGCAAAGCCGGTATCGAAAAAGTTACGATCAGAAGCGTATTCACCTGTAAGTCGAAATACGGCGTCTGCGCGAAGTGCTACGGCAAGAACATGTCCAACTCGCTTCCCGTACAGATCGGCGAAGCGGTCGGTATCATTGCGGCGCAGTCCATCGGCGAACCGGGCACGCAGCTTACGATGAGAACCTTCCACACCGGCGGTATCGCTTCCACCGGCGATATCACGCAAGGTCTTCCGAGAGTCGAGGAGCTTTTCGAGGCGAGACGCCCGAAGGGCGAAGCGATCGTCTGCGAAGTCAGCGGCGAAGTGCAGTTGCAGGAAAAGGACAACGTTCGTCACGTCATCGTAAAACAGGCGGACGGCACACAGAAGGACTATCTCATTCCGTTCTCCGCGGATCTGAAAGTCAGACAGGGCGATACCGTAGAACCGGGCGACGTTCTGACCGGCGGTTCCGTCAACCCGCAGACCATTCTGAAAACGAAAGGTTTCAAACACGTTCAGGATTATATTTTAAGAGAAGTTCAGTCCGTTTACCGCTCTCAGGGCGTTGATATCAACGATAAACACGTCGAGATCATCGTCAATCAGATGCTCCGTAAGGTCAGAATCCTTTCGAGCGGCGATACGAATTTCCTTCCGGGCGAATGCGTGGATATGCTCGCCTTGGACGAAGAGAACGAGAGAGTGCTTGAAAACGGCGGCGCACCCGCTATCGCGAAGAGAATTCTTCTCGGTATCACGAAAGCGGCGCTCGCAACGGAATCCTTCCTTTCCGCGGCATCTTTCCAGGAAACGTCGAAAGTTCTTACCGACGCGGCGATTCACAACAAGGTCGATCCGCTTATGGGTCTTAAGGAAAACGTTATCATCGGTAAGCTGATCCCCGCAGGTACGGGCGTGAAAGATTACAAACAGCTCAGCCCGCAGTTCAGCTCCGTCATGCCTCTCGACGAGGACGAATCGATTCTGGAAGGCGAGTTCCATGCCAATGAAGGCGAGGAAGAAGAAACGGAAGAAGACGATACCTTCGATTCCGATGACGATATCGGCGAAGATACCGACCCCGATACCGATTCCGACGGCGGCGAAGACGAAGTCGGCTGATCCCGATTTGCGGTTTTAACCGGAAGATAATATCGCGCAGAAAACGAAAGCCGGAAAACTTCTTATACGGAAAGTTTTTCCCGATCGTTTCCGGCTGAAAAATTTTAAACTCAAAACCCCCTTTGCGGACAGAATCCGTAAAGGGGGTTTTTAAGGGGATCGGGGAGGCTAAGAAATCGCCGGGAATTTTCCGTCAAATAATTGACCGCCGAAACGATTTGTGTTACAATGATAACATCAAGGAGAGGGGGATGATCTGATGTTTGCTGTTTCGACTTGCCTGATACTTATTTTTCAGTTTCTTTGTACGTTCGGAGACATGTGTTACAATGCGGCTCTCCTTGTCAACGTTGAATCTGATTTATGGATAGGCTTAGCATTCGTCATCACTAATTACCTTAAAGGCTTCTTTTCCGCCCTTTTCCCCGATTTCTCTATTGATGTACGGAAAGTACTATCGATTTCGAAATCGGGAAAAATCATCGGAAAATAAGCTCTTTAAGG
>CABUWK010000019.1 GCA_902495325.1 uncultured Acidiphilium sp.
CGCATATAAATCGCTCCAACGAAGCTTCATTGGGGAATTGTACTTTTTTCTTGCATTGACTTTTTATCTGCTTATTCAAATTCTCAATTAAATTCGTAGTATAAATGCTCGGACGTATGCAAAATATTATAAGAGTAAACCGAATGACAGATATTATATTCAGAAAACGAAACCATTTTTCGTCGCGGGGAAAACATATTACCAGCTAACTGTAGTGCCTGCTGATGACTTTTCCAGTAAGTTTGATAGATTTATTGTTTTTTCAAATCGCGATATACCGTCGTTTTACTCAATAAAACTTGATTTCATAGATAGTTCAATCGATATTATAAACCGAGAAATGCCAATAAAAATCGTCAATGATTATATTGTTGCCATCCGTCCCGTTGAACTTGAGGATATAGCGACTATTTTATGCGTAAATAAAGTAAATCCGGGAACAAAAGAATATAAAATTATTATGGGCTACCTTTCGTCAACCGGAGTTAGCCTTACTGAATTACTTGATTATGATACGAAATATTATGAACAATTAAAAAAAGAATTGGTAGCTGAATGTGGTTCAAATAATTTTTTCAATCTATTGGACAAATGCAGAGATTTATCTTTAAATAATAAATCCGGACATAATATAGTTCGTTATTTGCTGTTGCGTTTACGTCATAGTATTATGAAGCAACAGATGGCGTCGAGGGAGAATAATTGGATATCGAATTTGCGATTGCTGAATGAAAGCTTGCCTTTTGATAAAATGCCGTACGACGCTTCATTACGCGATCACAATCCGCCTTTGTTTGATGTTTTTTCCAGTATTAAAGTTAGCGGGCATGAAGACGAAGTATTGTCAAGAAAAATTCGTATTAATACGGAGCAAAAAGTACAACTTTTTATGCCGATTGATGAATTAGGGAAATTTGGTAACGTCAATGAGCTTGCAAAGAGATTTAATTCACGTCTTATAGAAAAACATAGAGCGACGAGAAGTTTGATTATAGAGAAAGGGTACATATATATAAATGGATATGTGTCTGATACGGTTTGGATCCTTAATAATTTAATTAGCAGAAAAGGTGATGGGTTAATTGGGTACAAAAACTCAATGGTTTCTTGGGTTTCATCTAACCCTGCTGTAGATTCGGATGAGAAGAAGAAACTTCTGCCGGATGTTTTTTCAAATTCAAATGTGGCAATGATTTACGGAGCTGCAGGAACGGGTAAAACGACGTTGATTAAGCATTTGGCAAGTTATTTTTGGATGAGTGTAAGTTGTTTTTGGCAAATACAAATCCTGCAAAAGAACACCTTCGAAGAGAGATTAAAACTCAAAAAAGTGAGTTCAGCACAATTGCGGGAAGTAAACAATTTTTAAATCAAAGTTATGACGTTGTTTTTATAGATGAGTGCAATACAGTAGATAATTATTCAATGAAAGACGTATTGCAACATTTATCGTGCAGATTATTGGTTCTTGTTGGGGATGTACTTCAAATACAATCAATAGCTTTTGGTAATTGGTTTGGTCTTGCGCGCTATTTCTTACCTAAAAATATTATTTTTGAACTTTCAACTCCTTACAGAGGCAGACAAAATATAAATTTGATTGGATTATGGGATCGGGTTCGTGAATTAGATCCCAAAATCGCAGAATATATTTATAGAAATAAATATTCGGCAAAATTAGAAGACGGAACAATTTTCTCGAAAGACGCTGACGACAATATTATTCTTTGTTTGAATTACGACGGATTATACGGAATTAATAATATAAATCGCTTTTTACAGAAAGACAACAGCAATTCACCAGAAGTGTGGGATAATCGGATATATAAAGTAGGTGATCCGGTTTTATTTAATGAAAACAATCGTTTCTATCCTGTACTTTATAATAATTTAAAAGGTTGGATTCGTGGTATCTGCAAAAAAGAGACTTCGATTACTTTCACGATCGAAGTTGATATGGCAATTAATGGCTTTGGTTCGTCAGATGCTGGTTTTGAGTTGCTTGAGTGCGATACCCCCGGACATTCGATAATTCGCTTTACTGTTGGTAAATTTATAGATGATGATAGAGGAGAACGAAAGAAAGAGCAAGTTGTTCCTTTTCAAGTTGCTTATGCAATTTCAATACATAAAGCGCAGGGGTTGGAATATGATTCGGTAAAAATTGTTGTGACTAATGAGATCGAGGATTTAATTTCGCACAATATATTTTACACAGCGATTACTCGAGCAAAGAAGGAACTAAAAATTTATTGGCAACCTGAAGTTCAGCAAAAGATATTGTCGACAATCGAACCTATTTCCAATCAGAAAGATGCACATATTATTTCGCGAAAATTTGGAATGAAGATTTTAAATGCTGTTAAGTAAGTAAAAAAATGAAATAGTATAAAATCATCATATAGCGTAGCTGCCTAAAAATTTTTTTATACGGCGGTAACCAGAGCGAAGAAAAACCTTAAAGTTTATTGGCAACCCGAAGTGGCAGATTATGTTTTAAGTAATATAGAAAACAGCGAGGAGTCCAGAACGGCGGACTTATCTATCCTTTCGGAGCAATTGAAAGAATATCTTTAATCGTTTTTGTAGGCTTAGCATTTGCTGTTTCTGATTACCTGAAAGGCTTCTTTTCCGCCCTTTTCCACGATTTTTCGCCGTAAAAATAGTTAGTGATAACGAATGCTAAGCCTATGCACTGCTTTATGTCGTTTTGACAAATTTGTGATTTTATAATTTTTATCGATAACGGAAACAGAAATTCGGATATGAAAAGCAAAAGACAGCAAAAACTATACGACCATTATAAAACCGTTTTCGGGGAAGAGCCGATTTTCAGCTTGAAACTGAAAAAGAATGTTCTGCCGACGGATATGAAGCCTATTACAACGCTTGTTTTCAAACCGACGAACGAAATGCCGTTTTGGAAACTGTGTACCATCGGCGCAAGCGATTACCTGATGCCCGAACGCGATATAGGTTGGGGCAGAAAAGCGAATCGCCGCAACGAATATATGATGTTGATCGCACCGGAAGTGGAAGTCGGCGAGGATTCAACCGAGTGGCTTTTCTTAAATTCCTTGCTTTGGTCTACCGCCGAATATGCTTTTAACGAAAAGGATAATCTTACTGTTTCCGATACGATAGATATGGGACTTGACGGAAAGTATTGCGGAACGGTACTGCTGTTACCCGAAGTATTCAAATCGCCGAGTATCGTAAAATGCTATGTTTCCGAGCATAAATACATCAGTATATTTCAGGTAATGCCGATAACGAGAGAGTTGCTTACAAAGAAACTCAGGAAGAAAGCCAACGGCATTTATTGGCTTATGGAACAGTTCTACACGCACGACGACGATTACAAACTTATATCGTCCAAACCGTTTGCAACGTTATAATTAACAGGAGATATAAAAAATGAAATTCGACTTGTTAAAGAGAAAAAATATAGTTTCACTTGCTTTATTGTTTATATTGATACTCACGTCTTTACTTTTTGTCGGTTGTGGTAAAAAGCCGGAAGAAAAGCCGCAACCTACGCCGTCCAAAGAAAAAAGAATTTGTTCTTTTTCGATTTCAAACCTTGATTCTGAGTTTCCCCTCGACGCCGTTTCCATTACCGTTCCTTACGGAATAAACTCTGTCACTGTAAGTCTTGAAGATTATAAAGCGGGTTTTATAATATCAAAGAATGATGGAAGCAGAGCGGTTTTACAAAGTATAGAAAATCTTGAAAACGACGATTATTCGTTTACGGTGTCAAACGGAAACTATAGTTATAAAAAAGAAACCGTGTTGAGTTTAGAAAACAGTTTTTTCGATAAGGCAGACGGAGAATTTTCCATAGGTCTGTGTTTGTTCAATAAAACTGATAATTATCTGGAAGTTCCCGTTACGGGATATCAATACAATGTAGCATATAAGATAACCGACAGCAAGATTGCCTTTGAGATAAAGAACGGAGCGGTTATCCGTAATCATTAACATTTTTTATAGGTAAACAGCAAAACGTTCGCCACGAACTGTTGCGATACAAAAAAACAAATTATGATTAATACAGAAAACGATAAAATAAAAAAGTACAAACAACTTGCCGAGAAGAAGCCGAAATATTATGCTTTGATCGGCGACTTATATATGGACGAGTCCGACTTCAAAACTGCAGCTACTTACTACAAAAAGGCGATTGAAAAGGATGTTTTGGCATATGCCGCGCTTGGCGATACGTTCGATTATCGTAACGAGTATAAAAAGTCGTTCGATACATATACGGCAGGAGCAAAAGAAGGCGAAACGGAATGTTTTATTCGCCTTGGCTTTTGTTATCAGCACGGACACGCCGTAAAAAAGGATTTGCAAAAGGCAATCGAGTATTATACAAAGGCTTCTGATTTGGGTTCTTCGGTGGCGGCGAGAAATCTCGGCGATTTATATTACTTTGAGATGCTGATTAAAACGCCCGAAATCGACAATATCAAAAAAGCGTTGCAGTTTTACGAGCGCGCATTTTATCTCGGAGATACAGAGATTGCAAAGAAAATCGGCTTTATCTACCTGAACGATGAAACATTACAAGACGTGCCGAAAGCAATCGAATGGTATGAAAAGGGTTTAAGTCTCGGAGATCATTCTCTTAATTTCGATTTGGCTTACGTTTATCTCAACGACAGGTTCGTTCCGCACGACTACGAAAAAGGGTTGGCATATTTAGCAGACGGCGTGAAACACAACGATCCGGAAAGCCTTTATATGCAAGCCCGCGTATACGAAGAAGGTTGGTACGGGATAGAACCCGACAAGAAAAAGTATATTCATTATCTCAAAAAGGCGGCGAACCTTTGTCAGGACGACGCATTGCTTGATTTGGGATATTACTATTACAAAAAAGGCAAGTATGACGACGCGCTCGATTGTTTCGCGCAGTGCGATTTGGATAACGTTGGCGTTTATTGGTGTATGGCGACGATTTACGAAACCCAAAAAGCCGATTACAAAAACGCGCTGTTCTATTATCAGATGGCAATGGAAATGGACTTTCCGGACGCAATCGAAAGAATGGCGGAAGCGTATCTCGGCGACGAATTAGGACTCGAAAAGGACGAGAAAACCGCCCTTAAACTTTTCAAACGAGCTGCAAAACTCGGAAACGCCGCCGCGCAGTATAATCTCGGTATGGCGTATGCTTGCGGTTATTACGGCGTGACCGCCGACAGGGAAACGGCACTTCATTGGCTGAAAAAGAGCGTGAAGGGCGAAAATCCGTCAGCGTGTCTGCAAGTGGGGCTTTATTACTACTATACCGTCAAAACCGAAGCGGCATACAAAAAAGCATTTGAATTATTTACCGACGCATACAATCTCGGCGAGGAAGAAGCGATTATCAATATCGGACTTTGCTATCTTCAAGGCTACGGCGTAAAAGAAGATAAAAGGGAAGCGGTTAAGTGTTTTAAGACTGCTGCCGAAAAGTGCAGTTCGGGCGTTGCGTATCACAATCTCGGGATCTGTTATGAAAACGGATTCGGTGTGAGGAAAGATTATAAGAAAGCAATCGAAATGTATGGCAAAGCGGTAGAGAACGGCGAAAAAGCAGGACTCGAAGCGATTAAAAACATTTACTCGAAAATGGGTAAAGATAAGAGTAAACTATGATTACGACATCACAAAAGGCAAGACTTTGCGGTATAGCGCAACAACTAAAACCGATTTTTGAAATAGGTAAAAATGGTATCGGAGGAAAGGAAATTATCGACATTTCCATTGCTCTCGATTCGTACGAACTTATTAAAATATCTGTTTCTCACGATGCGACAACCGACGTCAAAACATTTTTGAATGCGATTTGCGCACTTACGGGAGCGGAGCCTGTAACAGTAATCGGAAATGAGGTGGTGATTTACAGGCGTTCTTCGGACAATGATATAAATCATATTGAGATCTAACATAAAATAAATAGTGCTCTTACTTCGGTAAGGGCATTGTTTTTGCCCGATAATCGGCTTATAGCGCGGTTTATATATCGGAAATCGGCTTTCGGGACGTCTGCGACGGGACGATTCGGATTTTTGAACGGCGATGATAAAAACCGGCATAACAAAGGAAGTCTTTTCGTATAGTAGTATAGCGGATAAAGTGCGCCGCCTATATGCGGGCGGATATGGCACGCAAAGATCCGTGACGATCCGGGCTTAACGAAGCTCGGATCCCCCGGATGTCGGGAGAGATCTGAACCGGATAAAATCCGGATCCCGGACAGGAGCAAGGGAAAGTATTTTCGGAGGAAACGGATGCGATCGGTCGGAAAGGCGGCAAAGCCGCGGGAAAATGCGGCGGAACAACGGGACGGGCTTTGGCGTTCTTACGGAAACGCAACGGAAAAGGACGGATCCGCCGTCGGCGGGACAGGGGCTTTGCGGGGAGAATTTCTTGCCCACGCCGCGGGAGCGGAAGAAGCGGTTTCCCGTTTTCGCTCGGATAAAAAGCGGGGGCTTGACGGAAAAGCCGTTTCGGAAAACCGTGCGAAATACGGCGCGAACAAGCTGACCGAAGAAAAAAAGAAAGGGTTTTTCCGTCGGCTTGCGGACGCGCTGTCCGAGCCGACGCTTGTCATTCTCGAGTTCGCCTGGGCGGTGACCGTCGGGGTGAATATCGGAAAATATCTGAAAACAGGCAGTTGCGACGCGCTCGAATGTATCGGGATTCTCGTCGCCGTCCTTCTTTCCGCGTTCCTTACCGTTTTTATGGAAGGTCGTTCGGCAAAGGCGTTTGAAACGCTCGGCAGGGTTTACGACCGCATCAGCGTCCGCGTTGTCCGCGGGGGCGAAACGGTTGTGATCGCCAAAGAAGACGTCGTGTGCGGGGACGTGGTGTTTCTCGGTACGGGCGACAAGGTGGTGGCGGACGGGAGACTGATCGAAGCGAACGGACTTGCCGTAGACGAATCGATGCTGACGGGGGAGAGCATTGCGGCGAAAAAGCGCGCGGACATGCGGCTTCCCCCTTCCTGTCCTCTGGCGGAGCGGGCAAATATGGTGTACGGCGGAACTTTCGTTTCTTCGGGAACGGGGAAAATGCTCGTAACGGCTGTCGGAGACGAGGCGGAACTCGGAAAAATCGCGGAAACGCTGAAAGGGGGAAATACCGTTTCGGCACCGTTGAACGAAAAACTTGCCGGCATGGGAAAAAAGATCACCCTGATCGGCGCGATCGCCGCCGCGTTTGCATTCGTTTTGAACGTCGTGCGACTTTTTCTGACGAGCGATCTTTCCTTTTTTACCGTGCAGGATGCGTTTATCGAAGCGGTTGTTCTGATCGTTGCCGCCGTGCCGGAAGGGCTCCCGACCACTGCGGCGATCGCTCTGAGCCTGAACGTTCTGAAATTGGCGAAGTCGAACGCGTTGATCAAAAAACTCGTTGCGGCGGAAACGATCGGCGCCGTCGGCGTGATCTGTTCGGACAAGACGGGAACGCTGACGGAAAATCGCATGAAAACGGAAGAACTCGTTTGCCTTTCGCCCGAAAGCCGACGGGCGGCGGTGCGAAATATCTGCCTGAATTCGATGGCGGAACTGAGAAAAGAGAAGGGGAAAACGGCTTTTTTCGGCTCGGCGACGGAGTGCGCGCTTTTGGAATATGCCCGTTCCCATGACGGAACGGATTATAGAAAATTGAGAGATAAAGAGCTTATAGACCTGCTTGTCCCGTTTTCTTCCGAAAAGAAGCACATGGTGACGGCTGTGAAGGGAGACGGCGTTTATCTGAAGGGCGCTCCGGAAGTCGTGACCGGTATGTGCGGGGACGACGAAGGGGTGAAACGAAAACTTCTCTCCGCCGCTGCCGGAAAGCAGGCGGAGGCGAAACGGTGCATCGCGTTCGCGCATAAAAGAGAGGGCGAGAAAACTTTCCGTCTCGACGGGTATGCCGTCATTGCGGATCCCGTTCGTCCGGACGTCGCGCGGGCGGTTGCCGATTGCGGGGCGGCGGGCATTTCCGTCGTGATGCTCACGGGGGATAATCTCCATACGGCGAAACGCGTGGCGAAGGAAGCGGGTATCCTGCAAGGCGGCGGGCTTTGCCTGACGGCGGGAGAAATCGAGGCGATGAGCGACGAAGGGGTCATGAAGATCCTGCCCGAACTGAAAGTCGTTGCGCGCAGTACTCCCGCAACGAAACTGCGGATCGTGGATCTGTATAAGAAAAGCGGAAAAGTCGTCGCCGTGACCGGGGACGGCGTGAACGATGCGCCCGCGATGAAACATGCCGATATCGGCATTGCGATGGGGTCGGGATCGGAGATCGCGAAAGAAGCGGGTGACGTGGTCCTTCTCGACGATTCTTTTTCCACGATCGTCCGCGCCGTATCGTTCGGAAGGAACATCTACCGCAACTTTCAGAGGTTTATCACCTTTCAGCTGTCCGTCAACGTGACCGCGATGCTTACGGTGATCGGAAGTCTGCTGGCGGGGCTGCCGGGTCCTTTCAACGCCCTTCAGCTGTTGTGGATCGATATCATCATGGACGGTCCGCCTGCGCTTACTCTCGGGCTCGAACGGGGAAGTGACCGGCTGATGGGGGAAAAGCCCGTCGGGAGAGAAGAGAGCATCGTCACCCTTCCGATGCTTCTGAAAATCGTTCTGCACGGGCTGTTTATGGCTGCGCTCGTCCTCGGGGAATACCTGTTCGATTTTATCGGGGCGGGAAGGGAAAGCGTGCCGACCGTCATCTTCTGCATGTTCGTTCTCTTTCAGTTGTTCAACGCCTTCAACTGCAGGAAACCGGGCAGCGAAAGTCTGTTTTCGGCAGGGGGAAGGAACGGGCTTATGCCCGGCGTGTTCGCCGCAACGTTTGCGTTTCAGGTCGCGATCACGCAGTTTCTGGGCGGATTTTTCGGCACGACGCCTTTAAGCTTTTCCGTATGGCTGAAGACGATCGCCGTTTCCTCCACCGTCATTCTTTTCTCCGAATGCTGCAAACTCCTTTCCCGTGCGAGGGAAAAGTTGCGGGGCGGTCTTCGCAGAAACGATGCTATAAGCCGATAAACGGCTGATTTCTTTGTGTAAAAAGAGGAAGGGCGCTATCTCTCCGACATGCCGCCGGACCATGGTTCGTCTGATTCTTCTCCGGCATTTCGGAAAGAGGTTATGAAAAGTAATTTATCGCATACACTATATCCATGGAAGAAATAACGGTTACGGAAAGCGCGGCGAACGATAAGAACGTCGGATATCTTCTCGCAACGCTCGAAAGCGCGGCGGACGATCTCGGCGGGAAAATTCTCCGCCATGCGGACGACGTGCGTTCCGTATTGACGATCCGCGTGCCCGAAGAGGGAGCGGATTATCTCAGAAGCGAAACGGAAGACCGCATTGCGGACGTGATCGCCGTGCGGTATAAATACGAGTTTTTTCGCAGGCGCGTCCGTCCGGACGGGATCGAGGGGTTGAAGCGGGAACTTCTTTTTTCCGCTCTCATCGCCGCCGATCTTGCCGAAGACAAGAGGTATATCATGCGGAAACTGCGGCTTTTCCGCGAATATGCGATCGATGGGATCTGGAATTTCCGTCTCGGAGCGCTGAAAAGAAAATGGACGGACATCGTCGGCTATATTCCGGCTTATTTTGACGAAAAACGACTGAAAGATTTCATCGTGTATCTCGTCGGGGAAAAACGCGGAAGAAAGGTCGTGGTGGAAAACGGCAACGTGTACGATAAAAATTTCAACCGTCTTCGCCGTTCCGATCTGATCGATGCGACGGGAGAGGGAAAACTCGTGCGGGAAGTGATTCTGTCCGGCGGCGGCAGTGTGGAACTGATCGGAAACGTGCCGTCTCTGGACGAAAAGTATCTGCGCGAATATTTCGGTTCGTCCGTCGTGTTTTCGGCGTCCCGCAGGGAAAGGTAGAACCGTGCCGTCTCCCGCGATAAAAACGGAACGGATCTCTCTCTTGCGGGAGGGGCGGAACATGCGTTTTCCCGGCGGAGAAAGGAAACGGTTTGCGCATGCCGGGCGGAAACGGAACAAAAAAACCGGAAAAAACGGAAAACGCGAAAAACGACGTCATAAAAGGTTGACGAAAAAGCCGAATAAGGTTATAATGGAAACGTTACTTGGTCGAAGGGAAACGTGTTCGTACCCGTCGGCTGCGGCTTGCGGAAGGAAAATTTCGTCCTTGAGAAACGCTCGAGGGCGATTTTTGTCGCGCGGGGAAAGAAGAGAAATACAGGGGAAAGAAAAGAGAAGGAGAATCACGGTTATGCAGATTACGTTATCGGACGGATCTTCGCTGACGTTGCCGGAAGGCACGACGGTTGCGGGGATCGCGCAGTCGATCGGCGAAGGATTGAAAAAGAATGCCGTCGCGGGGGAAGTCGACGGCACGCTCGTCGATTTGTCGTATGCCGTCCGGGCAGACGCCAAAGTTAGGATCATCACGCTGAAGGATAAAGAAGGGCTCGATATTTATCGCCATACCTGCGCGCACGTGCTCGCGCAGGCGGTCAAATCCATTTACCCCACCTGTTCGCTTGCGATCGGACCGACCATCGAAAACGGGTTTTATTACGACGTCGATTTCAAAACCCCCATCACGCAGGACGCCCTCGCCACGATCGAAGAGGAGATGAAGCTCATTATCAAGGGAAATTTCCGGATCGAACGCTTCGAACTTCCGAGAAAGGAAGCGATCACCCTCATGACGAAGTTCAACGAGCCGTATAAGGTTCAGCTGATCAAAGATCTGCCGGAAGACAGCGTGATCTCTTTCTACCGTCAGGGCGATTTCACCGATCTCTGCCGCGGACCGCACCTGCCTTCCACGGGCATGATCAAGGCGTTCCGCCTTACGTCCGTCACGGGGGCGTACTGGAGAGGGGATTCCAAAAACAAAATGCTCACCCGTATTTACGGAACGGCTTTTGCGAAAAAATCCGCCCTCGAAGAATACCTCGCACGGGTGGAAGAGGCGAAAAAAAGAGATCACAACAAGATCGGCAGAGACCTCGGTTATTTCACGACGGTGGAAACCATCGGTCAGGGGCTTCCCGTAATGCTTGAAAAAGGGAGCAAGGTGCTGCAGGTCCTGCAGCGTTTTGTGGAAGACGAGGAGTATAAACGCGGCTACATTCTCACGAAAACTCCTTTGTTCGCAAAGTCCGATTTCTATAAAATTTCCGGGCACTGGGATCATTATCGCGACGGCATGTTCGTGATGGGAGAAGAGGGAAAGGACAAGGAAGTGTTTGCCCTTCGCCCGATGACGTGCCCCTTTCAGTTCCAGGTATATCTCAACAAGCCGAGAAGTTATAAAGATCTTCCCATGCGGCTCGGCGAAACGTCCACACTGTTCCGCAACGAAGATTCGGGCGAAATGCACGGACTGATCCGCGTGCGGCAGTTCACCATTTCGGAAGGGCATATCGCCTGTACGCCGGAACAGGTGGAAAGCGAGTTCAGGCACTGCCTCGATCTCTCGAAATTCATGCTGACCGCCGTCGGGCTGCAGGAAGACGTGTATTATCGGTTTTCCCGCCGCGACCCTGCGGACAAGAGCAAATACATAGGTTCCGACGAAGAGTGGGAGAATGTGGAAGGGTTCATGAAAAAGATCCTCGACGATTTTGAGATTCCCTACACGGAAGCGGAAGGAGAAGCGGCGTTTTACGGACCGAAGCTCGATATCCAGATCAGGAACGTGTTCGGCAAAGAGGACACCCTCGTGACCATCCAGATCGATTTCCAGCTCGCGAAGAGATTCCGCATGCTTTATACCGACGCGGAAGGGGAGAAAAAATACCCTTACGTGATCCACAGAACTTCTCTCGGGTGCTATGAGAGAACGCTTGCCTTAATGCTTGAAAAATATGCGGGCGCTCTTCCTCTGTGGGTCTCGGCTACGCAGGTTGCCGTGCTCGACGTTTCGGAAAAGAGCGAAGATTATTCGCGCGAAGTATTCGATCGTCTGCTGGCGGCGGGGATTCGCCCGTCCAAAGATCTGCGCTCGGAAAAGATCGGGAAAAAGATCCGCGAGGCGCAACTCGAAAAAGTGCCGTACATGCTCGTGATCGGCGAAGCCGAAGCGGTAAGCGGCGAAGTTTCCGTGCGGCGGAGAGACAAAGGCGATCTCGGCAAAATGAAGCTTGACGATTTCATTTCGCTCTGCCTGTCGCAGATCCGCTCCCGCGAGATCTGGTGACCTCACGGTTTGCTCAATTAAAAAAGTCTTCGTATAAGGCGATAAATAAGCAAATTTTAAAAGCGATCGTCAAGGCGGTCGCTTTTTTGAAAATCCGTCCGGCGGACGGAAAGGAGAAAATATAATGTCCGAAAAGAGAATTTTAACGGTGCAGGACGTCTCCTGCGTGGGACAGTGTTCGCTTACGGTGGCGTTACCGATCCTGTCCGCGTGCGGAACGGAAACGTGCGTATTACCTACGGCTGTCCTTTCCACGCATACGGCTTTCGAAGGGTTTACCTTCCGCGATCTCACGGACGATATCGCCCCGATTTCCGCGCATTGGGAAAAAGAAGGGATCGATTTCGACTGCATTTATACCGGTTATCTCGGCAGCAGAAGGCAGATCGACCTCGTAGCCTCTTTGAGAAAACATCTGAAAAAGGGCGGGCTGTTTATCGCGGATCCCGCGATGGCGGATAACGGAAAGCTTTATCCCGGGTTCGCTTCCGGTTTCCCGCTCGATATGAAACGGCTGATCGCCGTGGCGGACGCCGTTCTTCCCAACGTGACGGAAGCCTGTCTTCTCACCGGTACGGAGTATCGCGAAAACGGCGATAAAGAATATATAGACGGACTTATCGGAAAGTTAAAAGAAATTTGCGGCGGCACGATCATCTTGAAGGGGTTGACCTATCAAAGCGGAGAGATCGGCGTTGCCGTTGCAAAGAGGGGAGAGGAAACGAAGTATTATTTCCATGAAAGGCTTCCGAGAATGTCTCACGGGACGGGCGATATTTACGCTTCCGTATTCACGGGTGCTCTGTGCCGCGGGTCGGACGCTTTTTCCGCGGCAAAACTTGCCGCCGATTTTACCGCAAAAGCGATCGCCGCGACGGAGCCGGAACATTTTTACGGCGTTCGTTTCGAAAAGGCGTTGCCTTATCTTACGGCTCATTGTGCCGGGTAAAGAGGGAGTTTTTCTCCCGGACGGAAACAGATGAAAAAAGTTCTTTTCTTTTTAAAAGCGCACGCGGTGCTTGCCGTGGCGATCGTTGCGGCGGCGGTTACCTGCTTTATTGTACCGCCCGACCGGGAATACGTCGGTTATTTCGATTTTCCGACTTTGGGGTGTCTGTTTGCCACGCTCGCCGTCGTATGCGCGCTCGGGAATATCCGTTTTTTCGAGATGCTGGCGAAAAAAATCGTGGTGAAGCTCAAAAATACGAGGAATATCGTTTTCGCGCTCGTTTTCATCACTTATTTCGGATCGATGATCCTTGCCAACGATATGGCGCTTATTACCTTTCTGCCGCTCGGATATTTTGCTCTTTCCCGCACGGGAAAGGAAAAATATATGGCGTTTACTTTCGTGATGCAGAACGTGGCGGCAAACCTCGGCGGCATGCTCACGCCTTTCGGCAATCCGCAGAATCTCTATCTGTATTCTTATTTTCATATCCCCGGCGGAGAGTTTTTCGCGATCATGCTTCCGACCTTTCTCGTCGCGCTTGTTCTGATCGTTCTTTGTTGTTTCTTTGTGAAAAAGGAACCTGCCTGGCTTACGGACGACGTTGCGTTTGCCGTAAACCCAAGGCGGCTTGCGTGCTATCTCGTGCTTTTTGTTCTGTCCGTTCTTTCCGTGATGCGGGTGTATCCCTGGTATATCGGCGTCGGGCTCGCCCTGGCAGGGGTTGCCGCGCTCGATGTAAAAGCCTATAAATCGGTCAATTATTCGCTGCTCTTTACCTTTTGCGCCTTCTTTGTTTTCAGCGGGAATTTGTCGCGCATATCGGCGGTTCACGAACTTATAGGCTCGCTTCTTAATAAAAACGTGCTGCTGTTTTCCGTGCTTTCCTGCCAGGTGATCAGCAACGTTCCCACGGCAACGCTGCTTTGCCGTTTTACGAATGCTTATCCGGCTCTGCTTGTCGGGGTGAACGTGGGCGGACTCGGCACGCCGATCGCCTCTCTCGCAAGCCTGATCACTCTCGGCAGTTTCCGCGCGCAAGGCGGGAGAACGGGAAAATATCTGCTTTTGTTTTCCGCGATCAATTTCTCGTTCGTCGTCGTTCTGTGCCTTACGGGATACCTGTTTTTATACGTCGTCTGAAAAGGAGAAATTCCCGATGCTGATCTGTCCGAACTGCGGGAAAAAACTGGATAAAAAAGGAAACGCTTTCGTCTGCGCCGGCGGACATTCGTTCGATCTCGCCCGGCAGGGGTACGTCAATCTGTTGCCCGTTTCGGGGAAAAAGAGCGAAAACCCCGGGGACAACGCCGTCATGACCGAGTGCCGCAGACGATTTCTCGAGAGCGGTGCCTATGCGCCCCTGCGCGACTTTCTGTGCAGAACGCTGAAAAAATACCGTCCGCAAACGGTGCTCGACTGCGGCTGTGCCGAGGGGTATTACACCCGTACCTTAGCGGAAAATTTCCCTTGCGTTTCCGGATTCGATATTTCGAAAGTCGCCGTGCGCCTTGCCACGGGCGCGGATAAAAAAGCGACGTATTTCGTCGCGAGTGCGTTTTCGCTACCCGTCCGCGATCGTTCGTGCGATGCGCTCACGCGTATTTTCGCCCCGGATGCGCCCGAAGAATTTCTGCGCGTGCTGAAAAGGGGCGGCGTCCTTCTCGAGGTCGTTCCGGGAGAGAATCATCTGATCGAGCTGAAAAAGATTTTATACGACGATGTCCGCCCGAACAAGATTCCCCCTCGGGAAAGAAAGGGGATGCGCCTTGCGGAAGAAGAGGTGGTTTCGTATTCGTTCGATCCTGCGGCGGAAACGCGGCTCGCCCTGTACGGCATGACCCCTTACGCTTATAAAACGGGACGAAAGGGAGAGGAGAAACTCGCCGCCGCGCCCGTCTGCCCGATCACGGCGGAATTTATCGTCCGCACATACGAAAAAGAATAAACAGAATGCTAAGCCTAAAAAACCGGAAGTTTCGTCATAAAAACGAAACTTCCGGTTTTTTTTACGGACCTGCGGCGTGCAACCGCCTGCGGCGTGCAACCGCCTGCGGCATGCAACCGCCTGCGGCGTGCAACCGCCTGCGGCGTGCAACCGCCTGCGGCGTGCAACCGCCTGCGGCGGAAGATCGGTCCTCAGTCCGACTTGAAACGGAATTCCTTCGGCGTGAGCCCCGTTTTCTTTTTGAAATAGTTGGAAAAGGACGCCGTATCGTAAAAATTAAGAGTTTCCGCCACGGTGTGGGTGGGGGTGTCTGCGATGAGCATGGTTTTCGCCCGCTCTATTTTTTTATCCATGATATACTGTTTTACGGACACGCCGAACGTTGCTTTGAACAGGTTGGAAAAATATCCGTCGTCCAGAAACATCAGTTCCGCAAGGTCGCTCACGCGGATCTTTTCGGTGATGTTTCTCTCCACGTATTCGAGCACGGGCAGAAAACGCTGGGCGTCGAACTCGGTTGCCGAGAGAGAGGCGTTTTCGTCGATCAGACGGGAAAGGAGAAACTTCAGCGCGCTGTCCGCGGAAAACGCGCAACTCAATGTGTTTTTTTTGCAATTCTGTGCGATTGTGGTGAAAAGGTAATCGGCAATGGATTTTTCGAGCGGACATTTTTCCTTTACGGCAAGGATCTTCAGAAGATGCGCCGTCGTGGCGTCGGGGATCATGTGGATGAAATAATGCCCGAGGGCGTTGCACGTTCCGCCCAGTACGGAAAAGGCGGGAATAAAATACATATATCCCTCTTCCAGTTCGATCGTCTTGTTGGTAAGCACGAGCGTCCCCGAACCGGAACGCACGTAATACAGGCGGTAATAGGTAAAAGATTCCACCATTTTCTCCCATTCTCTGCCAACGTCGAGATAAGCGGCGGTCTCGATCGCAATGTTTAAATTGTGCAATAGTTTAAATTGTTCTTTCTCAGCCATAAAATCCTCATTTTTTGCGATTTCATGTGTTATTTTATAACATTCCGTGAAATTCGTCAAGCGGAATGACGCAATTAATGTGCGATTTATACAATATTATGTGTGGTTAATCTCTTTTCTTTGCCTCGATTTTATGATAAAATGAATCCGAATCGGGAGAAAAGGGTTTTTTCCGCCTGCCCGCGCGGCGGACGGAAGGATGTTTTTTCCTGAAAACCAAGATGAACGGAGACGTTTATGAATCTGAAAAGAGGTATTTGCATGGTGTGCCTGGCGGCGGTCGCGCTCTCGTCGGCGGCATGCGGAAACGGCGGAGGAAAAGAGTCCGTTTCCGATCGGTTCGACGCGACGAAACTTCCTTATTACGAAGCGGATATCGACGGTATTTCGTACGATTATTCCGAAAAACAGAGGATCCTTCCCTTCTGGCAGGGCAACGTTATTTACAACGAACAGCTGATGATCGTCGACAAAGGCGGCAGGGCGGAAGGTCACCTTTTATACGACGCGCTCCGCGTGATTTCCGTGAAGGACGCAACGCTGAAAACGGAGTATAAAGAAGGGGTGGACTATGTGGTGAACGGAGACACGATCACCCTTCCCGAGGGCAGTTCCATTCCCGTTTTCCGCGACGAATGGGCGAAGGGAAACAACGTTCCCTCTCAGTATCCCCTTGGCAATGCGGGAACGGGATACCAGATGATCGGCGGCGTGATCTACACGGAAACGAGCCTGATCTGGGGCAATTACATTCATGTGACCTACGCTTACGATCCCGCATCGGTCGACCGTACGACGGTGAAAACGTTCGATGACGAGCTTTACGGGCTTTCGCAGAAACTCGCGAAAAAGGAAACGATAAAAATGACCGTTTTCGGAGACAGTATTTCCGAAGGTTGTTCGTCTTCCGAAAAATGGAATCACGATCCTCAATGTCCGCCGTATGCGACGCTTTTAAAAGAGGGTATCGAACTTCTCGGCGGCGTGACGGTCGAACTTTCGAATCCGTCGGTCGGGGGAAAAGATTCCGTCTGGGCGGCGGAAGAAGAACAGATCTCCCTGATCTCGGCGCAGGCGCCCGATTTTCTCGTGCTCGCCTTCGGGACGAACGATACTTACGTGAACGTGGAAGGCGGCGTTTACCGCAGAAATCTGAAAAAGGTGATTTCCGCCGCGAAAGCGGTGAACAGCGAATGCCAGATCATCCTTGTCGCGCCGTTCCCGTCCAATCCGGAAACGAAGACAGACGAAGAGCAGGAAATGCTCGTCAGCGAATTGAAAAAGCTTTCGACGGAAGACGCGAAAAACGAGAAGTGGATGGACGTTTGCCTGGTGGATATGTATCACGCCGTGAGCCCCATGCTCGAAAAGAAGAAGTATTACGAGATCGGGGCGAACAACATCAACCATCCGAACGACTTTATTCATCGCTTTTACGCGATGAATCTCTTAAGCGCGATTTTCGATTTCAAGAAATAAAACGGCGGGGGATTCCGAGAGAAAACCGATGAAAAAATTATGGAAAATCACAGGGATCGTTTGTCTGGCTATTATGAACATGTTTCATTTCTCATGCGGAAAAAATTCCGGGAACGAAAAACCGGATACGGATATATTTCCTTATCGTACGGCGAAAACAAATGTGAAAACGGATGGTCAGCTATATACGGGCGGAGTGCTCGATCTGCCGTCGTATCTCTGGTCGGAAAGGAAAACGAAAACTTACGGCGAACTTGACAAAGGAACCGCGAAGGGGATATTTGTCGAAACGCTCGAAAACGAATACGCTTTCGCATACGTTGCGTTGCCGGCAAACGCAGGTAAGGAGAACAAAGTGCCGGCAGTCGTTCTGGTGCACGGCGCGACGGGCACTGCGTTTTACGACTGGGCTGTCGCATGGGCGGAAAAGGGATATGCCGCAATCGCGATGGATACGGAAGGGAAGATGCCGACTTTGCAGACGAGTATCAATAACAGCAACTACGCCGATTACAGAGAGAGTATCGAAAATCACGGACCGGAACAGTCGCATTTTACCGACTATGCAAACGACGTTACTTCGCAATGGAGCTATCATGCCTTAGCGGCGGTTATCGCATGCACGACGTATATTTCTTCGCTCGATTGCGTGGACGGGACGCGTGTCGGGATAACGGGCGTTTCTTACGGAGGATATCTGACCTGTCTTGCGACGGCTTACGATGACAGATATGCTTTTTCCGTACCTGTTTACGGTACGCTTGCCAACAGATACGGCAGTAATCCGTTTGCGGAATATATCAACTCAAACAAAGCATACGGACTTGACGACGAAACGCAGCTTTCGCTCAATCGCACGCCTATGCTTCTGGTAACGGGCGAGAACGACACGCATTTTTCTCTGAACTCTGCCGTGAGAACGGCGCAGGCGGCAAAAGCGGATATCTGTATCGTTCCGGGACTTGTGCACGGGCATAATCAATGCCTCGGGGTCCCCGAAATCTTCGCTTTTGCGGACGAAATATGTTTCGGAAAAACGCCGCTGGGCAGAATCGTTATTCCCGCGGACGAAACGGGTTACATGCAGATCGTTTTGCCGCAGGGAGTGAGCGTTGCAAAAGCGGACTATTATTATACGTTCGATGAAGATCTCAACAGGGATTCCTTATGGAACAAAACCGCCTGCGACGTGAACGGCGGTGACATATTTGCCATGGCGGACGTAAAACACAAAAACGGATTTATTCTCGCGGAAGACAGCCGGGGATACCGTCTGGCAAGTTTTACGAAAACATCCGACCGCATCGAGGAAAGCGATCGGTAAAAAGATTTGTCGCTTTATGCGGCGGATCCTTTCGTTTTTTCCGGGGAGCGATCTTCCGGGAAAAGCGATAAACGGAAAATAACAGGAGGATGAAAATGAAGAACAAAATTCTGGCGGCGGTTTCCGCCGCGGTGCTCTCCCTCTCTCTTTTCGGGGGATGCAAACCGAAGATCAACGAAAAACCGTCGGACGACTACGAAGTCAATCTGAATGTGGATAAAAATACGGAAGCGACCCTTTCCGTTATGGTGCCTTCGGGCGACGGCGGGCTGGAAGCGAAATACGTGGAAGCCTTAGCGGAAGGGTTTAAGGAATTATTCCCGAAAGTCACCGTAAAACTCGATTATCGCGACATTTCGGATAACAGTTACGCCGCTTCCGTCAACGCCGCGATCGCGTCCGGCAATCCGCCCGATCTCTTTTACGCCAATACCGGGTTCTATTATTATCTCATCTCGAAAAACTGTATCGTGAGCCTCGAGCCTTACTATAAAGCCGCAAAAGAAGCGGGCGTTCTCAATCTCGACGCCGATTATTATTCTTCCTTCTTCTCGATGAGCGAGTATGACGGAAAGCGGTATATCGTGCCCCGCTCGATGGACTCCGTCGTGACCTATTACAATACGGATATTCTGAAAGCCGCGGGGATCGATCCGGAAACGGACGAAAGATTCAACAATTCCTTCACGTGGGATCAGTTTTCTTCTCTGCTCGATGACGTGAATACCTATCTCACGAGCGCGCAGGCGAGAACGGACGGGTATTCCGATTGTTATGCCCTCGATCCCTGCTTCGAGTGGGAAGCGGTGTATAACCCGATCATGCAGTCTTACGGGGCGGATATTTTCGACGAAAACGGAAACGTTGCCGTCGATTCGGAAAACATGGCGAACATGGCTACGATGGTCAACACCCTTTCCAAAAAGGGAAGGATCGTAAAGCCGTATACTTCCGCCTATAACTTCAAGGCGGGCAAATGCGCGTTTTTCTTCTCTTCTTACGGACCGACGAAAATGAACGAGGAACTCGCCGTGAAAGGAAAATTCGACGCTTTGCCCTTCCCGCTGATCGGCGAAAACGGAAAAATCGGCTGCGGTTTCGCGGGCTGGGGGATCAGTTCGAATTCCGGCGCGACGCAGCGTGACCTCGCGTGGCAGTTTCTGAATTACATGATCTCCAAAGAAGGGCAGATGGCTCTCATTAACAACGGACTTGCCACGCCGTCCATCCGCATCGACCTTGCGGAAGAAAAACAGTGGAGCAAGGGGCTTGAAAATCTGAATCTCGACGCATGGCTCGTTTCCGAAGACAAGAAGATCTGTACCGATTATTTCGTGAAATTCGATCCTTCGAAAATGTTCGGCATTCAGAACGCCGTGCAGAACTTTATGAAGAACATCAGCGATTTCTCCAAGAACAATTCCGTCACGTATTTCATCGGATCGTTCAAAAGCGATCTCGAGGCGGCGATCGCGCAATGAACGGTAAAACTCTCGCCAAAAAAATCAAAGGGAGCGTAACGGGGTGGCTTTTCCTTCTGCCGATGACCTTCGGTATCTGCGTGTTTACCCTGCTTCCGATCGTGCAGTCCCTCTGGTATTCTTTTTACGATTACGACGTGGTGTCGAAATTCGATTTCGTGGGGCTTGGCAACTATGCGAAAGCCTTCCGCGATCCCGCGATGGGAAAGGTGGTCGGGAACACTTTGTTGTTCGCCGCCGTAAATATTCCCGTGGTCCTGGTCGGCTCCTATCTGCTCGCGCTTCTTCTGAACGTCGATCTGAAAGGGGTGAAAGCCTTCCGCGTGATCTATTATCTGCCGTGCGTGATGCCGGCGATCGTCGGCGGCATCGTGTGGAGCTATGTGATGCGGTACGACGTGACGGCGGAAAGCCCGGGGCTTTTCAACACGATACTTCTTTCCCTCGGGTTGAAACAACTTAAATTTTTCTACGCCGAATCTTCCTCCGCGATCCTTTCCATCGTGTTCATGAATCTGTGGAGTCTCGGCGGCGGCGTGATCGTCTGGCTGGCGCAATTCAAAAACATTCCGAAACAGCTTTACGAGGCGGCTTCGATCGACGGGGCGGGAAGCCTGATCTCCTTTTTCAGGATCACGCTGCCCCTCTCTACGCCGATGATCTTTTATAACCTGATCACGACGTTCATCGTGACCCTTCAATTCAACGGAACGCTCACGTTTGCCCCCAACCAGGGATTCGGGTACGACAATTCGGTGTTCATGTTCGGACTGAAGGTCTACGACGAAGCGTTCCGCCGTTATAACATGGGATACGCGTGTTCTCTCGCGTGGCTGCTCGTGGCGGCGGTCGGGCTGTGTACGATCCTCGTGTTCAGAACGGATAAGTGGGTGCAGTATGCGAACGATTAACAAAAAAAGAAGAGGGCGGAACGTTGCTTTGTACGTCGTTTTCGTCCTTCTGGCGGTCATTCTGCTTTTTCCTTATTTTTTCATGATCAACCGCGGGCTGATGAGCAACGAATATATCCTTCAGCCGAAAACGAGGTTTTTTCCCGACGGTCTGCACTTCGAAAATTATCCTCTCGCCTTCCGCGAAGGGGGATACGGCAAGCCTCTTTTAAACAGCGTGATCGTAACGCTGATCGTAACGGTAACGGTGCCCCTTTCGTCTTTCCTTGCGGCGTATGCGTTCGCAAGGCTGGAATTTATCGGGAAAAACTTTATGTTTTCCCTCATGATGGTCACGGTGCTTCTGCCGTCTATCGTCACGCAGGTGCCGATGTACGTTCTCTATAACGACCTCGGCTTCACGAACACGCTGAAACCGCTTTTCCTGCCGGGGATCTTTTTCGGCGGGGCGATGAACATCTTTTTAAGCCGGCAGTTCCTGCTCGGGATCCCGAAAGCGTTGGAAGAAGGGGCGAAACTCGACGGGGCAAACGCTTTCGTCCGCTGTTTCGTCATCTGCGCGCCCCTTTGTTTCCCGATCATGATCTACCTCGGCGTTACCGCTTTTATCGGCGCGTGGGGAGATTATCTCACGCCGTCCATGTACAACAACTCGGGCGATGCCCCCTATACGCTCGCTTACGCCCTTTATAAAATGACGAGTTCGGAAACCAACTCGAAGCATCCCGAATGGATCTTCGCCGCGGCGACCGTCATGTCCGTCGTTCCCACCGTCCTTTACGCGGTGTTCCAGAAATACCTGGTGGAAGGCATTGCCTCCGCCGGACTGAAGGGATAATAAAACGCGGTTGATCGGCTTATACGGCAGGATACGACGAAAAATCAATAAAACAATTCAAGGAGAACACATGAATCAGAAGCTGAAAAGAGCAATCGGGATCGCCCTGTGCGCCGTCATGACTTTCTTGTGTGCTTGTAAAAAGGATGAAAAACCGAATATGACTCAGTTGCCCGACGAAAATCAGTTTACGATCGCGAGCTTATCCGGCACGGACAGGCTCGGAAGGGAGATCACGCCGACCGGCGGAGAGAAAAAAGACCGCAAACGCTACGTGGGTGTGTTTTATTTTCTGTGGCTCGGAACGCACGTTTCTTCCGCCGGCGTTTACGACTCCACGAAACTTCTCGCAACGGAAAACGGCGCGAAAGCGATCCTCGATACGAATTACAGGATCGGGCAGAAGATCCCCGGTACGAAAAATGCCGAAGCCGGCTATCCGGACGGAATGGAAAGCCCGGCGAATTACGTGCACTGGACGAGCGAACCCCTTTACGGGTATTACAACACCGCCGACGAATGGGTGATCACGCGGCATATGGAGCTGCTCACGCTCGCGGGGGTGGATTTCATCTATCTCGACGTGACGAACGATAAGATCTACGAAAAGAACTATCACACGGCGTTCGTGTCCGATCCGACCGATCCGAAAAACGTCGCGCTGTCGAGACCGACTTACACCCTTCTCGATACGATCTTAAAACTGTATAATCAGGGATGGAACGTTCCGAAAGTCGTGTTTTACACCAACACGCAGTCGGGCGACCGCGTGAACGAGATCTACGATTGCTTCTATAAAGACGGCAAATACGAAGACATCTGGTTCAGACCGACGGGGAAACCGCTGATCGTCGGCACGACGGAGAATAACAGGGGAACGGACGCGCAGGGGACGGCGAGAGTGAATATTTCCGACGAAATGCGCGAATATTTCGACGTGCGCGAATCGCAGTGGCCCAATCAGAATTATGCGGACAACGGATTCCCCTGGATGGACTGGACGACGGGAGAAAATTATTACTATCCCGAAAACAAGGCGGTAAACGTTTCCGTGGCGCAGCACGGCGCGACCGAAACGTCTTATTCGATCTATACGTATATGAAAAACCTTTACGGGAACGATCTTTCGAGATATCGTCTCGACGGGAGAAGTTCCAAGGGGTGGAACGAATCGACCCTGACCGTGGAAGAAAACTGGCAGGCGGGCAGAAACATCGAAGATCAGTGGGAAACGGTGTTCCGCTACGAAGCTTCCGGAAAAGAAGTGGAAATGGTCACGGTGACGGGCTGGAACGAATGGCTCGCCTGGAAATACTGCCCGGGCGGGAGCGATCACCCCATTTTCGTGGATAATTTCTCCAACGAATTTTCCCGTGATATGGAGATGGATAAAAACACCTATCAGGATAACTTCTATCTTCAGCTCGTGAGAAACGTGAGGAGATACAAGGGCGCGGAGAAGGCTTCCGATTACGAGTGGGAAAAGAAAACGGTGAAGAGTTTTGCCGATCTTTCGGGCGTATCGTCGAAATATTTCGATTTCCGCGGTGATGCGATCGAGCGCGATTTCTACGGGTTCGACATCCGCCCCGAGGCGAAAACGCTCGGGCTTTTAGGCTCCTGGTATACCGATCGTTCCGCCCGGAACGACATCGTGTCCGTCACGGTCACGCATGACGACGAAAACGTATATTTCGGCATCGAAACGGCAGAGGCGATCACGGCATACGAGGGAGGGGAAAACTGGATGAACGTTCTTCTCTCTACGAAAAAAGCGACGGCGGACAATTCCTGGGAAGGATACGATTACCTTCTCAATCGATCTCCCGAAAACGGAAAGACTTCGGTGGAAAGAAGTGCGGGCGGCTGGAACTGGGAAAAAGCGGGAGACGCGGCGATGACGATCGAAGGCAATAAAATGCTGATCACCGTTCCGTTGGCTCTTCTCGGGCTTTCGGCAAGCGAATTTTCGTTCGGCTTCAAAGTCGCGGACAACGTGACGAATTATAAAGATATCATGGATTATTACGTGAGCGGCGACAGCGCGCCCATCGGCAGGCTTCGCTATTCTTACGGATATTAAAATCGGAGGAAAATTATGAAAAAACTGTTGGTCTTTGTCCTGTCCGCCGTCATGGCGGTGTGCATGTGCGGTTTTGCCGTAACGGCATTCGCGGAAAGCGATCCCGTTGCGCTCGGACTGCCTGCCGTGCTCGGTGCGGACGAAAACTACTTTACGGCGGAGGTTTCCCCCTCGCTGTATACGGAAGAAGGAGTGATCGAATACGACATCGCGAACGCGCCTCTCTCTTCCGTTGTGCTGTCGGACGGAAGCAAGACGGCTTCGGTCACGCATTTCCGCAACGAACCCGCCATGGGTCGCATGAAGTTTTACGATACGAACGGCTTCATGAACTTCAAAACGGCGGCGAAAGGTTCAACGATCACATTCAAAGCGAACGCGACTTTTACCGATCGGGGAACGACTTATACCTTCGGCGATAAAGACGTCGTATACGAGTGCGACGGCAACGGCGGCTGGACGAAGAAAGCCGCGGAAAAGGTGACCCTTTCTCCCGTCGCGATCTCTGCGGACGAAAACATGTTCCGCCTTACGGTTTCCCCGTCTTTGTATGCGGCGGAAGGGGTAAGCGAGTATGACATTCCGGGCGCGCCGCTCTCTTCCGTTGTTCTGTCGGACGGGAGCAAAACGGCTTCAATCACGCACTTCCGCAACGAACCTGCCATGGGCTGTATGAAGTTTTACGATACGAACGCCTTCATGAATTTCAAAACGGCGGCGAAAGGCGCGACGATCACCCTGAAAGGAAACACGACTTTCGTCGATCACGACGCCGTTTACACGTTCGGCGAAGAAGATATCGTTTTCGTATGCGACGGCAACGGCGTATGGACGAAACAGACGGCGGAAGAACCCGAAGATGAGCTCTGGACGACGGATGTTTTATCCGACGGCACGCTGAACGTTCCTTCTTACGAAGGGAATTCCGTAAAGTTCGACGGCGATAAAATTTCCGTCAATCTTTCCAAGGCGACCGCTGCGAATACGGACGCTTACGATATTTCCGCTTCCTTCAACCGCATTTACAAAGGGGATTTTACCCTTTCTTTCCGCTTTTCCTATCTTTCCCCCGATCACACGGGCGACAGATTCTTCATTTTCTCCGCGGGGGATTATTCCTTCCTTTATTGCCCCTATTGGGGTGACGGCGACGCCTCTCTTCTTGCCGGCACGAATTACAGTTCCGACGGCGCGGGGCGCATCGCGAAGACGAATCCCGGTTCGGAATTTACCGTAAAATTCGTCCGCAACGGCGACGTGCTTTCCCTGTTTATCGACGGAGAGCTCCTCGGCAGCGCAAGCGGCATCACCGCGGAAAAAACGCAGTTTACGATGAAGGCGCGCAGGGTGATCTGCGAACTTTCCGGGATCAGGGGCAGCGGCGACGTCGCGACTCCGGTAAAACCGTGGACGAGCGAAGATTTCGCCGCTTCCGCGATCGACGTTCCCGAGTTTGAAAACAACTCCGTTTCCACCGCGAACGACAAACTGACTTTCGATCTTTCCGCCAATGCGGGCGCGACCGATTTCACGAAAGAGGCGACCGTTTCTTTCGATAAAGAATACGCGGGCGATTTCGCGATCGAATATACCCTGAATTACCTTTCGGTTTCGAACACGGGCGTGCGCTATCTCATGTTTACGATCGGCGATTCTTACGCGCTGATGTATTGTCCTTACAATGCGGACGTTCAGCTCCTTCAGAGCACGACTTACGATACGAAGAGGGTCGCTTCGATGTCCTTCTCCGCAAACGAAGGAACATTCCGCGTGGTGAGAAGCGGCAACAAACTTTCCTTTTACGTGAACGGGAACAAGCTCGGCGATACGCAGACTTATTCCGGCGAGACGGCGAAATTCGGTTTCAAAGCGCACAGAGTGACCGCAGACATCTCCGATTTCAAGGCGGAAGGGACAGTGAAGGAAGAACCGGTCATTCCCGTCGATCCCGACGCGGGCAAGACCTTCGTGAACTGGGGCACCGCCGATTTTGCCGATTCCGAAAAGGATATCCCGGAGTACGACGGCAACTATGTCGCGGCGGAAGACGATAAACTCACGATTTCTCTTTCCAAAAACACGGCGGCGGATTCCGCCGGTTACGATTCCTCCGTTACCTTCGGTAAGGTTTACGAAGGAGACTTTACGCTCGAATTTACCCTGACCTATCTGTCCGTCGATCACACGGGGCTCAGATACGTCATGTTCACGGCGGGCGGTTACGGCATCGCGTATTGCCCTTACTGCGAAAAGATCCATTTCTATCGCGGGGAAGAGTATCACGGCGACGGGCTGATCGAGGAGCCGGAATTCAAGGGCGTTACGCAGTTCCGTTTCCGCATCGTGGCGGAAAACGGCAAACTGAACGTAAAGGTGAACGACACGGCGTTTACCGAACAGGATTATACCGAAACGGAAACGGTTTTCGGCTTTAAGGCGCGCAGAACGATCTCCGGAATTTCCGACTGGAAGATCGCCGGCAGCGTGAAAACGGCGGGCAACGCCGTCTCGACGGATGTGTTCCGCTTCGTTGCGGCAACAGGTGCGGAAACGCCGACGTTCGCGATCAACCGCAATCTCGGTTCCGTCGCGTTCGCTACGGAAAACGCCGATCTTTCCGCGGTGAAATATCTTTCGGCAAACGGGCAGAAGGTTTCCGTTACGAGCGTGAACTATTCCGTTTCCGCCGCGGGCGACATGATGCCGTCTCTTCTCTTCCTCACGTCCGCAAAACCTGCCGTCGGCGATAAGATCACGGTGAACGCAGGCTTCTCCTTCACGGCGAACGGCGAAAAGATCTCCACGGCGAAAACTTACGTGGCGGAATATACGGCAAACGGCTGGACGGGTTTGTATGCGACCGCCGGCGAAACGATCTCGGTTGCCGCGGGCACGGTAACGGTCGGAACGCATACTTCGTCCGACGCTCTCGTGATCGACTTCGGTCTCATGGGCGTGAAGGGAGCTTCCTCTTATTTCGACGACGCGACTTCCGGCTGGCATCAGTACGATCACACGAAAGCCGATCTCCGCGTTTACGAGAAATTCGCCGCGACCGCGATCTTCGTGCGCGACGGAAAGCGCATTCCGACGAGATACGTCCTGTCACAGGGGAAATTCGCCTTTGCCGGGATCTCCGGATTCCGTGCGGGAGACGGCATTATCCTTCTTAAGGGGCTTACCGTTTACGAGATGAACGAGGCGAATTATAACGACGATATGGGCATGGTCCGTCTCGACGAGAGCTATGCGCCCGTGTTCGTTCTCGGCGAAAACCTGATCTACCGCTATGACGGCACGAACTTCGTGAAGGCTCCGGCGGCGACGAGCGCGTCGATCGTCAACGAAGAAGAACTTCTTTCTCTCCGTGCGGGAACGACCGCAAAGATCCTCTGGAGCGTGAACGAAGGCGCCGTCGATTACCCGAAATTCTATTCGGATAACGAAAACGTCGCTACCGTCGACGGAGAAGGCAACGTGTCCGCTCTTACGCAGGGCGAGGTGACCTTTACGCTCGCGTTTGCGGAGATCACGAAAACGATCACCGTTACCGTCGGCGCGGAACCCGCGAAAACGGGAATACGCTTCGAACTTGCAACGAGCGCGCAGAGAGACGGCAAGTCTTACTTCGTCGCCTACGTCGGCGAAACGCTCGATCTCGACCGTCTGGTTGCCAATCTCTCCGCGTACTGGATCATGGAAGGCGGCGTTGCCGGAACGGAATTTGCCGTGACGAAAGACATGATTGACGCCGGCATGTTCGACAATTCCCGCGCGGGAGAAACGAAAGTCGTTTTAAACAGCGGAGAATTTTCGGTCGACGTTCCCGTTTATGTGTATGAAGTCGTCACGACGGACGACGTTCAGCCTTCCCGTCTCGTATCCTTCGGCAGCGCGGTGGACGTATACTTTATCGATTCCGTCGGCGGAAGCGAAACTTCGGACGTGAGATCGTTCAACATCATCGAAAATCCTCTTTACGGTATCCCGACCGATATCGTTACCCTCCGGAAAGCCGCGCTGGACGGCGCCGGGGAATACGCTCTTCATTCCGTCGGGCAGGTATCGAACCTTCAGTGCATCCTCTTCTTCAACGAATTCGATATGTCGGCAAAGGGTTCGATCCCGGTCGGAACGGTGCTTTCCTTCAATAAAAACTTCCGCTTCTGGCGTTATACGGATGAAACGTGGATCGCCGCCTATAAGTTCAAAAACGACGTATCTTACGTATGGACGGGCACGGAATGGACCTGGTTCGAAGCGGACGCGAGAGAGGTTACCGTTCCCGAGACTTCTCTCACGCTGCCTGTCGGGGCGGAATATGCGCCCGCCTATAACGTGCTGCCCGAAAACAGTTATTATGTTCCTTCTCTCGAATCTTCCGAGCCTTCGGTCGCAACGATCGAAAACGGAAAGATCAGAACGGTCGGCGAGGGCAGCGCGACGATTTCTCTGAAATTCGGTTCCCGCAGATGCACGATCGCGCTTACCGTCGTGAAAAAGGAAATCGTCGGCGTAAAACTTGCGGACGAAAGAGTGTATAATCTCTCCGTCGGCGGCGCGCTCGACCTTTCGAAAATTTCCGTTTACGCCGATTACGGAGACGGCATTTACGGCGAAGCGATCGCTCTTACGGACGACAACGCGTCTTACGAGCTCGACAGTTCCGCCGCCGGCAAACAGACGATCTCGATGACCGTTTACGTGGGCGATAAGCCGTTTAAGCTTGAAATTTCCGTTGCCGTATGGAACGTGGAGGAGGTGTATCCCGACAACATCGCCTGCTATGACGATGCCGGCTGGTTCATGGGAACCACGATCGGAATTTTCTTCCAGAAAACGTTCGGCAACATGGCAAACGTCTATCCGTACGATCTGCCGGGAGACGAAGGCAGGTTTATGACCGACTACGTGACCTATACCCGTGCGGGCGAAACGGTAGAATGCGACTCTCAGGCATATCTCACGTATATCTTTACGGTCACGCCGAAAATCGGCGGCAAGGCGATCGAAACGTATCTCGTCGGCGATACGATCACGCTGAAAAAGGGCATGGGCTTCTATAAGTGGTTCGGCGAAACGGACGCCAATAACGTGCCGCAGGGTGCGGGCGATTACGTGAAAGTGGGCGAACTGAAATACGACATGACCTTTACGTATAACGAAAACAAAAAATTCTTCCTCGAGATCCCCGTTGCGGACGCGAAAGTGCTCGAGGAGACCGTGTCCGTCGGTATGGGCGAGACCCATGCGACGAACGTCGCGGCGATCCCGTCTTACTGCTCGAATGCGGAATGGTTCTTCGCGGTTTCCGATCCTTCGGTGGCTTCGGTCAGCGCGCAGGGGCTTATCAAGGGGCTTAAGATCGGCACGACCACGGTCACGGCGACGCTGAAGACGATCGCGGGAGATACGGTGAAGGAATTGACGTACACCGTTTCCGTGACCGACTCCGTTTCCGGGATCCTCATTACGTCGGAGAAAGCGGTGGAACTGACGAAAGGCGAAAAATTCGATTTTGCCTCCGTGAAAGAACGTTTCGGCGTGAAAGCGGTCGTTCTGATGGTGTCCGGGGCGACGGGCAAAGAAGTCGATCTGTCCGGCGCGAGGATCACGGGATACGATCCCGATCAGACGGGCGAACAAACGGTGACCTTCCGTATTACCGTTGACGGAAAATCGGTGACCGGCGAATTGAAAGTGACGGTGAAAGAAGAAAAGAAAGGTTGTTCCGGGTCGGCGGGTTCCGGCGGGCTCTTCCTTCTCGCGCTTCTTCCCATCGCCGTTCTTTCGGTGAAAAAGAAAGGAGAAACTTATGCGGATTAACAAGTGTGCGGCGATCGGAAAGAGAAAAAAAGCGACAGCGATTTTCTTCCTGTTAGCCGTGCTTGCGACAGCGTGTTTCGGAAGCATATTCCTGAAAGCGTCCGCGGCGGACGTTTTCGCGGGGTGGTCGACTTCCGGATGGACGATCTCCGAGGAGGGCGGCGTTGCCGTCCTCCTCGGAAACTCTTTGGCAAGTTTAAACGTTTTGTCTTCCGACGAAAAAGTGAATGCGGACGGCATTTCGTTTGACGTATACATCGATTCCGTTTCCGGCGGGAACGACGGCAACATCGGCGCCGCCTACCGCTGTACGAGCGGATATCAGTATTTCTTCGAATATAACGCGATTTCGAAAACGGCAAAGATCCGCAGGATCGGCGAAAACGGCACGGACGTAACCGTGTCGGAAACCGTTTCCTGTTCTCTTTCCGAAAAGAAATGGTATTCGATGAGAATGACGTTTGCGAAAGACGATCTGAAATGGTATCTGAACGGAAAGGAGATCCTTTCCTCTTCGAATACTTACGACGATACCTTTTCGATGGGATCGTGCTATATCCAGGGATATTTCGTCTGTCCGAAACTGAAAAACGTGAAGATCGAACGGACGGAAGGCTCTGCGCTCAACGACAGGGAATTCGATTTCGAATTTACTTCTCCCTCGTCAGTCACCCCGTTCCGGGCGGAAAAAGGAGAGGTTTCCTATGAAAACGGCTGTCTGAAATACACGCTGAAAGGGGAGAACGGCGCGCTGATCTCTCCCGAACTTTACGTTGCGTGCGGCAACCGCTACAGCGCCCGTATCAGCATCCGTAACACGGTATTCGTCCGCATGAGAAACGCGACTTCCGCTTCCGCGATGAAAGTGTATTTCAGAACGAACGAAACGGAAACATTTACCGAAGAACTTTCGCGTACCTTCGATCTCGTGAAGGATGACGCTGATTTTACTTCCTATTATTTCAACCTTTCCGCGCTTACCGGATCGAAAGGGTATATCACGGAGCTGAAATTCGTGCCCGTCGGCGCGGAGAGCGGGGAGATCGATATCGATGCGATCACCTTCGAGCGGGAAAAGGAATTTTACGATTACGCCGGTACGGTGGAGTCCTGCACCGCGGACGATTCCGTCGTGACGATCCGCGGAACGCTTACCGATCGCTACGCGGGCAAAAGCGTGAAGATCTATGAGATCTATCCCGAAAACTATACGGAATCGACGGAAGGACTTACCCCCGTCGCGCGCGTTCGTTCGAACGGCAACACGTTTACGGCGACCCTTCCTTTCCGCAAAGGCAACATTACCCGCCTTTCATCTCTTTTCCTGGCGGTCGTTTCGGGGGAAGAGGGCAATGTGAAGATCGCCGATCGCTTCTCGATCGAAAATTACCGCGATTTCACCGAAAATCCCTATGAGTTTTCCTTGCCGTCTCTTACGGTAGACGTCACTTCCCCCGAATTCGGGGCGAAGGGAGACGCCTTCACGAACGACAACGCGGCGATCCAGAAAGCCGTGGATTACGTTTCCTCGAAAGGGGGCGGAAAGGTCGTGATCCCCGGAGACGATTCCTATTACGGCAGAAGATACGTCGCCACGAACATAAAGATGAGAAACAACGTGGAACTGCATATCGAAAAAGGCGCCGTGATCTGGCAGTCTCCCCGGACGGAAGATTACGATTACGACGTCGCGATCGGTCACGACGTGTATATCCCCGGGGTCAACTGGACGACGGCATGTTCCTGTCATAACCTTCCCCTCATTCAGGGGGACTCGGTGAAAAACGTGAAGATCACGGGCGAAGGGACCCTTCGCTGTGTGGATACCGGGGGAGACAATCTCGATACGCTGAGCGGCGTTTCCATCTGGCGCGGTTGCGCGGGCAGGATACATATCATTCCGATCGGGTTCTGGAACTGCGAAAACGTGGAGATACGGGATATCACCCTGCGCAGAACGAATAACTACCACGTCAATATGCGTACGTGCAGAAATATTTACATCGCGAACGTTACGCTGAGGGAAGTCACCTGCGCCGGCGGCGACGGTTTTTCCGCGACGGTCGGCACGAAGAATATGATCCTCGACAGATGTTTCTGCTTCATCAACGACGACGCCGTTACCATCTGTTCCACCTATAACGATCCCCGCGGACAGGTTTCCCCCTGGTGGAGCCCCAATCCCGGAGGAGATAACTGTATCGATAATCTCGTGGTAAAACACTGCAATTTCTACGGCGGGCACGGCATTACCTTCATTACCTGGGGTACGGACGCTCCCGATCTTTCGTTGCAGGAGATCAAAAACGTGGAAGTGTACGACTGCGCGCTGAACGGCACGGCGGGGTCCGTCGGAAGCTGGGCGGACAACCCCTATTACGGCGGCGAGTACGACGGTTCCGAAGTCGACGATTATTCTCCCGTCAAACAGGTCCGCATCCACGATAACGAATACCGCGGCAAAGCGACGATCGATTCCATCAAAGCGACCGATTTTATTTCCGACTGCGGCATCCGCAGCGCGGGCGATTTCCGGAACGGTACTTTCGACCGCGAAGGGGGCAAAGGCGGCTGGATCAGCGGCTTTTCGAATTGGTCCTGTGAGGGCGAAAACGCGAAATTCTCCGTCGTCCGCGGAGACGACGGCTATGCCGGAAAAATTTCCGGGGAAGGAAAACTCTGGCAGGGGCTTTACCTCGGCACGGGCGAACACACTTTCTCGGTCGACATAAAAGTTCTGTCCGGGAAAGCGAAACTCTTTGCGACGGACGCCGTTACGGGAGAGACGATCGCCGAAAAAACGGCGGAACAGAACGGCAGAAACACGCTCACGTTCTCTCTCACTACGGGCAGAACCCTCTGGATCGGCGTGGAGCAGACGGAAGAGGGAGACGTCCTGATCGACAATGCTTCCGTCGGCGGAGAAGCCCCCGTATATGCCCGTTATTTCGAAGAAACGTTCGAAACGCTCGATGCGGTCACCTTCGATTATTCCGCATGGGAGCTGTCGGAAGAAAACGGAAACCGTTATATCTCCATGCTTTCGGGCGGCGGAACGGGGTTCACCGATTTCGGCTACGATTACGCCGCGGCGGACGTCCGCTTCAATATCCGCATCACGAACGTCGTATCTTCGCTTGACGGGAACGTCAGCATCGCTTTTGCCCGTCTCGATTCCGATACGCAATATTATCTCGAATACAACACCGTCGGGAAATATGCCCGCATCCGTAAATTTGACCGCGGCGCGTCTGCCGTTCTGCAGACGACGAGCCTTTCCCTGGAGAAAAACGTGTGGTACACCTTCGGGCTTCGCTTCGGTAACGGCGGCTATGAATTTTACGTCGACGGCGAAAAGATCTTCTCCGGTACGGACGATTCTCCTCTGGCGGAAGGAAAACTGATGATCGTTACCTATAACACGGCGATCGATCTCGACAACGTGACCGTCGGGGAATACGAAACGGTGAACGTGAACGAAAAAACGTCCGTCGTTCCCGAAAAGAAGAAATACGTTCTGTCGTTCGACGTCGGCGGCGGAGACGTTCAGCCCGCGGCGCAGGAACTCGCAAGCGGCGACAAGCCGACGGAGATCCCCGTGCCCGCGAAGAAGGGATATATTTTCGAAGGGTGGAAAACGGATGACGGAGAAAACTATGATCCCTCTTCGTTCGTTATGCCCGCCCGCAACGTGAAACTCACGGCTGTGTGGCGCAAAGCGGACGGCGAAAGCGAAGACGTTTCGCAAAGCGGATCTTCTTCTCCGGACGGATCCGCTTCCGGAAAAGGATGTAAAGGCGGAGCGAACGGAGTCGCGGGGCTTTCCCTTCTCGCGGCGGTCGGCTTCGCTCTTGCGGAAAGGAGAAAACGGTATGATCGGTAAAATCAACGGTAAAATTCCCGCAGTCGCCGCACTGTGCCTCTGCCTGCTCGCGGCGATCGCGTTCGGATTTTCCGGAACGGGAAACGCCGCAAAGGCGACCGGGACGGAAATCGCTTTCGAGATCACGGCGGGAGCCACGCGGGAAGGAAAGAAATATCATGTCGCTTATGTGGGAGAAAAGCTCGATAAAGAACTTATAGCCCGCAATACGGCTGTTTACGAAGTCTTGTCCGGCGGCGGGAAGGGGAATAAGATCTCCCTTTCCGCGGCGAACGTGGGAGACGACGCGGACCTTTCGGAAGAAGGCGAAACCTCGGTCACGATCACCGCGGGCGGTGGGAGCGTTTCCGTGCCCGTGTACGTATATAAAACCGGGACGATCGCGCCTCTTGCTTCCGATCATATTTTAAGCTGGTCGAGCGCGTTCGATTTCTATTTCGAATCTCAGATCGACGGCGGCGAAGCGAGCCGTCTCGCGACGACCAATATCCTGAGCGATACGAGTTACGGCATCGATAAAGATCTCGTCACCCTGCGGACGCCTGCGCTTTATGACGGAAACGAGGAGTATGTTCTCCATACCGTCGGGCAGGCAAGCGAAAAGCAGATGCTGTGCTTCTTTTCCGGCGTGAACGCGGGCGACCTCTCTTCGCTTCCCGTCGGCTCCGTGCTCGAATTTAACGAAAACTTCCGTTTTTATCGCTATATCGACGAAACGTTCGTCGCCGCCTATCGTCTTTCCGACGTCGCGAAATATGTGTGGACGGGGAACGGGTGGACGAATTTCGTGGCGGATACGACCGATTTCTCTCTTTCCGCCGACCGGATCGAGCTGCCCGTCGGGGCTTCTTATCCGCTCGGTCTCAAGCTGATCCCCGAGGGGTCGTATATCGCCGCGAGCATGGTTTCTTCCGACGATACGATCGTGAAGATCGAAAACGGTTTCGTCCGTTGCCTGAGGGAAGGGACTGCCGAAATTACGGTGACGGTCGGCAAAAAAACGGCGAAAATTTCGGTGACCGCCACGCTTGCGGGAGCAAACGGGTTCAGACTCATGAACGACAGAGTTTTCCACGTGTCGAAAAACGGAACGTTCGATCTTTCGAAGGTTTCCGTCGCGCCCGATTTCGGCAACGGCGTTTACGGCGACGAATTTCCGCTCGGCAGCGATAACGCTTCGCTTTCTCTCGATACTTCCGTCGTCGGAAGACAAACGGCGGAAATCTCCGTTTTCCGCGGCGGCGTGAAGGGGACGGTTTCCGTGACCGTCGAAGTCGTCGACGTGACCGAACAGATCCCCGGCGGGTTCTGGAGCGCGGAAGATTCGGGCAATTTCTTCGGGACGATCGTTGTGCATTTTTCGGGAACGTTCCGTAACTCCGCAAACGTATATTTAAGCGACCTTACGGCGGAGCAGAAAGCCGCCGTTCTCGGCGGGATCGAATTTACGAGAAAGGGCGAAACGGCGGAGATCGCCAATGCTGAATTTATGACGAGCCTTCTGACGATCGATGTGAAGATCGGCGGAAAGTCGGTAAAGAGTTATCGCGAAGGTGACGTTCTTCTGCTGAAAAAAGGGCTCCCTTTCTATTCCTGGACGGGCGAAACCGTGCAGGGTGTGCCGAAGGGCGAGGGCGACTTCGTTCAGACGGGCGTCGCCGCGTGCGACATCCGTTACGTGTACGGCAAAAACGGGAAATTCAACCTTGACATTCAGTATACGGGCGCGGTCGTTTCCGAAGAGACCGTCCGTCTCGGCGTCGGCGAAACGGCGCCCGCAAACGTAAAGATGATCCCGTCTTACGCGACGGTCGGCGAGTGGTTTTTCGTATCGGAAGATCCTTCCGTCGCCGAGGTCGACGTGAACGGCAACGTGACGGCGAAGTCGGCGGGTAAAACAACGATCTGCGCTTATCTCGAAGGGGGTACGCTCGGCGAAATTCCCCTTTCGTTCGTTGTCGAGATCGAGGACGATGCCGAAGCCTTCTTCCTGAATGCGGAATCGCTGACGCTTACGGTCGGTACCGATCTCACGGGGGAGTATCTTTCCTCGAGGGGGATCGCCGGCTATGTTTCTTATCGTTCGGGCAGATCGGAGAAAATCGATCTCACGGGCGTATCGGTCGGCGGTTTCGATAAAAATGCGACGGGCACGCAGACGGTTTCTCTTCTTCTGTCCGACGGGAACGCGTCCTCTTCCGTAAGCCTTACGGTCATCGTGAAGGAGGCGGAACGGGAAGAGGAATCTTCCGCCGCAGAAGAAGTTTCTTCCGCAGGGTCGGAAGGAAAGAGGGGATGCAAGGGAAGCGCGGAAGGATGCGTGCCGGCATTGTTGCTTGCGGCTTTCTCCGCGGTGCTGATCGGAAAAAGGAGAAACGGGATCGATGGTTAAAACAGGTTCGCCCGCGCGGGCGGGAGAAAGAATATGATCAGACTTTGCCGGGTTATCGTCGACCATGCGAAAACGCCTTTCGCGGTCGGCTGCGATTTCCCTTCCGTCACCTGGCAGGCGGAAGGCGAAAAGCAGACCTCTTTCCGGATCTGTGTGGCAAAAACGCGCGATAAGGCGATTAACGGACAATTCGACGTGTTCGATTCCGGTGTGACCGAAGACGGGGAAACGCTCGGACACGGGATCGGGACCGAACTCGAATCCAATACCGTGTATTATGTTTCCGTTACGGTTTACGGGGAAAAGGGCGGCGAGGATTCTTCCCTCGTCCGCTTCCGTACCGAACTTTCCGCAAAGGACTGGAAGGGGCACTGGACGTTTATGCCCCTGAATTCCGTAGGCGGGTCGTCGCTGTATCGCAGGAATATCTTTTTGCCGGATGCGCCGGCAGAGGCGTTTGCCGCTTGCGCGGGCATAGGTTGTCACGAACTTTTCGTCAACGGGAAAAAGGCGGACGACCGTCTGTTTTCCCCCGCGAACAGCGACTATGAAAAAAGGATTTATTACACCGTTTACGAACTTACCGGGCAACTTGTTGCGGGAGAAAACGCGATCGGCGTCGAGCTTGCGCCCTGGTGGTACGGCAGTAAAAAACTGATGTTTCAGCTGTATGTGACCCTGAAAAACGGAATGACGCTCGAGTTTCATTCCTCGGCGGGAGACGGTTGGTGGGAACGCGGCGGCGCGGTGAAAGAGTGCAGCGTGTACGACGGAGAATTTTGCGACGGACGTACCGCGGACGAGTTTCTTCCCCATTGGGCGTCGGCGGAATATCGTGCCGGGATCGAAAGCAAATGGGTGCTGCCGATCGTTTCGCGGGGAGACGCTTCTCTTCTCGTGCCCGAACGGATCGACCCCGTGCGGGTGTGCGGAAGGCTGGATCCTGTTTCGCATCATGCGGCAGAAAACGGCGTCGTTTACGATTTCGGTGCGAATATCGCGGGGCGGGTATGCGTTACCGTCCGTGGGGAACGAGGTGCCGGGATCGTTCTTATTCACGGAGAACGCCTGACGGCGGACGGGGATCCGAACACCCTGAATCTTCGCAGCGCAAAAGCGACCGATCGCTATATTTTAAAGGGAACGGAGGGCGGAGAAACTTATTTTCCCCGCTTTACCTATCACGGATTTCAATATGTAAAGATCATAACGAAGGGAAACGTCAGGGTGGAAAACGTGGTTGCGGAACACCTGCACAGCGACGTCGACCTCGTCGGCGGGTTTTCCTGTTCGGACGATTCTCTGAATTATCTGCACGAGATCGCCGTGCGGACGGAGCAGAACAATCAGTTCGGCGTTCTGACCGACTGTCCGCAGCGGGACGAGCGGTTCGGCTGGCTGAACGATCTCGGTGCGCGGCTTTATCAGACCGTTTATAATTTCGACATGTCGCGCTTTTTCCCGAAAGTTGTCGCGGATATTTCGGACGGGCAGCTGCCGGACGGCGGCATCGGCGACACCGCGCCTTATTATGTGGGCGGAAGACCCGCAGACCCCGTGTGCGTGGCATACCTTCTCATGCCCTATTATTGTCATCGTTTTTACGGAGACGATTCGCTTTTGAAACGGGAATACGAAAACCTGAAACGCTGGGTCGGTTTCCTTCTTTCGAAAACGGAAAACGGCATCATGACCTATTCGTATTACGGGGATTGGGTTTTCCCGACCTGTTTCGGAAAACCCGCCGA